>NZ_JBITIH010000015.1:0-175887 GCF_044458865.1 Micromonospora sp. NPDC050417
GTACGAGGCCACAGGCTTCACGAGGCGGGACGCCCCGGCGCTGCTCCGGTCGTACGCGATGTATAACGACCCCACCCCCGCCAACATTCCACCGATCATGGCCCCGAGCATGTTGATCAAGCCCAAAAACCTCGCACCGAAGACAGCCGGTACGAGTGGTGGGCATAGGTCAGAGGGCCTGCGGTGAACCCCGAAGAGTGGGGCCGCCTGAAGCGAGCCAAGCCCCTTCGCAATCAGGCACCGAGTCGGCCGCACACACAAACGGGGCGGCCCGCCGACGTCGGCCAACCGCCCCCACGGGGTGTTAGGAAGGGCCCCTTGTTATACAAAAAGCGATAACAAGGGGCCCTTCCTTACTGCTAGCTGGCGCCGGAGGTGCGGACGAGGGTACGGATCTGGCGCAGCAGTACGGAGAGGGCCGCCAGATCGGAACGGGACTCGTCGAACTCGCCCATCGCCTTCTGCGCACGGTTGATCGAGGTCTCGTTCGACTCCTCCCACTCCCGTACGCGTTGCTCCGCCGGCACCGAGTCGGAGGTCGACTGGAGCACCTCGGCGGTGAGGGCGGCGAGGGCGGCGTACAGGTCGTAGCGGAGCGCCATCCGGGCCAGGGTCTGCCAGCGGTCCTCCCGTGGCAGCAACGAGATCTTCGACAGCAGCGAGTCGACCCGGAACCGGTCGGAGAGGACGAAGTAGACCGAGGCGACCTCGCCCACGTCGCGTCCGGTGACGGCCGCCGTTTCGACCACGTCGAGCAGGCCGAAGCTGTACATCAGCCGGGTCGCCTGTTCGGCGAGTTCCTGCGGCAGACCTCGGGAGACGAGCAGGTCGACGTGGGCGGCGAGCGCCTGACGTTCGCTGCCGCAGAAGAGGTGTCCCAGTTCCGGCAGGAGCCGGGAGACGCCGTCGCGGAGCCGGGCGATTTCGCCGGGTACGTCGATCGGCGAGCGCCGGTTGGTGACGAGCCACCGTACGGCCCGGTCGAGCAGGCGCCGGGTGTCGAGGTAGACGCCGGTCTGCACCTCGGTCGGCACCTTGTTGTCGAGCGCCTCGACCGCGTCCCAGATCTCGCGCAATCCGAACACGTCGCGGACCACCACGTAGGCCCGGATCACGTCGGCTGCGGTGGCTGCGGTCTCCTCGACGACCCGGTAGATGAACGAGATCCCGCCCCGGTTGATCGCCTCGTTGACCAGCACCGTGGTGACGATGTCGCGGTGCAGTCGGTGGTCGGCCATCCGGTTGGCGAACCGCTGGCGTAGTGGCGTCGGGAAGTAGCCGGCGAGCACGTCGGCGGTCCACGGCTCGTCGGGCAGCTTGTCGGCGAGGATCTCCCGCTCCAGGACGATCTTGACGTACGCGAGCAGCACCGCGAACTCGGGCGCGGTCAGCCCGTTCTCGGTGCGTACCGCCAGTTCCTCGTCCGGCGGCAACGCCTCCAGCTCACGGTTGAGGGCGCCGGACTTCTCCAGGTCGCTGATCATCCGGCGGTGCACCGGCAGCAGCGAGGCGGCCTGGGCCTGGGCGTTGCCGATCGCGCGGGCCTGGTCGTAGTTGTCCCGCAGCACGTGCTCGGCGATTTCCTCGGTCATCTCGGCGAGGAGTTCGTCGCGCTCCGGAACGGTCATTTCGCCGTCGGCGACCGCCGCCCCGAGCAGGATCTTGATGTTGACCTCATGGTCGGAGGTGTCCACCCCGGCGGCGTTGTCAATGAAGTCGGTGTACATCCGCCCACCGGCGAGCGCGTACTCGATCCGGCCGAGCTGGGTGAAGCCCAGGTTGCCGCCCTCACCAACGACTCTGGCGCGCAACGCCTTGCCGTCGACCCGGATGGCGTCGTTGGACTTGTCCCCGACCTCGCTGTTCGACTCGGCGGTGCCCTTGACGTACGTGCCGATGCCGCCGTTCCAGAACAGGTCGACCGGTGCGGTGAGGATCGCCTTCATCAGCTCCTGCGGCGACATGGCGTCCACCTCGCCGTCGAGGCCGAGCACCGCCCGGACCTGCGGCGTGATCGGGATGGTCTTCGACGTACGCGGGAAGATGCCGCCGCCTTCGGAGATCAGGTTGGCGTCGTACTCCTCCCACGACGAGCGGGGCAGGTCGAACAGGCGCCGCCGTTCGGCGAACGAGGCGGCCGGGTCCGGGTCCGGGTCCAGGATGATGTGCCGGTGGTCGAAGGCGGCCACCAGTTTGATGTGCTCGGAGAGGAGCATCCCGTTACCGAAGACGTCACCGGACATGTCGCCGACGCCGACCACGGTGAAGTCCTGGGTCTGGGTGTCGACGCCCATGTCGCGGAAGTGCCGCTTCACCGACTCCCAGGCACCTCGGGCGGTGATGCCCATCTTCTTGTGGTCGTAGCCGGCGGATCCACCAGACGCGAACGCGTCGGCCAGCCAGAAGCCGTGCGACACGGAGATCTCGTTGGCGATGTCGGAGAAGGTGGCGGTCCCCTTGTCCGCCGCGACCACCAGGTACGGGTCGTCGCCGTCGTGCCGGACCACCTCGCGCGGCGGCACGATCTGCCCACCGACCAGGTTGTCGGTCACGTCGAGCAGAGCGGAGATGAACTTCTTGTAGCAGATCACCGCCTCGTCCCGGTCGCCCGGCTTCTGCTTGAGCACGAAGCCGCCCTTGGCCCCGACCGGCACGATCACCGCGTTCTTCACCATCTGCGCCTTGACCAGGCCCAGCACCTCGGTACGGAAGTCCTCGCGCCGGTCAGACCAGCGCAGCCCGCCCCGGGCCACCGGCCCGAACCGCAGGTGTACGCCCTCGAAACGGGGTGAGTAGACGAAGATCTCGTACTTCGGGCGAGGTGCCGGCAGCTCCGGAATCGCCTGCGGGTCCAGCTTGAAGGCCACGTACGACTTCGGCCGCCCGTCGGTGGCCCGCTGGTAGAAGCTGGTCCGCAGGGTGGCCTGGATCAGCGTCAGGTACGACCGCAGGATCCGGTCCTGGTCGAGGCTGGTCACCTCGTCCAGCGCCTCGCCGATGCTGGTCACCAGTTGCTTGCTCTGCAGCTCCCGCTGGCCGGCGTCGAGCTGCGCCGTGGGCGAGAAGCGGACCTCGAAGAGCCGTACCAGCAGTGAGGCGATCTCCGGGTAGGTGATGAAGGTCGACTCCATGTACTCCTGGGAGAAGACCGTGCCGGCCTGGCGCAGGTATTTCGCGTACGCCCGCAGCACCACCACCTGCCGCCAGGTGAGACCGCCACGCAGGACCAGTTCGTTGAAGCCGTCCACCTCCGCCTCGCCACGCCAGGTGGCGGAGAAGGCGTTCTCCACGTGCGGGCGCACCTCGGCCAGGTCCCGCGCCCCGTCCTGCAACTGGAGGCCGAAGTCGTACAGGTAGATCCGGCCGTCGACGCGTTCCACCTCGTACGGGTGCTCGTCGACGACGCTGACCCCGAGCGAGTGCAGGACCGGCAGGACGGCGGAGAGCACCATCGGCTCGCCGTACCGGTAGACCTTGAACCGGACCTCCACCTCGTCGTCGGTGGGCAGACCGGCGGCGCCGGGACGGGGCGGGCGCTGCTTGCGGAACATGTGCATCTCAAGTTGGCCGGGCTCTTCCAGCAACTCCAGCTTGGCCAGGTCCTTCATCGCCTCGTAGGGCGTGTGGTCGTCCTTGTAGCCCTCGGGGAAGGCGTCGGTGTACCGGCGGAAGAGGCGCTTGGCCTGCTCGTCGCCGAGTTTGCGTTCCAGGACGAGGCGGTAGTCGTCGTCCCAGAGCCGGGTGGCGTCGGCGAGCCGCTCGGCGAGCAGGTCCGCGTCCACCGGGCCGGGCGGGTTGGCCGGGTCGGTCCGGACGATGAAGTGCACCCGGGCGAGCATCGACTCGGTGACCCGGGTGGTGTAGTCGACGCCGATCCCGTTCAGCTCACGCAGCAGGATCTCCTGCATCCGCAACCGGTTCTGGGTGGTGAACCGGTCTCGGGGCAGGTAGATCAGGCAGGAGATGAACCGACCGTAGCCGTCCCGGCGCAGGAAGAGCCGTAGTTGGCGGCGTCCCGCCATGCGCAGTACGCCGATCACCGCGTGGTACAGGTCGTCGGTCTTGATCTGGAACAGCTCGTCGCGCGGGTACGTCTCCAGGATCTGGAGCAGGTCCTTGCCGGAGTGGCTGCGCGGGCTCAGGCCGGAGCGCTCCAGCACCTCGGCGACCTTGCGTCGGACCACCGGCAGTTCCCGCACGCTGGTCCGGTACGCCGACGTGGAGAAGAGGCCCAGGAAGCGGCGTTCGCCGACCACCTCGCCCGCCTCGTTGAAGATCTTGAAGCCGATGTAGTCGAGGTACGCCGACCGGTGCACGGTGGCCCGGGAGTTGGCCTTCGTGATGATCAGAAGGCGCTTCTCCAGCACCTTGTCGTGCGCCTCCGGCGTCATCGACGCGAGCACCCGGGGCGAGGTCGAGTCCTGCCGGAGGATACCCAGACCGGTACCGAGAACCGCCTCCAGCGCCTGCTCCGCGCCGCTGCCGTCCGGTCCCACACCGGTGTCCGTGCCGACCCCGACGCCCTCCGCGTCGACCAGCCGGTACTCCCGGTAGCCGAGGAAGGTGAAGTGCTCGTGGGCGAGCCAGCGCAGCAGCTCCACCGAGTCGGTGATGTCCTTCTCCGGCACCGGTGGCCGGTTCTCCGACGTACGGGCGGCAGCCAGCTCGTCGGCGAGTTCCAGGGCCCGCTGACGCATCTTCGGCCAGTCCTCGACCGCTTCGCGTACGTCGGTCAGCACCCGCTGCAACTCGCCACGGAGCTTCTCGCGTTCGGCCGCGTCCCGGATCGGGTCGATTTCGATCCGCATCCAGCTCTCGACCACGTCGCCGTCGATCGCGTCGTCCGGCTCGACGTCGGCGGCGACCTCGGTCAGCCGGCCGAGCGGTTCACGGCGCACCACGACCAGCGGGTGCACCAGCATGTGCAGGTCGAGGTGGTGCGCGGTGAGCAGCGCGGTCACCGAGTCGACCAGGAAGGGCATGTCGTCGGTAACGATCTCGATCACGGTGTGCTGCTGTTCCGGGGCCGGCTCGTGGATCCGGAGCTTCAGCTCGCCCGGCACCCGCTGCTGGGCCAGGTCACGGTGGGCCTGGGCGGCGGAGAGCATCTCGGCGGCGGTGAAGCCGATCAGTTCCTCGTCCGGGGCGAACCGCCAGAACCGGTCCACCAGGGTCGCCGCGTCGTGATCGTCGCCGGCCAGCGCGACCGCGTGGGCGACCAGCCGTTCCGCGTTCGGAACCGGCTCGTCGAGATCAGCGTCCTCGACGTCGTCGGCCAACGCGTCCGCCGGCAGACCCAGATCATAGAGCGTGTCGACGCTGGCACCCGTCACGCCGCTGTCAAGGCGAGGGCCGTGGCCGTCGTCGTCGATCACCGGGTCAAAGCCGTCGTCCCGGCTGGTCTCTGCCTGCCGGAGATCGGGCTCCGGAAACTTTATCGCCGGACGCCGGTCCATCGGTGCCACTCCCCTCGACCCACCGCGTTGTGGGTACTCAATCCGCCCAGTATGCCTCTGTCGGTTCTCTCCTTGATCGGCGGACCGACAGCCGGACGTATGGATCGCGACTTCGCCCTTTCACCCCTTGTGGGTACGGAACACGGGTGTTCCTGAGTACCCCTACTCAGCGCGTCATCACACCTGGATCTCGACTGGTCGCGAGCCCGGTTCGTGGGCACGACCAGCCTCGACGCCCGTACTACCGTCAGGGGTCGAATCGGGGATGAACGACCGAAAGGTGCTTGACAGCACATGCGCCCACACGGACACCGCCACAACGACAACCTTGACCGACGGCGCCGTCTGCGGCGGCCGGTGCTCGCCGCGCTCACCGGACTCGGTCTGGTCGCCACGCTGCTGACCGGATGCTCCCGGGAGGCCCCGCCGGAACAGGCGGTGGACGACTTCCTCCGGGGGTGGCAGGAGCGCAAGCTCGACCAGGTCCGGTTCGTCGACGGGCAGGGGCAACAGATCACCGGACCCAAGGTGGCCGAGGAGATCGCCTTCCTGACCGGCGACCTGCCGACACCGGCGGTACGCCGCGACGGCGAGGCGTCGGTCGGCGGGGACGCCGCGACAGCGAAGCTGACGGTGGACTGGACACTGCCTGGTGGCACCCACTGGGCGTACCCCACGACGGTGCGGCTCAAGCGTGACACCGAGGACCGCTGGCGGATCATCTGGGAGCCGCGGATCGCCCACGACGAGCTGACCGAGGGCGACCAGCTGACCCTACGACGGGTCAGCGCCACGCGTGGGGCGATCCTCGACGGCGCCGGGGCACCGATCGTCACGCCCCGGTCGATCATCGTGGTTGGCGTCCAGCCGAGCGAGGTGACCGACGTACCCGCCCTGGTCAAGCAACTGGAGACGGCGTTCAAGGCGATCCGGCCGGCAATCAGCCCGCCGATCGAGCTGAGTGACCTGCCGGATCGGATGAAACAGGCGAAGCCGGACGCCTTTGTCGACGTGGTGAGTCTCCGGAAGGAGGCGTACCAGCAGATCAAACCCCGTATCTACGACCTGCCGGGAACGAAGTTCCGAGAGGAGCAGCGGGAACTCGCCCCGACCCGGGAGTTCGCCCGTGCCCTGCTCGGCTCGGTCGACCCGGTGCAGAAGGACGACCTCGACGCCAACCCCGGCGTCTACGTCGAGAGCGACCTGGTCGGCCACGGCGGCCTCCAGGGGCAGTACGAGAAACGACTGCGGGGCACCCCGGCGAACACCGTGGTGATCAGCCGGAGGAACCCCGACGGCAAGATCGAGCCGACCGACACCGAACTGTTCCGTACCGAGCCGACTCCGGGGACGCCGCTGCGGACGACCATCGACGTCAAGACCCAGAACGCCGCCGACGCCGCCCTCGCACCGGACCCGCACCGGACCGCGATGGTGGCGATCCGGATCAGCGACGGCTCGGTACTCGCCACCGCGAACGGTCCCGGCGGTGGGGCGGAGAACCTCGCCCTGACCGCACAGGTGCCGCCCGGCTCGACCTTCAAGATGGTCAGCACCCTCGGCCTGCTCGACGGAGGCGCGGTCAGCCTGGACGCCCCGGTCGCGTGTCCGAAGACCTTCACCGTCGACGGGCGGTCGTTCAAGAACTCGAACGACTTCGAACTGGGCAACGTACCGTTCCGTACGAACTTCGCGAAGTCCTGCAACACCGCGTTCGCCGCGGTGGCGCCGAAGCTCGGCGACACCGGACTGGCCGACGCGGGCCGCAGCCTCGGCCTCGAAGCCACGTGGGACCTGGGTGTCGAGGCGTTCACCGGCAAGGTCTCGACCGGCGGTTCGCCGGCCGAACGGGCCGCCGCCGCCTTCGGCCAGGGGACCACCCTGGTCAGCCCGATCGCCATGGCCGCCGCCACCGCCGCCGTCGCGAAGGGCCAGTGGCAGCAGCCGAAACTCGTCCTGGACCCGGCGCCGCCCGCGTCCGCGCCAGCCGGTCCGCCGCTGAAACCCACGTCGGTGGAGCCGTTGCGGACGATGATGCGCGAGGTGGTCACCGTCGGCAGCGCGACCGCGCTCAAGGACGTCCCAGGCGGGCCGGTCCAGGGCAAGACCGGGACCGCGGAGTACGACGACAACCCGGCACACACCCACGCCTGGTTCGTCGGCTGGCAGGGCGACGTGGCGTTCGCGGTCTTCGTGGAGAACGGCGGCGGCAGCGGTGAAACCGCGGTCCCGATCGCCGAGCGGTTCCTCCGCAACCTCGCCGCCCGCTGACGGCACCGGACGCGGAACCCTGGTCGTCGGTAGCCGCCGCTCCGTGCGGGGCGGCGGCGCCGCCGGTCAGGCGGGTTCGGCCGCCGTACCCGGGGCGTCGACCTCGGTCGCGCCGGTGCCGGCGGCCGGGTCCACCGCCGGGGTACGCCGAAGGCGCCCCGGGCCGGCGGACGGCGGCGGTCCGACCGGTTCCGGCGTACGTGGCAACGGCGCCGAAGCGGTGACGCCACGGCCCTCCTCCGGGTCCTCCTCTTCCCGTCCGGGCGCCGGAGAGAAGGGAGCCGCTTCGGTGGCGCGGCTGTCGTCGTCGCGCGTCAGCCGAGGCTCGACAGCCGAAGCGGAAACCGGGGCTGGTGTCGGCACGGAGACCGAAGCGGGCGCCGGGACCGGAACCGGCTCGACCGGGATCGCCTCGACACCCATGCCGGCCACCGACGACAACCCGCGCCGGGGTGCGTTCGACGCCTTCCCGGCACGGGCCGACGCACGATCGGCACCAACGTTCGCCACCTCGGCGCCGAACGCGCTGACCGGGCCGAACGCGCTGGTCACACCCGTCGCCCCGGTTCGCACGGAGGTGCCGGCGGGAGCCGACGCGGCGGCGGGTTCGCGTACGGACCGCAGCCCACGACCGGTGGCGGAGGGCTGGGTCGGCAGCAGCCGGGCCGGCGGGTTCTCCGGAGTCGTGACCGGGGCCAGTCCGGCCGCCAGGGTGCCGACGATCTCGGCCGCGTACGTACCCTCCGGGTCGTAGTCGGGGTCGAAGACGGTGATCTCGACGCCGAGGCAGTGCGGGGTGTCGACCAGCCCGGCAAGGAGCAGCTCCAGCTCCGGGAAGGCGATGCCACCGGGGTCGGGCGCGTCGACCGCGGGCATCACCGCCGGGTCGAGTACGTCCACGTCCACGTGCACCCAGTAGCCGGCGCAGTCGGCGAGCTGGTCGTGCGCCCACTGCGCGGTCCGGGCCGCCCCCTCCGCCCGCAACATTGGCACCGGGCGGGTCACGATGCCGGCCGCCTGGAGGTCGAGCCGGTACTCGTCCTGGGCCCGGACTCCGAGCACCACCACGTCGACGTCACGGAAGTACGGTCGGCGCCCCTCGATCGAGGCGAGGTCGGGCTGCCCCCGCCCGGTGACCAGAGCCAGCCCCTCCCCGGCGGCGGCGCCGACGTACGACGCGTTGCCGGGGTGCCGGAAGTCGGAGTGTCCGTCGACGTAGACCAGACCGATCCGGCCCCCTACCGCCTCGCCGAGGCGGTGCATGGCCAGCGCGGAGCCGAGCACGATCGAGCAGTCGCCACCGAGCACGACCGGAAACTCGCCCCGGTCGATGATGGCACCGATCCGCTCGGCGAGCGCCCGCGAGTACGCCGCGATCGCCCCGGCGTGGGCGACCCCGTCGCCGGGGCGCCAGTCGCCGGGGTCGTACCGCGACGGGGTGAGGCAGCCCGCGTCCCGGGCGCCGAGCCGGGCGATCAGGTCCTGGTCGCGCAGCGCCCCCGGTGCCTTGGCACACCCCGGCACCGACGTGGCGGTGGGTGGACGCAGGCCCAGGTTCGAGGGTGCGTCGAGGACGGCGATCCGGCGCATCATGAGCTCCCGTCCTCGTTGCCGACCGCGGGGCTGACCGGTGTGCTACTCGTACTCACCTGGTCAGGCCCTCCGAACCCATGTGATCACACTTTCCCCACGCCCTGGGTCAGGCATTTCGCACTTGCCTCAGCCGACTTTTCACGCTCCATGGTCATCCGTTGCGCCACCGTCCGGCCGCCCGGCCAGCCGGGCGCCGGTCAGAACAGCGCGCTGGCGAGCGCCCGCCGGGCCCCGGCCACGGCCGGATCGTCCGGACCCGCCACGGTGAACAGGGAGATCAGGTGCCGCCGGATTCCCTCCCGGTCGTCGCCCGAACTGCGCCGGACCAGGCCGACGAGCCGCGCGTACGCCTGCTCGGCCTGCCCGCTGAGCACCTCGATGTCGGCGGCCAGCAGGTTCGCCGGCACGTCGTCGGGCTTCTCGGCGGCGGCGGCGAGGGCGGACGTCGGGTCGACTCCGGTCACCCGCCGGGCCAGCGCGACATGCGCCAGGCCCGCTTCGGCTGCGGCGTCCGCCGGGGCATCAGAGAGGATCTTCTTGTACGCCCGCTCGGCCGCGTCCAGGTCACCGGTGATGAGTGCCTCGTCGGCCTCGCCCAGCCGGGGATCCTCCGCGGTTGCCACCGCCACTCCGCCGGCCTTGAGTACGGCGTCGATCCACTGCCGTAGCTGCGACTCGGGCACGACCCCGGAGAAGGCGTCGACCGGCTGGCCGCCGATCACCGCGTAGACCATCGGGATGCCCTGCACCCGGAACATCTGGGCGATCCGGGGGTTGCTGTCAACGTCGATCTTGGCGAGCACCCAGGCGCCGCCACCCTCCTCGGCCAACCGCTCCAGCACCGGCGAGAGCTGCTTGCACGGCTCGCACCACTCGGCCCAGAAGTCGATCACGACCGGTGTGGTCAGGGAGCGTTCCAGCACCTCCGACTGGAACGTCGCCTCGGTGACGTCGATGACCGCGACGCCACCTCCGGCCGCGGCGCCGGACGGCGCGGCAGCGGGTGCGGACGGGCTGGCCGGGGGCGTTCCGGCGGGTCGGGCGGTCGGCTGGGCGGCGCTGCGCAGCGCGCCGAGGTCTACCGCGCCGCGAGTGAAGATCGACGAGGTGATCCGTGGGTCGCTCATGGTTGTCTAGTCTCGCACGCGCGACGCCCAACCCAGACCCGCCGCCACGGCCGCGAACATCACCCCGGCCAGCGCTCATGGCACGAAAATCGGGAATAGATCCGGTCAGCACGGTGGCGTGAGCGGGGACTGCCGCTCGACGAAGACCGGAGATGGTCACCAGCCAGCCACCTGGCCACGTCAGCGGCGACCAGTCCGACCCACGAGGCGCCGGTCACCACCGGCCGGTACGACCACCGCGCACCGCCCCGGCCGGCCCCGCCACAAGGTCAGGAAGGGCCCCTTCCTCTACCGAAAACGATAAGAAGGGGCCCTTCCTTACCCGGGGTCAGAAGCGGGCGGGCTCGCGGTAGATGCCCCACTCGCCGCGCAGGGCGTCGCAGATCTCGCCGAGGGTGGCCTCGGCGCGTACCGCGTCGAGCATCGCCGGGATCATGTTCTCCTCGGTCCGGGAGACCTCCACCATCCGGGCCAGCGCCGCCTCGACCCGGGCCGCGTCCCGGGCGTTCTTGCGTTCGGCGAGGACCCGACGCTGTTCCAACTCCACCTCGTGCGAGATGCGCAGGATCTCCAGCTCCTTGGCGACCGTACCGGTGTGCACGTTCACTCCGACGATCTTCTTGTCGCCCTTCTCCAACGCCTGCTGGTAGCTGAACGCCGCCTCGGCGATCTGGCCGGTGAACCAGCCGTCCTCGATCCCGCGCAGGATGCCGGAGGTCATCGGGCCGATCGCGTGCGGCCCGTCGCCGGCGAGTTGACGGATCCGGGCGAAGATCTCCTCCGCCTCGGCCTCGATCCGGTCGGTGAGCGCCTCGACGTACCAGGAGCCGCCGAGTGGGTCGGCGACGTTGGTGACACCGATCTCCTCCATCAGCACCTGCTGGGTACGGAGGGCGATCTCGGCCGAGGAGTCGGTCGGCAACGCCAGCGTTTCGTCGAGGGCGTTGGTGTGCAGCGAGTTGGTGCCGCCGAGCACCGCCGCGAGTGCCTCCACCGCGGTCCGTACGACGTTGTTGACCGGTTGCTGCGCGGTCAGCGAGACGCCGGCGGTCTGGGTGTGGAAGCGAAGCCAGAGCGCCCGCTCGTCGGTGGCGCCGTAGACCTCGCGCAGCCACCGGGCCCAGATCCTGCGGGCCGCCCGGAACTTGGCGATCTCCTCGAAGAAGTCGAGGTGGGCGTCGAAGAAGAAGCTGAGACCGGGGGCGAAGACGTTCACGTCGAGCCCCCGGGAGAGTCCGAGTTCGACATAGCCGAAGCCGTCCGCGAGGGTGTACGCCAATTCCTGTGCGGCGGTGGAGCCGGCTTCCCGGATGTGGTAGCCGGAGACCGACAGCGGCTTGTAGCGCGGGATCTCCTTGGCGCAGTAGGCCATCAGGTCGCCGATCAGGCGCAGGTGCGGCTCGGGGGCGAAGAGCCACTCCTTCTGTGCGATGTACTCCTTGAAGATGTCGGTCTGCAGGGTTCCGTCCAGTGCGGACAGGTCGGCACCCTGCCGCTCGGCGGCGACCAGGTACATGCAGAAGACCGGTACGGCCGGGCCCGAGATGGTCATCGAGGTGGTGGTGCCGGCCAGGTCGATTCCGTCGAAGAGGTTCTCCATGTCGACGGCCGAGTCGACGGCGACACCGCAGTGCCCGACCTCGCCGAGCGACTGGGCGTCGTCGGAGTCGCGCCCCATCAGGGTCGGCATGTCGAAGGCGACCGAGAGGCCGCCACCGCCGGCGCCCAGGATCATCTTGTAGCGCTCGTTCGTCTGGGCCGCGTTGCCGAAGCCGGCGAACTGCCGGATGGTCCAGGTCCGGCCCCGGTAGCCGGTCGGGTAGAGACCCCGGGTGTACGGGTACTCGCCCGGCCAGCCGATCCGTTCGAAGCCGGGGTGGTCGGTGCCGGCTGGCGGCCCGTAGACCGGTTCGACGGGCATGCCGGACAGGGTGGTGAAGTCGGCGTCGCGTTTGCGGGCCGCGTCATACCGGGCCTGCCAACGGGCCCGGCCGGCATCGATCTCGTCGGCGTTCATCCGGAGTGCTCCTCCTTGAGTCCTCGACTGCAGGTCGAGCATAGAGGGCGTTCCTGAACGATCGCTAAGCAAGCATGCCGGTCAGGACCTTCCGCCACCGGATCGGCGGCGACCCGGGGGCGAAAGGTCCCAGAATAATGGCAATTAGGAGACTGGCCGACCGACCGGCGTACGGGCTCAGGCTCCGGCGGCCGGCGCCGCCGGCAGCTCGATGTCGTCGACCTTCACGTTGACCTCGGTGACCTGGAGGCCGTACTTCTCGACCGCCTCGATCACCTTGACCCGTACCGCCTCGGTCACCTCGCCCACGACCTGGCCGGCCTCGATCACGATGACCACGTTGATGACGGCAGCGGTGCCCTTCACCTCCACCGAGACACCACGCCCGGCGTCACCCACCTCGTCCAGCCCGACCCGGTCCAGCACGCTGTTGAAGAACCGCGCCACGTCACCACCGAGATCGGCGACGCCCGGCACCTCACGTGCCGCCGTACCGGCGATCTTCTCCACGACCTCCTCGGAGATCGCGGTGGTGCCGCGCGGCGCCGCCGTGGCCTCCGCCGCGGTCCCGGCGTCGCCCGTGGTGTTCTGCACAACCTCGCTCATGCTTGCTTCTCCCCTGGTCTCGGCGCCGACCCGGCGCCCTGCGCGATCAGGGAGCCTACTCGCCAGTCCCCAGCCGCACAGTGACCTGACGGATAGTGTCCACCTGGGACGGAGCTGTCCCGGCAGGTCCGAGGACCGTCCTCAGGCGCCAGTCGTCGCCGGCCGCCCAGGCGCCGGCCGCCCAGGCGCCGCCCGCCCCGGGGGCCGCGCCGCCGACCGCGACCTCAGCCGGCGACGCGCTGGTCCAGCTCCGCGAGCAGCTCACCGGCGGCGGCGTACGGGTCCAGCGAACCATCGGCGACCTTGGCGGCGAGGGTGGCGAGCCCGGTGCCGGCGTGCAGCGAACCGAGCCGTGCCCGCAGCACACCGAGGGCGATCGCCTCCACCTCGGCGGTGGCCCGCGCCTCGCGGCGACGCCGCAGTTCGTCGTGCTCGACCAACCAGGCCCGGTGCCGTTCGACCGCCCCGAGGATGTCGTCGATCCCCTCGGGGCGGGCCGCGACCGCCCGGACCACCTGCGGGCGCCACTGCCCCGGCCCACGCTCACCGAGGGCGATCATCCCCTGGATGTCGCGGACGGTGGCGTCGGCGCCGTCCCGGTCGGCCTTGTTGATGACGAAGACGTCGGCGATCTCCAGGATGCCGGCCTTGACCGCCTGGATCGCGTCACCCATGCCCGGCGCGAGCAGCACCAGCGTGGTGTCCGCGAGCGAGGCGACCTCGACCTCGGCCTGCCCGACGCCGACCGTCTCGACCAGCACCACGTCGCAGCCGGCCCCCTCCAGCACCCGTACCGCCTGGGGCGTCGCCGCGGCGAGTCCGCCGAGGTGACCCCGGCTGGACATGGACCGGATGAAGACGCCCGGGTCGGTGGCGTGCTCCTGCATCCGTACCCGGTCGCCGAGGATCGCCCCGCCAGTGAACGGACTCGACGGGTCGACGGCGAGCACCCCGACCCGGTGACCTTCCGCGCGCAGGGACCGGACCAGCTCGTTGGTGGTGGTCGACTTGCCCACCCCGGGCGCTCCGGTCAGACCGATCACCTGGGCCCGCCCGGCGTACGGCGCGAGCGCCGCCGCCACCTGCGGCAGCAGTTCGTCCCCGGACTCGACCAGGGTGATCAGACGCGCCACCGCCCGCGCGTCGCCGTCGCGGGCCCGGGCAACCAGCAGCGGTACGTCCCGACCGCGTCGCACCGTCACTGTCGCTCGCCGGCACCGCTCGGTACGTGAATGATCAACGCGTCGCCCTGGCCACCACCACCGCAGAGCGCCGCCGCACCGGTGCCGCCGCCCCGTCGACGCAGCTCCAACGCGAGTGTCAGGACCAGCCGCGCGCCGGACATGCCGATCGGGTGGCCGAGGGCGATCGCGCCGCCGTTGACGTTGACGATCTCGTCGCTGATCCCCAGGTCACGGGTGGACTTGATGCCGACCGCCGCGAACGCCTCGTTGATCTCGACAAGGTCCAGGTCGGCGATGCCGAGACCGGCCTTGCGCAGCGCCTGGTTGATCGCGTTGGACGGCTGCGAGTGCAGCGAGTTGTCCGGTCCGGCCACGTTGCCGTGCGCGCCGATCTCGGCCAGCCAGGTGAGCCCGAGTTCGACCGCCTTGGCCTTGCTCATCACCACGACCGCCGCCGCGCCGTCCGAGATCGGCGAAGAGCTGCCCGCGGTGATCGTGCCGTCCGGGGTGAAGGCGGGCCGGAGCCGGGCCAGCGTCTCGACCGTCGTCTCCGGGCGGATCCCCTCGTCCGCGCTGATCACGACCGGGTCGCCCTTACGCTGCGGCAGGTGGACCGGGATGATCTCGTCGGCGAAGATGCCGTTCTTCTGCGCCGCGGCGGCCCGCTGGTGGCTGGTCGCGGCGAAGGCGTCTTGCTCCTGCCGGGTGATGCCGTGCCGGGCCCCGTGCCGCTCGGTCGACTCCCCCATCGCGCAGCAGTCCCAGGGGTCGGTGAGGCCGTCCAGCGCCATGTGGTCCTTGACCACCACGTCGCCGTACTTGTAACCGGCGCGCTGGCCGAGGAGCAGGTGCGGGGCGTTGGTCATCGACTCCATGCCGCCGGCCACCACCACGTCGAACTCGCCGGCCCGGATCAACTGGTCGGCGAGGGCGATCGCGTCGAGCCCGGAGAGACAGACCTTGTTGATCGTCAGGGCCGGTACGGACATCGGGATGCCGGCCTCGACCGCGGCCTGGCGGGCGGGGATCTGACCGGCGCCGGCCTGGAGCACCTGTCCCATGATCACGTACTGCACCTGCTCGGGGGCGACCCCGGAGCGCTCCAGGGCGCCCCGGATGGCGATCCCGCCGAGCTTGGTGGCGGGCAGGTCCTTGAGGTTGCCCAGAAGCCGCCCCATCGGGGTACGCGCACCGCTGACGATCACCGAAGCCATGACTCTCCGCCTCCGAGGGTGGGCCGATCGTGCACCTTAACGATTGTTCGGCCAGACTAGCGCCATGGCAGAAGAGCACCCCGACGAGACCGCTGCGGACTACGTCACAGACATAGGTCTCCAACGTATCGATCACGTCGGTGTGGCGGTTGCCGACCTTGACACCGCGATCGAGTTCTACCAGCGGGTCTTCGGCATGCGGTGCGTACACACCGAGGTCAACGCCGAACAGGGCGTACGCGAGGCGATGCTCCAGGTCGGCCCGACCCCCGACGGCGGTCACCTGCAACTACTCGCACCGCTGTCGCCGGAGTCGACGATCGCGAAGTTCCTCGACCGGTCCGGGCCGGGTGTGCAGCAGGTGGCGTACACGGTCGTGGACGTGGACGTGGCCAGCGCCGTCCTGCGCGAGCGGGGCATGCGCCTGCTCTTCGACACCCCGAGGCGCGGCACCGCCGGCTCGCGGATCAACTTCGTCCACCCGAAGGACGCTGGCGGGGTGCTGGTCGAACTGGTGGAGCCCGCCACCGGGCACTGAGCCGCCGCACGGCAGTGAGTCGATGCCGGCAGCGAACGCACCGCTGGCGGACCGGTCGGGGGGAGCCGGCCGGTCCGCCAGCGGGCCGCGGTGGGGCCGGGTCAGGCCGGCACGGTGTCGTACGAGCGGATCAGGTCGGCCGGCAGCGGCTCCAGGTCGGTCGCGCGCAGGAAGTCTCCGAGGGTGGTGCCGGTGCACTCGGAGTCGACGTTGCGCGCACCCGCGCGTTCCTCGACGTCACGGCGGTTCACCGCACGGAAGTCGATGGAGAAGCGCGTCTTGCCGGAGGTGTTCGGCACGGTGGTGTGCAGTTGCGCACCGGAGAAGAGCAGCACGCCGCCGGGCGGGGTGATGACCCGGATGTCCGGCTCGCGGTTGATCTGCTCCTCGGCCTCCGGCTGCTTGCGGGTCTCCATGTCGACCTGCTGCGCGGCGGCGGTGCGCCCGTGCGCCACCCACTGGGCGTAGTTGTAGTCGCGGGAGCTGTTGCGCACCCCGGCGTCGAAGTACGGCGGATGGAAGGCCATGACGTTGGCCTCCTCGACGTCGTACACCGGCATCCAGAAGTTGAGCTGCGACATCGGGGCGGAGAACCAGGTGTCCCGGTGGGACTCGAACTGGAGGGTAAGGCCGGCGTTGAGGTATTCGCTGGTCATGCTCCGCAGCCGGGGTACGTCGAAGTAGGTCTGCTCCGGGTCGGCGCCGAGGTCGGCGAGCATCCCCCGGACCAGTTCCTTGCTGCGCGGATGGTTGATGAAGGTCGGCTTGAGGTCGGCCAGCACCCGTACGTAGTCGGGCCCGGCGAGGTGATGTTGCGCGTCCGGCGGGAAGTGCGGAGCGAAGGCCGACTCGGCCATCTCCCGGGCGAAGGCGACCAGCGCCATCGAGTGCGGGGTGGGCGAGTAGACGAACAGGTCTCCGCCGAAGAGCTTGCGCCGCCGCTCGTCGTCGGACATGGGCGAATCGAAGTACACCACCGTCATAGCGGCCTCCTGCGCGAAGGGATCCCAGCCGGGGGTCACGTTAAGCCGCACCACCGTGAACCCGAAAGGACCTCCGGGACGGACCTGGGCCGGTTGTCGACAATCCGACTTGGGTGCGACCGCCGCCGCGAAGACCGGCCGTACGCCGCAACGGTCCGCCTAGAGTCGGGCGATGCCCCCGCTCCCGTTCCGCTTCACCGCCTCGATGCCGCCGTTGAACCCGTCGGTGCCGCGGTGGCGCGACGAGATCCGCCGGATCGAACAGCTCGGCTTCAGCTCGGTGTCGGTCTCCGACCACTTCACCGGCGGCTGGGCGATGGACCCGCTGGTGGCGATGACGGTGGCGGCCGAGGCGACCACCCGGCTCCGGGTGCTCGGCATGGTCTTCTGCAACGACTTCCGGCACCCGGTGCTGCTGCACAAGTCGATGGCCAACCTCGACGTCTTCTCCGGCGGCCGGGTGGAGGTCGGGCTCGGCGCCGGCTGGCTCCGTGACGACCACGACGCGGCTGGCCTCCCGTTCGACCCGGCCGGGGTGCGCGTCGACCGCCTGGCCGAATCGATCGAGGTGGTGACCGGCCTCTTCGGCGACAAGCCGGTGACCTTCACCGGCCAGCACTACCAGCTCACCGAACTCGACGGCCTGCCCAAGCCGGTGCAGCGCCCCCGGCCTCCCCTGCTGGTCGGTGGCGGCAGCCGCCGGGTGCTCGAACTGGCCGGCCGCACGGCCGACATCGTGGGGGTCAACCCACGGCTCGCGCCGGACGTGGACCCGCTCGCCGCCGTCGCGGAGATGAGCCCGGAGCGGATGGACCGGAAGGTGGCCTGGGCCCGGGACGCCGCGCTCGCCGCCGGCCGTGACCCGGGCGCGATCGAGTTCCAGTTGCGGATGTTCGACGTACGGGTGACCGACCGGGGGGTCGAGCACCGCTCCACGTCGAGTCACGCCGCCCTCGCCGACCCGGTCGCCCTCGCCGCCTCCCCCTCGGTGCTGCACGGCGAGGTCGAGGAGTGCGTGGAGAAGCTGCTCGCCCTGCGCGAGCGGTACGGCATCAACTACCTGCACCTCGGCGGCAACCTGGAGGCGGCGGCCCCGATCGTGGCGCGGCTCGCCGGTCGCTGATCCTCCGACCGGAGGCCTGGTCACGTGACGACTATTCCTGCGATCGGCTGATTGCCTTTCCACCGGTTCGATGGAGGTCTATTCGCTCGTTCAGGCAAACGTCGGTGCCCGTTGGGACGTACGTCAGGAATGGAACGGCACCTGGTCCTGTCCATCCCCGCCGGGCAGCCGGAACACCCCTCGCCGACTCCGCGAGCTGGCAAGATCACGCCAGCGTACGCCAGGCCGGGTGTCCCTCGTTGACCATGTGAACGGCACGTGATAACGCCGGTCAGCTCTTGCGAAGGCCCCCGGTGTGTCTGCAAGTATGTCCCAATGCCCCAGCAGCAGTCCTCCCCTCTTACGTTCTTCGAGAACGCGAACTCTCAGCCCGACTTCACGGTCGCCCTTCGTGGCTACGACCGGGAGCAGGTCAACGGCCACCTCGGGCGGCTGACCGCGGCGCTGGCCCAGTCCGAGCAGGCACGCGCCGAGGCCGAGCAGCGGATGAACGACGCCCAGCGTCGGCTCCGCCAGGCCGAACAGCGCCTCACCTCGGTCGAGCAGAAGCTCACCGACACCAACAAGCAGCTTGAAGAGAACAGCCGGCCCACCCTCTCAGGGCTCGGCACCCGGGTCGAGCAGATCCTCCGGCTCGCCGAGGAGCAGGCGAACGACCACCGCAGCGAGGCCAAGCGCGAGTCCGAGGGCATCCTTTCGGCCGCCCGGCTTGAGGCGCGTGAGATCACCGACAAGGCGCGGGCCGAGGCTGCCGCGATGAAGGCGACCGCCGAGCGGGAGGCGGGCACCGTCCGCACCACCGCCGAGCGGGAGGCCGCCGAGGTCCGGGTGCAGGCCCGTCGCGAGGCCGACACGCTGCGCGCGGACGCCGACCGGGAGACCAAGCAGCTCCGTACGGTCACCGCGCACGAGGTGGCCGAGCTGAAGTCCACGGTTGAGCGCGAGGTCGCGACCCTGCGGGCGACCGCCGAGCGGGAGATCACCCAGCAGCGCGCGAAGGCTGCTCGGGAGGCTGAGGAGAAGCGCGCCGAGGCGACGAAGCTGCTCACCGATGCCCGGGACAAGCGGGACAAGGATCTACAGGCGTTGGAGCTCCAACTGGCCGAGCGCCGGGAGAAGTCCGAGCGCGAGGAGTCGGAGCGGCACGCCGCCCAGGTGGCGCAGACCCAGAAGCTGGTCGGCGAGGCCGAGCAGCGGGCCCGCGCCGCCCAGGAACGGGCCAAGGAGATCGAGCAGCGCGCCGAGGCGCGGCGGATCGAGTCCGAGCGCAACGCGGCGGAGACCGTGGAGAAGGCGAAGGCGCTGGCCGACAAGACCCTGAACGAGGCGCGGGCGGAGTCCAACCGGCTGCTCAACGAGGCGCGTACCGAGGCGGATCTGACCACGCAGGCTGCTCGCCGCGAGGTCGAGGACCTGACCCGGCAGAAGGACGCGGTCACCTCCCAGCTCGGGCAGATGCTGTCCGGCCTGGCCGGGATCGTGCCGACCGCGCCGCCGAAGGCGGACGCCAAGCAGGACGACGCCGGGGAGCGGAAGACCGCAGACGCGGCGAGCTGATCGGGTTCATCCGGCCGTCGCCGGATTGGTCGAACGGATTTGTCGGGCCGGATCTGTCCCGTTCCTCGGGACGGATCCGCCGAGCGGGGCAGGAGAGTACGTGGGGCCGTACCGGATGTGACCGGTACGGCCCTGCGGCCTGTCCGGGTTCAGCCGCGCGCTGGCGGGCAAGAACGACCCACCCTACCGAATCGGGCAGACGGCACAATAAGGAAGTAGTTACCTTCATCCCATCGGGCCGGACCGTATCGCCGCGAGACGACACAGCGCATGTGAGGATGGTGACATGTCGCACGGCGAGGAACTGTTTGCTCTTGGCGGGGAAGTGGCTACGGAGCCCAGCTTCGAGTCGGCCCTGAGGGGCTATGACAAACGACAGGTGGACCGGTACGTCGTTCGGGCGGAGAACGAGATCACCACGCTCGCCGCCGAGCGCGAACAGGCGTTCACCCAGATCCACAAGCTGGCCGGTCAGGTCGAGCAGCTACAACGAGAACTCACCGAGGTCCGGCGCCAGTCCGGCAACGTCGACCCGATGTCGCTTCGACACCTCGGCCCCGTCGTCGGACAGATGCTGGCCCTGGCCGAGGAACAAGCCAAGATCGTCCAGTCGGACGCCACGCGGGTCGCCGAGGCACAGCGTACGGAGGCCGACCGCATCCTCACCGAGGCCCGCGACCACGCGACCACCGCCCTGCGCGATTTCGAACTCGCCCTCGCCGCCCGCCGCCGCGAGGAGGAACAGACCGCCGCGAACCGCAAGGCGAAGGCCGATGCGGACGTGGCCGCCGCGTCAGCGGAGGCCACCCGCCTCCGAGAGGCCGGCAAAGCCGCGCACGAGCAGGGACACCGGGAGGGTGCACTGCTGCGACAGGCCGGCGAGGCGGCCCTTGCCAAGGCCCGGCAGGAGAGCGAGGCCACCCTGACCAAGGCCCGCAAGGAGAGCGAGGCGACCCGGGCCAAGGGCAAGCAGGACGGCGAGGCCGCGCTCGCCAAGGCCCGTCAGGAGAGCGAAGCCACCCTGACCAAGGCCCGCAAGGAGAGCGAGGCGACCCTCACCCGCGCCCAGCAGGAGGCGACCCGACTGCGCGACGCCGCCAAGGCCGCCCTCGCCAAGGCCAAGCAGGACAGCGAAACGACCCTGGCCAAAGCCCGGCAGGACGGCGAGACCTCGCTGTCCCAGGCCCGCCAGGAGGCGACCCGGCTGCGCGACATCGCCCAGGCCACGCTCGCAAAGGCCAAGCAGGACAGCGAAGCCGCCCTGGCCAAGGCGAAGCAGGACAGCGAGGCGGCCCTGGCAAAGGCGCGGCACCAGAGCGAGGCGATGACCACCAAGGCGCGGCAGGACGGCGAGGCGACCCTCGCCGAGGCACAGCGGCAGGCCGCACAACTCCGCGAGGCCGGCGAGACGGCGCTGGCCAAGGGGCGGCAGGAGGGTGCCCGGCTGCGCGAGGCCGGCGACGCCGCCCACGCCAAGGCCCAGCAGGCGGCGGAGCGGGTCACCGAGGAGACCGCGGAGATCGTCCGGCGGTCACGGGTGGACGCCGACGCGTACGTGGAGCAGGTCCGCGCCCAGACCCAGCGGGAGCTGGACGGCTGGCGGACCAGCGTGGACCACGAGATCGAACAGAAGCGGGCCACCATCGACGACGAGGTCGCCGCCCGCTGGAGCGTCGCGGAGCAGGAGCTGAACGCTCGGCGTACCGCCGCCGACCAGGAGTTCGCGCAGTGGCGGACCAGTATCGAACAGCAGCACGCGACGCAGCGGGCGGAGTTGGAGCGGGAAGCCGCCGAGATCCGGCGGGTCGCCGACGAGCACGCCGTACAGGTGCAGAAGCAGGCCGACGAGCACCTCGCCAAGGCGCGGCGGGAGGCCGAGGAGCAGGCGACCGCTGCCCGACGCCAGTTCGAGGAGTACACCGCCACCGCACAGCAGCACCTCGCCACCACCCAGCAGCACCTCGCCACCACCCAGCAGGAGGCCGCCGCCGGTCGGCAGCAGTTGGCCGAGGTGATGCAGGAGATCGCCAAGGCCCAGCAACAACTCGCCGACCTGCGGCAGGAGACGGTCGCCTCGCGCCAGGAGGCGGACAGCATCCAGCGCCGCCTCGCCGATGCCCACCAGCAGTTGGCCGGCGAACAGGAGCGACTGACCGGCACCCAGCGCTCGGCCGAGCACGCGGAACAACTGGTGGCGGAGGCCGGCGCGGACGTACAGCGGGCGGCCGACAGCGCCGTGGAGCGCCCGGCGGCCCGGCCCAGTCCGACCGCACCGCCGGAGGCGCCGGTCAACGCCGACGCGATCACCAGCGACGTGAACGGCGAGCCGACCGTCGCGGCGGTCCCGGGTGAGGGCGGGCGGGAGGCGACCGCCACCAAGATCACCAGCACCGGTGACAGTGGCAAGCTCAGCGCGAAACCGACCACCGACGAGCGGAGCGCGAAACCGACCACCGACGAGCGGAGCGCGAAGCCGACCACCGACGAGCGGAGCACCAAGCCCAAGAAGGTGTCGGTCGACGCCGAGCAGAAGGTGTCCGTCGAGTCCGAGTAACGGCCTCGTCGAGTCGGATCAGCCGGACCGGGGATGAGGGCCAGCGACCAGGCCGCACTGGAACGCGACCCGGAGGGTTCGCGCCGGGTCACTCTCCTGGAACTCTTCTTCGACCTGGTGTACGTCGTCGCGTTGGCGCTCATCTCGGGCCACCTCGCAACCCACCACACCTGGCTCGGTGCCATCGAGTCGCTACTGCTCCTGATGGGAATGTGGTGGGTCTGGTCGATCACGGCGTTCCTCACCGACCTGTACGACCCGCAACAGCTCTCGATCAAGCTGATCACGATCACGGTGATGCTGGGCAGCCTGCTGATGGCGGCGGCACTGCCCCGGGCCTTCGGCGAGTACGGTCTGGTCTTCGCGTGCGCCTATGTCGGCATCCACTTCAGCCGTGGACTCTTCCTCGTCCCGCTGCTGCGGGGGCAACAGGCCCAGAAACGCGCAATCCGAATCTTCTTCTGGTTCGCCCTCTCCGCCGTACCGTGGATCATGGGTGGGCTCGCCGACGACCCCGGGCTCCGAGCCGGGCTCTGGGGACTGGCGCTGGTGCTGGACTATGGCGCGTTCAGCCTGGGTTATCCCACTCCCCTGCTCGGCCGGCTGCCGAAGACGCAGTACAACGTCACGGCGGAGCACCTCGCGGAGCGCTACCAGCAGTTCATCATCATCGCCCTCGGTGACGGAATCCTGGTCATCGGGTTGACCTTCAGCAGGACCGACTTCGACCTCGGCCGGTCCCTGGCCTTCGTGGTCGCGTTCACCAGTTCCCTGCTGCTCTGGCGGATCTACTCCCACCGGGCCGGCGAGGTGCTGCCGCTGGCGATCGAGTCGGTTGTCGAGACGCGGCGGTTCTTCCGGGTCGCCCCGTACACCCACCTGGCGATGGTCGCCGGGATCGTCATCACCGCAGCCAGCTTCGAGATCATCCTTCGGGACCCGCTCGGCCACACGAACTGGGGAAAGGTCCTCGTCCTGCTTGGCGGCCCCGCCCTCTTCGTGCTCGGGCGCGCCCGGTTCGAATACGAGGTCTTCGGCCGGATCTCCACATCAAGGATGGTGGCGCTGCTGTTTCTCACCGCGCTCACCCCCGCGATGATCCTGCTGCCGCCGGTGGCGATCGCCGCCGCCGCGACGGTCGTCCTGGCCGGAATGGCGGTGTCGGACACCGCGCGCAGTTGGGGACGGGTGCCGGAGACACCGTCGCCGCCGGCCTGAGCAGCACCGGTCTGAGCAGCACCGGTCGCGCCGGCCCGGCGAGGGTCGGGCTGGCCGGTTACCGATAACCTGCCGGGACAGGAAACGCGAGGCGGGAGGGGCCGGTGGCGGCGGAAGAACCGGAGGCGGGAACCGCCGAGGACGAACGGAACGCGCCGACGCCGGAACAACGCCGGGCTGGCGAGCCGGCAGCGGCCACCCGGGCAGGCACCCTGGCGTCGGGAGCGCTGACAGCGGAGCCATCCGACGGCCCCGAGCAGAACACCCCGGAAACCCGGGAGTACGCCCCGGGCCGCTTCGGACAGCCCGGCCGGCCGCTACGTCGCAGTCCGTTCCTGATCGGCTTCACCGGCGGGCTGGGGGTGCTGCTGGCGTACGCGACCTTCCTCGCCGTACGCGGCGCGGCCTCGATGCTCATCCTGATTTTCATCGCCCTCTTCCTCGCCATCGGGCTCAATCCCGCGGTGGCTCGGCTGCGCAAGTGGGGGCTGGCGCACGGGCTCGCCGTGACGGTGGTCGCGCTGACCGTGCTGCTGGTGCTCGCCGGTGGCATCTTCGCGCTGGTCCCGCCGGTGGTGACGCAGACCGGGCAGTTCCTCGAACAGGTGCCCACGTACGTCGAGGAGCTGCGCCGCAACGCGACGGTGAACGAGCTGGTCGAGCGGTACGACCTGATGGACCGGATCCAGGCGGCGGCGAACCCGGAGACGATCGGCCAGGCGGTCGGTGGTGTGTTCGGCGGCGCCCAGTTCATCTTCGGCGCCATCTTCAACGTACTGACCGTGCTGGTCCTGACCATCTACTTCATGTCCGCCTTCGACCGACTCAAGACCCTCGGCTACTCCCTGGTGCCCGCCTCCCGCCGGCAGCGGGTCAGCCTGATCACGGACGAGATCCTCGCCAAGGTCGGCGCGTACATGGTCGGTGCGCTGGCGATCGCCGTGCTGGCGGGGCTCTGTACGTTCGTCTTCGCCATGATCGTCGGGTTGGCGTACCCCTTCGCACTCGCCGTCGTGGTGGCCGTCTGCGATCTGGTGCCACAGATCGGTGCCACCCTCGGCGCGGTCATCGTCAGCCTGGTGGGATTCGCCACCGATTTGCCGGCGGGAATCGCCTGCCTCGTTTTCTTCGTCATCTACCAGCAACTAGAGAATTACCTGATCTACCCCAAGGTGATGGAGCGGTCGGTCAAGGTGAACGACGTGGCGGCCATCGTCGCGGCCCTGGTGGGGGTGGCTCTCTTCGGCGTGATCGGTGCCCTCGTGGCGATTCCCGCGATGGCGGCGATTCAGCTGATCCTGCGGGAGGTTGTGCTGCCGCGTCAGCAGACACGGTGACCGATCTCATTGTCAGTCCACAATCCGTCACAAAGAGCAATTCCGTCTCTTCCAAACCCGCTTGTAGGATCATTCAAGATCTCTGAGGGGGCATCGATGACTGGTGACGAATCTGCACCGCCGGTCCCCCCACCCTCTCCCGACGACACGGGTCCGGCCAACGCGTCCACGCCGGACGGGGCGGTGGAGCCGCGTTCACCCCGACGCGGCCCGTTACTTGTCGTGGTCATCGGCATCTGCCTTGCCGTGGTCGCCGGCACCGGCTACCTGATCGTGAGTCTGGCCGGACCGGGACGGGACGCACCGCTGGTGATCGATCAGCCGAACACCGTGCTCTGGGGTCAGACCATCAGCCGCCCGATCGAGATCGCGGCGGACCACGTCACGCTCCGCATGCTCACGGTCGCCACCGGCGGCGATGCCGCCGTCCGGATCCGCCCCGGCGTACGCGACACGGTCATCGAGGACACCCGGATCGAGTGCACCGACGAGCACACCGACGGCATCGTTCCCGGCGGCTACTCCGCGTTGCGGGTCCGGGTCGACGGGTGCCGGCAGCCGTTCCGGCAGAGTCCGGACGCCCCGGCGAGCATCGTCGACTCCACCGCCAACGGCAGGCCCTACAGTCCGGGCCGTTCGGTGGCCGCCACGCCGCCCCCGAAGGACTTTGGCACCGACCCGCCCTCGGCCGAGAACGCCGCCGGCGCCCCCACCCCGATGAGCTACTGGCCCGCCGCCGAGAGCACCGGCGTACCGGCCGGCACGGTGCTGCGGGAGTCCGGTTCGCTGGACCTGCGTAAGCCGGGCGAGGTAATCAGCAACCTGAACATCACCGGCTGCGTCACCGTACGGGCGGCGAACGTGGTCATCCGCAATTCGCGGATCACCTGCGACAGCGCCACCTTCTCGATCCGGACGTACGAGTCGGCCAGCAACCTGGTGGTCGAGGACGTCGAGATCAACGGCATGGGCCGGAACTCGTCCGCGGTCTGCTGCGCCAACTACACCCTGCGCCGGGTCAACATCCACAACGTGGTCGACGGTCCCCGACTCAGCACCAACACCACCGTTGTGGATTCCTGGATCCACGATCTCGCCCGGGTGCCGGACTCGCACAACGACACCTTGCAGACCACCGGCGGAGACAACATCGTGGTCCGCCACAACCGGCTCGAACCACATAAGCCCGGCACCGAGGATCCGCTCAACGCGTGCCTGATGATCGGCTCCACCACCAGTGACTCCGTGACGAACCTGCTGGTCGAGGAGAACTACTGCGACGGCGGGAACTACTCGATCGGGGTAAGGGACGACCTGGTCGCGTCGAACATCGTGATCCGGGGCAACCGGTTCGGCCGCAACTTCCGCTACGGCGTCATCGCCCGCTCGGACCAGGCCGGAATCAGCTGGGACCGGAGCAGCAACGTCTGGTTCGACAGCGGCCAACCGGTCGTTCCGTGAGCCCGACGCGAGGGCCGCTCGCCCCGGCCCGGCGCTACACCGAACGGTCGTGCGGTGCGTCCCGGTACGGGGTCAGCACGGCCGGCTCACGCAACCGCTTGCGCTTGATCCGACGGACCGTACCGACGGTCGACTGAAGCTTCTCCCGGGTCGAGAGGTGCCGGAACCACATCCGGGCCATCGGCAACCGGCGCAGCCGGGGGGTCATCAGTCCGGCGGCCCGGAGCGTGCTCATCCGCCCCCAGACCGCCCCCCGGGCGCGGAGCAGGTTCGGCTGCGAGGCCGGCAGGATCTCCGCCGCCACCGGTTCCAGCACCAACGCACCCGCCGCGATCGCCGCCTCGACCAGGCGTACGCCGCGCTCGGTCCGGGCCAGCACCAGGGAGCGTCCCGGGTCGTCGCCGGTCGGGCGGTACCACGGGTCACCGACCGCGACGTCGGCGAACTCGCCGGTGTGGTCGGCGCAGAGGTAGCAGCGCCACTGCCGGTGCTTCTGCAGGATGTCGCCCCAGGACTGCTCGTAGGTGAGCGTCCGCAACTCCCCCGGTGGGTCGTCCACGGTCCGGGTCCGGGCCAGCCCTGGCCAGCCGTTGCCCCGGTAGTGCACCGACTCCGCACGGTCCGGGTCGGTCACCCCGAGCTGACGCATCATCTCCAGCGTGCCGGCGGTGCTCGGGGTGCCGGCGCAGAAGACCGCGATGGTGAGGCCGACCCGGGCGTCCAGGGCGGGGCGTACCTCTCGCGCCATCCGGACCGCCGCGACGTCGCAGGGTTTGCCGATGAAGACGCAGGGCGCGTCGGCCGACTCGACCAGGTCGAGCCGGTCGGCCGGGCTGGCCGGGGCGTACCGGGAGCCGGCGGCGGCGAGCAGCTCTTCGCGGCTGCGCGACAACCGGGTCTCGTTCAGGTACGGCACGTCCGCGCGGGCACCGATGTGCAGCGTCCCGGCCATCTCCTCCTGCTCCAGGCAGTACGCGGCCAGCGCGGTGGCCACCCCACCGCTGGAACCGGCGAACCGGATCTTCGGGTCGGCGGCGTACCCTTCCCAGATTTTCCGGACCGGCCCCCAGGCGGCCCGCAGCTCGGGGATCTCCCCGGGTGCGGGGGCGCTCGCCTGGTGCTCCAGCTTCACGCCGGGGCAGCAGGCCAGGGCAGCGGCGGCGCCGCTCCCGGAACTCCTGCCGACCGGGGTGATCGGGATCGGTCGGCGCCCCTGGTCGAGCACGTCGACCATGCGGATCTCGTCGGGGGCCAGGTAGGCGCAGACGCCGCACCCGGTGCAGAGCTTGTGCGCGGCCACGTCGTGCACGGTCTGGGGCCGCGTCACCGGCGTGCTCCCGCGCCGCGCCGGGCCCGTTCGGCACGGGCCACGGCGACGATCTCGTCCATCTGCTCACCGGCGCGGGCGATCGCCACCGGTATCCGTTCGGCGAGTTCGACGGCCGTGTCGGCCCGGGAGGTCCAGGACCTCCAGAGGGCGTCGAGCAGATCGTCGTCGGCGAGCTTGCGGGCGTCGGCCACGTGCCGTTCCTGGCCCACGCTGGCGAAGACGCCCCGGGCCTTGAGGCTGTACGCGATGTTCGCCACCGGCACGCCGGTGGAGAGCGCGGCGATGGTGGCGTGCATCCGCATCCCGCAGAACCAGTCGGTACGGGCGATCACCCACTTGGTCTGGTGCGGGTCGAGACCGGGCGGGCTGACCGTGACCCGATCGCCGTACCGCCCGACGAGGGCGGCGTGCAGCCGGTCGCTCGCGGCGGTGTCGTCGTCGGTCCCCTGCGGCGTACGCACGTGCGGCACGATGATCACGCGGGTGTCCACCTCGTCGAGCAGACGCTCGCAGATTCGGCGGGCCACCTCGGCGCTGTCGGCGGCGAGGCCGAACTGGGCCCTGCCCTCGGCCCGCGCCATCAGCCCGCTGACGTTGATGCCGACGACCGGGCCGCTCGCGGCGGCGAACCACCGCTCCAGCGTCTCCCGCGCGGGTTGGTCCGGCGGGCGCTGTTCCAGCGCGAAGGCCACGTCGACCCCTTCGCGGTGCCGGGCCGGGTCCAGGTCGGCACCGAGCAGTTCACCCAGGGCCGCGTAGCTCTCCGGGTCGCGGGCCCACGCCATGGCGGCGCCCCGGGTGAGCGCGGCGGCCTCGGCCCGGATCCGGTCGGAGCGGAACGGCCCGTAGGTCTGCGGCAGCAGCACCAGCGGCCGGCGGCGCAGCAGGGTGAGTCGCTTGGGCCAGGCCACCGTACGGAACCGGTGCTCGCCGTAGATGTCGCTGAAGCTGTCCCCACCGCTGACGTCGAGCACCACGTCGGCCCGGTCGATCCGGGCGACGCCGGAGTTGCCGAATCCGCCGAGCGCCGCGCTGACCCGCATGTTGAGGTACGACTCGGGGCGGTGGTACCGCCGGGAGTGCCGGGCGCCGGCGAGTGAGATCGAGACCGGCCGACCGCCGACGAAGGCGTGCCCGGAGCGCTGGCCCCAGCCGTCGTCGAAGACGGTGATGTCGGCCTGTGGCTCCCGGGCGAGCAGCCCGCCGAGGGTCGCCGCCCGCAACGCCCCCACCCCCAGGTTGAGGTGGGATCCCGGTACGCCGAACAGGCAGGCGGACAGCGCCTCGCCGCTCATCGGGCCGGCTCGCTGTGCTGGGTCATATCTCGATTACCGCTTTCTCACACCGGAACGCCTCGGCGTACCGGGATCGGCATTCCATGCCCCGCAGCCGGGCCAGCCCGAGGAAGACCTCGTCGTCCCACCAGTCCCGATCCTTCTGGGAGGGGTAACTGGTGTGTAGCAACTCCACCTTGCGCCGGGCCTGCTCGTCGGTGAGCGGCAGGTAAATGTTGCGCCGGCCCAGGTCACCGTCCCACTTGGGGATTTCATAGTGCAACACCGACGCGCGGCGAAACGAGGTGGGTACCAGTTCGGCCAGGGTGCGATGGTCCTGATGGGCATCGTCCGCCCCCGGCGCCAGGACCAGATCAGGACTGGTCGCGGCGGCAGCCGCGTCAATAGCCCGCTTGGCCTGTTCCCAGTGCGCGGGCACCCGGCCGTCGGGGAGTTGGTGCAGGTCGAAGTCGAGCTGGGCGTCGGGCAGGAAGGCGGCTGCGGCGGCGCGGGCCTCGGCCTGCCGGTTCGGCGTACCGGTGAGCAGGAGGTAGTGCACCCGGAGCCCCGGGTTGACCGCACCGAGTGCCAGCAGCAGTCCACCGGCGCCGATCTCGATGTCGTCCGGATGTGCCCCGACCAGGACCAGCGAGCGGACCGAACCCAGTCGCAACGTCGTCATCAGCGGATCAGGGCGTGGGTGTCGGCCGTGAACGGGTTGTCGATCTGGGCCCCGAGCGGTGCCGGGATCGGTGCCCCGCTGTGCCGGTTGGCGTCCCAGAGCATCCACGGGCAACTGGCGGAGTGGTAGAGCTCTTCCAGCTCGGCCCGGTCCTTGAAGGTGTCGGCGGCGCGCCAGAAGCCGGTGTAGCGCTGTGCCATCAGGCGGCGTTGCGGCAGCAGCCGGTCGAACGCGTGCGGCACCATGTCCTCGCCCTCACGCAACTCGTCGAAGATCTCCGGCCGGAGGATGAAGTAGCCGCCGTTCTCCCACTGCATCAGCTCGCGGATCGGCCGGACCCGGCTCACCTGGTCGGACTCGTCGATGTCGATCACGTGGTGGGTCGACTGCACCGGTACGGCGAGCAGGCTGGCCGTGGCGGTCGAGTCCCGGAACCGGTCGATCATCGCCGGTAGGGGTGCGTCGGTGAGGGTGTCGGCGTAGTTGGCCAGGAACATCTCCTCGCCGTCGACGTGCCGACGGACCCGCATCAGCCGCTCACCGATCGACGCGCCGAGCCCGGTGTCGATGAAGGTGATGTTCCAGTCGGTGATGTCGGTGGCGAAGAGGCGTACGTCCCGGCCCCCCATGGTGAGGGTGAAGTCGTTGGAAAGCGTCTCGTCGTAGTGCAGGAAGTAGTCCTTCACTGCGGCGGCACCGTATCCGAGACAGAGAATAAAGTCTGTATGTCCGAAGTGGGCGTAATAGCGCATGACGTGCCAGAGCAGCGGCCGGTCACCGATCATCGCCATCGGCTTGGGCGCCGAGGCGGCACCCTCCCGCATTCGCATACCCAGTCCGCCACAGAACAGGACGACCTTCATCAGACCACCTCAAGCTCCGGGATGGGGTAGACCAACCGGCCGCCCCACTCGCGGACGTACGCCAGTTGGCTGGAGATCTCGGTACGCAGGTTCCACGGCAGCACCAGGACATAGTCGGGACGGTCCTGGGCCAACCGCTCGGGTGCGTGGATCGGAATGTGCGTGCCGGGAAGGAACCGCCCCTGCTTGTACGGACTCCGGTCGACCGTGTACGCCAGCAGGTCGGATCGGATACCGCAGTGGTTGAGCAGCGTGTTGCCCTTGCCCGGAGCCCCGTACCCGACCACCCGCTTGCCCTCCGCCCGCGCGGTGAGCAGGAAGTCGAGCAGGTTCCGCTTGATCATGAAGACCGCCTCGGCGAAGCCGCGATGGCCGTCGAGAGTATGCAGACCGGCCTCGGCCTCCGCATCCAGCACCGACTTGACGTTGCTCGACGGCTCCCAGCCGAGACCCGAACCGGTCGGGCCGAGATTGTCCGCCGCGGCCGGTCGGGCGTGCACCCGCAGCGATCCGCCGTGCGAGGAGAGTTCCTCGACGTCCGCGACGGCCAGACCCGCCGTCGCCAGCGCCCGCTGCGCGGTGAGCAGCGAGAGGTACTGGTAGTGCTCGTGGTAGATCGTGTCGTACTGCCGGCGTTCGATCAGACGCAGCAGGTGCGGGAACTCCAGCGTGACCAGCCCGGTCGGCTTGACCAGCGCGGCCAGCCCGGCGGTGAAGCCGATCAGGTCCGGCACGTGGGCGTAGACGTTGTTGCCGGCCACCAGGTCGGCCCGGCCGTACCGGGAGGCGAGTTCCGCGCCGGTCTCGGCCCCGAGGAAGTACGTCTCGGTGCGGATGCCCTTGCCCCGGGCCACCTCGGCGATGTTCGCCGCCGGCTCGACGCCGAGCACGGGGATGTCCCGGGCGACGAAGTGTTGGAGCAGATAGCCGTCGTTGCTGGCAACCTCGGTGACGAGGCTTTCCGGGCCGAGGCCAAGCGTCTCGGTCATCATGTCGGCGTACCGCTTGGCGTGCGCCACCCACGAATCCGAATAGGAGGAGAAATAGGCGTAGTCGGAGAAAATGTCCTCTCCGGGCACGTACGCCGGCAGTTGCACAAGCAGACAACTGGAACAGATCCGCACATGCAACGGGTAGAACGTCTCGGCGCTGTCCAACCGGTCGACAGGCAGGTAACTCTCACAGAGCGGAGACATGCCGAGGTCGACGAAGGTCTCGGTCAATCCCGTGCCGCAGAGCCGACATTCCGCAATGGTCATGCCATCCACCCCGAATATTCGCCCACATCCGCGCGGCGCCCGCCGGCACGCTTCGGACACGCTAGTTCCAGCGATTAAGAGCCGGGGTGTTCAGTAAAAAGTCCGACACTCCTCCTTCATGATCAGAGACCGCTCATAAACTCTGCTTCTCACCCCCGCGGACCCCCGGGAGCTTTGCCGTGCGCGTTCTCGTCACCGGTCATCACGGCTACCTCGGCAGCGTGCTCACTCCGCTGCTCCAGGCGGCGGGCCACGAGGTCACCGGCCTCGACACCGATCTCTACGCCGACTGTCTGCTCGGCCCGGCTCCGGCCGAGGTACCCACCCTCCGGCTGGACCTGCGCGACGTACGGCCGGAGCACCTCGCCGGTTTCGACGCGGTCTGCCATCTGGCGGCCCTCTGCAACGACCCGATCGGCAACCTCAACGCCGAATTGACGTACGACATCAACCACCGGGCCACGGTGCGGCTGGCCGAGGCGGCGAAGGCGGCCGGGGTGACCCGTTTCCTCTTCTCCTCCTCGTGCAGCCTCTACGGCGCCGGGCTGGACGACCGCCCGTTGGACGAGCAGGCGGGCTTCGCACCGGTCACCCCGTACGGCGAGTCGAAAATCCTCTCGGAGCAGGGACTGAGCACCCTTGCCGACGACGACTTCTCCCCGGTCTTCCTGCGCAACGCCACCGCGTACGGCTTCTCCCCCCGGCTGCGCGGCGACCTCGTGGTCAACGACCTGACCGCGAGCGCCCTGCTCACCGGCGAGGTCCGACTCCTCTCCGACGGCACCGCCTGGCGTCCCCTGGTGCACGCCGAGGACATCTGCGCCGCCTTCCTGGCACTGCTGGAGGCGCCCCGCGAGCAGGTGCACGCGAAGGCGTACAACATCGGCGTGAGCAGCGAAAACTACCTGATTCGGGATGTCGCGGAACTGGTCGCCGAGGTGGTGGACGGCTCCACCGTCACCTTCGCCGGCGGTGCCTCGGCCGACTCCCGCAACTACCGGGTGAGCTGCGACCTGATCGCCGCCGAGGTGCCCGGTTTCCAGCCCCGCTGGACCGTACGCAAGGGGATCGAGGAACTGGTCGAGGCGTACCAGCGGCACGGCCTGACGATCGAGGTGTTCCGGGGCGAGCGACACCAGCGGCTGCGCCGGATCCAGGCCCTCCAGGGGGCCGGCCGGCTCGACCAGGAACTGCGCTGGACCGCTGGCGTGCCGGCGTGAGCCGGATCTGCGACGCGTGCGGCAGCGCCGCCCTCGTCCCCTTCGCCGACCTGGGCGCGATCCCGGTCTTCTGTGGCGTGCACTGGGCCAGTCGGGACGAGGCGCTCGCCTCACCGCTGGGCGACATGCGACTGGGCTACTGCCCGGAGTGCGCGTACGTGCGCAACCTCGCCTTCGACCCGGCGGCGCTGGTCTACGACACCACCATGGACACCAACCTGCACCACTCGCCGGCCTTCCAGACCTTCTCCGCGGAGCTGGTCAAACACCTGGCGTCGCGGTATTCGCTGGCCGGCGCGACCGTGCTCGACATCGGCTGCGGCCAGGGTGAGTTCCTCCGCGAGCTGTGCCATGTCGCCGGCTGCCGGGGCCACGGGTACGACGCGATGTACGCCGGGCCGGTCGGACCGGATCCGTCCGGGGCGGTCCTCCACAGCGGGCACGCGCCGCTGGACGAGACGACGCCGACGTTCGACTTCGTCACCTCCCGGCACTGGTTCGAGCACCTGGACGACCCGCACGGCTTCCTCGTACGCCTGCGCGAACTCGCCGGCGACCGACCGGTACGCGGCTACCTGGAGGTGCCGGACGCCTGTTACGACCTCGCCACCGCCGGCTGGGAGGTGATCTACCCGCACGTCTCCTACTTCGACGCGTACTCGCTGTGCCGGATCGTGGAGCGGGCGGGTTGGCAGGTCGCGGATACCGGTCCACTCTTCTCCGGGATGTTCCGGTTCGTGGAGATCGCGGTGAACGTGCCGCCGACCACGACCGACCGGAGACTGCCCGGTCCCGCCGACCGGGACCGCCAACTGGAGTCGATCGCCGGATTCGACGCCCGGCACGCGACCGAACGGGAACACTGGCGCTCCACCATCGACCGATTGCTCGCCGCCGGCGACCAGCCGGTGCTCTGGGGTGCCGGTTCGCGCGGCGTGCAGTTCCTGCACCTGGCTGATCCAGACGAGCGACTCGCCGCGGTAGTCGACGTCAACCCACGCAAATGGGGCAGATACCTGCCGGTGACCGGACACGCGGTAGGCTCCCCTGCGAGGCTGACCGACCTGGGCACGCGATCGGTGATCATCACCAACCCCGCGTACCGGAACGAGATCGGCACCGCGCTCCGCGAGCTGGGCGTCACCGCCGAACTGCTGGTCGCCTGAGGCGATGGACAGATGGTCCCGACCGGCAGGCACCCGTTCCACACCACACACCTTGTCGACGATCACTCGAAGCTGAGGAGAGTGATGGACGGAGCGCCCCGGGTGAGTCTCGGCGTTCCCCTGTACAACGCCGAGCGGTACCTCGAAGGCTGCCTGGACGCGCTGCTCGCGCAGGACTACCAGGACTTCGAGATCATCGTGAGCGACAACGCCTCCACCGACCGGACCTGGGAGATCTGCCAGCGGTACGCGGCAACCGACCCACGATTCCGGCTGTACCGCAACCCGCGCAACTTCGGCGGCCACGTCAACTACGCCCGGGTCGCCGAACTCGCCCGGGGCGAACTGTTCAAGTGGGTCGCGTACGACGACGTCTGTCTACCGACGTTCCTGAGCACCTGCGTCCAGGCCCTGGACGCCGCAGGGTCACAGGCAGTGCTCGCCTATCCTCGTACCGTGCTGATCGACGAGGTCGGGACCGTGATCGGCCCGTACGCCGACCGGCTCAACCTGCGCGACCACCGCCCGTGGCGTCGGGTCGCCGGGGTGGCTCTCAACATCAACCTGTGTCACGCCCACTTCGGGGTCTTCCGCCTCTCCGCACTGCGCCGCACCGGGATGATCCGCCCCTTCCTCTCCTCCGACTACACCCTCGTCGCCGAGGTTGCCCGGCTCGGTGAGATCCACGAGGTGGACCACCCGCTCTTCCATCGCCGGATGCACGGCGCCTCCAGCCGGCAGGCCAAGGACGCCACGCCCGCCTCCGCCCTCTCCTGGTACGCGCAGGAGAGCGGCAAGGTCCGGGCACCCCGGCAGCGAATGCTGCTGGAGACGTTCCGCACACTCCTGAGCGGGGACGATCCGTTCGGCACCAGAATCAGCTCGGCCTGCGCGTTCCTCGGTGCGTGGTGGGCCCGGCGGGTACGGGTGTTCCTCGGCCGGTGGCGCCGCCGTCTGAGCCGACGTTCGCGCACCAGCACCGCAAAGGGAAACGCCTAGTGGTCGACACCACCCCCGACACGACGACCCAGTCCGCCCCGGCCCCCACCCGGAGCCGGGTACGGTCGGCGATCGGCTGGTCGTACCTGCTCACCGCCGGCCGGGTCGGTTCGTCGATCGTCGTCACCTTCCTGCTCGCGAAGCTCCTCGGGCCACACGAGTTTGGCCTGGTGGCGATGGCCACGGTCTTCATCCTCATCGCCCAGACGATCATCCAGCAGGGGCTGGTCTCCGCGATCGTGCAGCGGGACAAGCTCACCCCGGAGCACCTCGACGCCGCCTTCGGCGTCACTGTGCTCGGTGGCCTCGGCGTCGGCGCCCTCACCGCACTGCTCAGTCCGGTCTGGTCTCTGATCAACGGCGACCCGGACGGGTTGACGGCGGTCTGCCTCGCGCTCTCCCCGCTGGTCCTGTTGCAAGGGCTGGCCATCGTGCCGGAGGCGGTGCTCCGCCGCGAGTTGCAGTTCCGCGCGGTCGCCATCCGTACGCTGTTGGCCGCCGCGATCAGCGGCATCCTCGGCATCTCGCTCGCCCTGGCCGGCGCGGGCATCTGGGCGCTGGTGGCACAGCAGCTCGCCACCAGCGTGGTCAGCCTGATCGTGCTCTGGGTGGTCTGCCCGTGGCGGCCCAGTCGCCGGCCCCGGCTCGGTGCCATCCGCGAGCTCTGGGCCTTCTCCGCCCACTCGGCGAACGCCGGGCTCGGCCTGATGCTCAGCTCCAAGGCCGACGTGATCTTCACCGGCATCTTCTTCGGCACCGGCGCCACCGGCATCTACCGGCTCGCCTCACGGCTGCCGGACATGCTGGTCGACGTCACCGTCCGCTCGCTGCAACAGGTCGCCCTGCCGTCGCTGTCCCGTCTTCAGGAGGACCGGCACGCGTTCGCCGTCCACCTCACGAAACTGCAACACCTCGGCGCGATCGCCGGGCTGCCGGTGCTCGGCGTACTGACGGCGACCGCGCACCCGCTGGTCGGCTTCCTCGGACCGGAGTGGGCCGGCACCGAGATCCCGCTACGGCTGCTCTGCCTCTTCGGCGCGATCAACGTGTTCGGCGTCCTGCTCGGCCCGGCGCTCCAGGCGATCGGGCAGCCGGCAAAGCTCGCCGCGATCCTCTGGACCCGGGGCATCCTCGGGGTGGCGACCCTGGCCGCGGTCGGCTTCCTGCTCAACGGGCGCGACGACGTCACCGAGGCGAGCGCGGTCGCCCTCGCCGGGATCGGCATGCAGCTCGTGGTCAACGCCATCTCCATCTGGGTGACCCTGCGCCGGGCGATCGGTGCCTCGATCCTCCGGTTCCTCGCCCCGACCCTGCCGGCCCTGCTGGCGGCGGGCGCCGCGGCGTTGACCCCGCTCGCCACCGACCGGATCGGGGTGAACCACCTCAACCCGTTGCTCGGGGTCTTCGTACTCGGCGCCACCGCCAGCCTGATCGCCGCGACGGTGCTCCTGGCGATCGACCGCCGCGCCCGTCAACTGATCCTCGACCGTCTCCACCGCCGCCCCTGACGCCAGGATCTCCGACGCCGAGGCGGCCACCCTCGGCTCGTGGCAGATCCGGCTCTCCCGGGGCTTCGTTAGGAGGGGGCCCTTCCTCTACCGAAAACGATAAGAAGGGCCCCTTCCTTTCACTCGGGGCGGAAGACGATCGCCTTGCCGTTGGCGAGGACGGGCTGGTTGAGAGAGTGCTGGACCGCTGCGGTGCCGGCGTGGTTCTCGATGCCGACGGTGGCACCACCGCCCAGTTCCGCCGGCTTGGTGGTGGCCAGGTCGGCGTAGTTGAAGGCGATCTCACCGTTCACCGAGAGGATCACCTCCAGGGTCACCCGGGCCGACGACGACCCGTACATGCCGATGTTGCGCCACTCGATCACGAACTTCCGGTCCGCACCGGAGCCGGTCTCGGCGGTACGGATGGTGGTGTCCGCCCGAATCACCAGGTCATCCCAGAACGGATAGAGCGCACCGTTCGGCAGACCCGCATCCGGCAGCCCGGTATTGACCGGCTGAGCACCGGACGGATCGACAAACGAAGCGAACCCGTTGCTGGAAACCCAGACCGAACTGTGGTTCTGCCCGTAGAACGGGAACGCGAACGGCAAGCTCACCTGCGCCACCGCGTCGTCCCCGGTCAACGGCACCAACGCACCCTCCGCAGGCACGAACGCCCGGGACTCGACCGACGTGGTGTAGTCGCCGTCGCCGCCCGGCGGTTGCACCGGTGGCGCGGTCAACGCCAGGTTCACGGTGTGCGAGCCACCGGCTGTCACGGTCACCGACCCCGAACCGGTCAGGTCACCGGGAGCCGTACCGGCGACCGTGTAGCTGCCCGGCGTCACTCCGGTCAGGGTGTACGTCCCGTTCGCCGCGGTGGTCGCCGTCCGTCCTCCCGGTGACAGGGTCACCGTGGCCCCGGAGACCGGTGTACCCCCGACCGCCCTGGTCACCGTCCCGGTCACCGTGCCGGTGGTCGGCGGCTGCGGCGGCTCGGGCGGGGGTCCACCGTTGGGCGGGGTGAAGATGACGGCCTTGTTGTTGCCCAGGAGCGGCTGGTTGATGCCGTACTGCACGGCGACTGTGCCGGCCGCGTTCTCGATCCCCACCGTGGCGCCGCCACCCAACTCGGCCGGCTTCGACGCGGCGAGGTCGAGATAGTTGAAGGTGATGTGCCCGGTCTCGGAGATGATCGCCTCGAAGGTGACCCGCGCCGAGGACGAGCCGTACATCCCGACGTTGCGCCACTCGACCACGTACCGGCGGTCCGGCGCGCTGCCGATCACGCCGGTCCGGACGCTGGAGTCGGCCCGCATCACCAGGTCGTCCCAGAACGGGTAGATCGAGGCGTTCGGCACTGTCGCGTCCGGGATCGGGGAGTTCACACCCCAGGCCGGCCCGGGGTTCACAAAGGAGATCTTTCCGTTCGTGTCGATCCAGGCGGTGGTGTAGCTCTGGCCGTAGAACGGGACCGGGAACGGAAGCGTCACCTGGGTGATCGCGTCGTCTCCGGTGAGCGGCAGCACCGTGTCGTCGACCCGTTCGAAGGTGCGACCGGTGGCGGTGGTGCAGGTGTACCCGAAGGTGTCACCGCAGTCGCCGCCGCCGTAGTCGGCCCCGTAGGTGGCGGTGTACGTGGTGGCGCTCGCCGGTGCGGTCACCACGTGGGTACGGGCACCACCGTCCGACCACCGGTCGAAGTCGAAGGTCGACGCGCCGATCGCCTGCGGGGTGGGCGCGCTCACCGTGTTGGTCGAGCCGACGATGACCTGCCGGGTCGCCGGGGTGGTCACGTCCGCGCCGTTGAGGTTGAGGGTCAACCCGCTGGGACTGCTGGCCAGGTTGAGGTTGACCGTACGTGGGTCGAGCCGCACGGTCGTGCTACCGGTCAGCCCGCCGCTGTCGGTCGCGGTCAGAGTCAGTTCCAGGTACGACGGGTATTCGTGGTCCGGTGCCACGAAGGAACCCCCGGCCACTCCACCCACGTTCTGCACCGGGTGGGTGTGGCAGCTGTCCGCGGCGTAGCAGTGCCGGTTGATCAGTTCCCAGTGCAGGGCCGAGGCCGGCAGGTTTCCCTCCTGCGGGTCGGTGGCGTGTCCGGAGAAATTCACCGTCTGCCCTACCTGCCAGTTGAAGGAACTGGCCGGGGTGTCGATCACCGGTTCCGGCGCGTTGGTGCCGACCCGGATCTGGAGCGTCTTGGTGTCGCTGGAACCGCCGATGTCGGCGACCCTCAGCCGGGCCGTGTACGTGCCGACACTGGTGTACGTGAAGCTGGCCGCGGCGCCGGTCGCGTCCACGGTGCCGTCGTTGGTGAAGTCCCACTGGTAGTTGAGGATGTCGCCGGGGTCCGAGTCGGTCGAGCCGCTCGCGTCGAAGTTCACCCGCAGCGGCGCGTTGCCCGAGACCGGGTTGGCGGTGACGACCGCGACCGGTGGCTGGTTGCCGGCACTGTAGTGGAAGCGACGTACGGTGCCGCCGGTCAGGTCGACGTAGTAGAGATCCTGGTCCGGTCCGACCTCCAGGTCGACCGGGCCGGAGACGGTGCTGGAGAACGGGATGATGCTGGCCGGGTCGGGCAGGCCGTCGGAGCCGGCGCGCATCGTCCAGATGCACTCCCGGGAGTAGTCGGCGAAGAAGAGCGCCCCGGCGTACGTCGACGGGTAGTTTCCGCCGGTGGCGGGGTAGAACGCCACCCCGGACGGGGCGGATCCACCGGTCGGGCAGCCGTCGCCGGGCGACACCACCTGGCTGTGCGCGTAGGTGTAGTAGGGCGGGGTGACCGTGCCCGCGGGTGCGCTGTAGAGGCTCTCGCAGAGCGTCAGGTTCGCCGAGTTGTAGCCGCTCTGCGGGTTGTTCCCCTCGTAGCAGGGCCAGCCGTAGTTACGGACCGGTCCGGCCGCCGGGTTGGAGATTCGGTTGATCTCCTCCCAGGTACGCCAGCCGACGTCGCCGACCCAGATCTCGCTGGTGCCGGGGCGGAAGGTCCAGCGGGTGGGGTTGCGCAGGCCGTGCGCCAGGATCCGCCGGTTGTTCGGGTCGGAGCTGGCTGCCAACGGGTTGTCCGGCATCGCCTCACCGGTGGCCGGGTTGATCCGGATCAGGGTGCCGGAGAGCCCGGTCGGGTCGCCGGAGGTACGGATGTCCTGGGACCGCAGCGCGCCCCCCTCGGCGGTGGGCGGGGTCATCGACCCGCCGGCCGGAGCCGGTGGGTCTCCGCAGGGGTTGCTCGGGTTGCCGGCCTGGCCGTAGTCGGTGAAGGTGGCCGAGGCCCCCTCGCCGCCGGTGACGTAGAGCGCGCCGTCCGGGCCGAAGTTCAGCTCCCCGATCGAGTGTGACTCGATCTGCTGGCACCAGTCGTGCAGCAGCACCTGCTCGGCGCCGGTCATCACGTTGCCGTCGGCCCGCAGTCGGGAGACCCGGGCGCTGGTCAGACAGCTACCGGTGACCGCACAGGTGTCGTTGTACGTGGGCGCGCTGCCGCCGATCCGCCCGTCGTAGCTGTAGCTGACGTAGACGTACGGGTCGGCGGGGAAGTTCGGGGCCAGCGCCAGCCCGATCAGCCCGAGGTCCTCGAAGTCGAACACGTTCGTACGCAGGTCGGCGAAGATCGTGGCGGTGGTGTCCGAGGTGCTGTCGAAAACCTTGATCTGGCCATTCTTCTGGGCGACGAACACCCGCCCGTCCGGTGAGAAGACCACTTTGGTCGGGCGGGTCAGTCCGGTGAAGACGACCTGTTCGGTGAAGCCTGCCGGAACGGCCGCGACGGCCCGGTCGGTATCGAATGACAGGCCGGTGAACGCGGGCAGACTCAGGCCCAGTGCGAGCACGATTGACAGTGCGCGCCGGAATTGCTTCGGCATCACTGCTCTCCTCACTTACGGCGCGGTACCGAGGTGCCCGCAGGACATGCGCGAATACGGAATTCAGTGCTCGGCCGCAGTCAGGCTGTCAGTTCGCGGAGCGATGCTCGCCCCCTTAGCGGCCTGTGTTGGCACCCGGTCAGCCGAACCGCATCATCCGATCGACCGTCGTGAAAGGTGGTTACGTCGGGACCGCGTCACTGTATCGACACGCGAACGTCCGATGAGGACGGTCCTGCCGCCGAACAAACCCGACCCTGTGCTACTCACCGTGTTGCGATTGACATGTTTCCGTGATGTATCGGTACCCCGGTCCCCTGGACGCCAAAACATCAAGGCCCCGCTGACCTCGGCTTATCTGCATCTGAAGGGTCCGGGAAGCCTCACTGCCCCTGGACCCGAATCGCCACGGGTCATCCATCGCATCCGCGTGTGACGATTCCCGGTTGGCGGTCGGTAATCGTCGAAATGGTGCCGTCTCAGAATTACCGGAACACTTCCCGCCGGGCTGTCGGTTCGCCGACCGCCGAGGGCAGCCGACCGGGTCGACTTAACGACCGGTCAGCTGCCCGTACCAGACGATCAACCACCGCTGGTCGACTGCCCGATCAGGAGACCGGGTAGAAGACGATCGCCGTACCGTTGACCAGGGTGGGCTGGTCGACGGAGTGCTGCACGGCTGCCGTACCGGCGGGGTTCTCGATGCCGACGGTGGCACCACCGCCCAGTTCCGCCGGCTTGGTGGTGGCCAGGTCGGCGTAGTTGAAGGCGATCTCACCGTTCACCGAGAGGATCACCTCCAGGGTCACCCGGGCCGACGACGACCCGTACATGCCGATGTTGCGCCACTCGATCACGAACTTCCGGTCCGCACCGGAGCCGGTCTCGGCGGTACGGATGGTGGTGTCCGCCCGAATCACCAGGTCATCCCAGAACGGATAGAGCGCACCGTTCGGCAGACCCGCATCCGGCAGCCCGGTATTGACCGGCTGAGCACCGGACGGATCGACAAACGAAGCGAACCCGTTGCTGGAAACCCAGACCGAACTGTGGTTCTGCCCGTAGAACGGGAACGCGAACGGCAAGCTCACCTGCGCCACCGCGTCGTCCCCGGTCAACGGCACCAACGCACCCTCCGCCGGCACGAACGCCCGGGACTCGGTCGTCTTCGCGTACCCGGGCTCCTCCGTCGGCGGCGTGACCAGGGCGAGGTCGGCGGTGTGCGTACCGCCGGCCGCCACGGTGACCTGGGTCGAACCGGTGAGCAGCCCACCGAGCGCCGAGCCGGCGACGGTATAACCGCCGGGCGTCACCGCACTCAGGGTGTAGGACCCGTCGACCCCGGTCGTCGCCGCCCGGCCTCCCGGCGACAGGGTCACCGTCGCCCCGGCCACCGGCAGGCCGGTCGCCAGCGCCGTGACGGTGCCGGAGAGGGTGCCGGTGGTCGGCGGCGGCGTCGCGCCGGGCGGGGTGAAGACCACCGACGTGCCGTTGCGCAGCACCGGCTGGTTGAGCGAGTAGCCGAGCGCCACCGCACCGGTACCGTCCTCGATCGCGACCGTCGCCGAGTCGCCCTGCTCCCGCCCGTTCCCCGCCAGGTCCGCGTAGCTGAAGGTGATCTCCCCCTGCTCGCTGAGTACCGCGGCGAACGTGACCCGGGCCGACGATGACCCGTAGACGCCGCTGTTGCGCCACTCGACCACGAAGCGCCGGTTCGGCGCCGTGCCGAGCACCCCGGTACGCACGGTGGAGTCGGCCCGTTGCACGAGGTCGTCCCAGAAGGGGTAGATCGCCCCGTTCGGCTGTGCGGCGTCCGGCACGGGCCCGTTCAGCGGCGCCGCCGACCCCGGGTCGGAGAAGGAGAGGAAGCCGTTGGTGGAGACCCAGGCGGTGCCGTGCGTCTCGCCGTACAACGGGAACGCGAACGGCAGGTTGACCTGGGCGACGTCCTCGTCGCCGGTGAGCGGCAACACCGCGTCCCCCGCCTGCTCGAACGATCGTTCGGTGGTCGTGGTGCAGGTGTAGCCGAAGCTGTCGGCGCAGCCTGCGGCGCTGGCGTAAGCCGCCGTGTAGGTGGTCGCGCCGACCGGTGCGGTGATCACGTGCGTCGCCGCGCCGCCGTCGGACCAGTTGGCGAACGTGTGTGCCTGCGCGTTGGCGCTCTGCGGGCTCGGCGCGCTCACCGTGTTGGTCGAACCGACGATCACGGTACGGGTGAAGGGCGTCGTCCCGGCCGACGCCCCGACGCTGAGCTGGAGCCCCGCCGGCTCACTGGTGAAGGTCAGGTCGACCGTCTGCGGGTCCAACCGGCGGACCACCGTGTCGGTGAGCCCGTCGGCGTCCCGCGCGGTCAGCTCCAGCTCCAGGTAGGAGGGGTAGTCGTGGTCCGGCGCGACGAACGACCCGGAGGCCACCCCGGTCCACTCCTGGAGCTGGTGGGTGTGGCAGTTGCCCACTGTCTCGCAGTGCTCCATTCGCAGCCGCCAGCTCAGACCGCTTGCCGGCAACGTGCCCTGCTGCGGATCGCTGGCGTGGCCGCTGAAGCTGAGCGTGTCGCCCACCTTCCAGGTGGTGCCGGCGACCGGGGAGTCGACCACCGCCGTCGGCGCGGTGTTGCCGGGCTGGATCGCGACGGTGGTGCTGGCCGTGACGCCGAGCGTGTCGGTGACGGTCAGCCGGGCCGTGTACGTCCCACCGGCCGGATAGGTGAAGCTTGCGGTCGGCGTGGTCGCGTCGACCGTGCCGTCGTTGGTGAAGTCCCACTGGTAGGTGAGCCGCCCCTCGTCCGCCGGGTCGGGGTCGGTCGATCCGGTGCCGTCGAAGCTGACGGTCAGCGGCGCGGTGCCCGAGGTGGGCTGAGCGTTGATCAACGCGGCCGGCGGCTGGTTGCCGGGGAAATAGCGGATGCGGCGTACGGTGCCGCCGCCCAGGTCGACGTAGTAGAGCTCGTTGCCCGGCCCGATGGCCAGGTCGGTCGGGTTCGCGGCGGCCTGCCCGAACGCCTCGATGTTGTTCGGGCTGGGCAGTCCGCCGGGGGTCGTCGGGCGCATCGCGTAGATGCAGTTGCGCGAGTAGTCGGCGAAGAAGAGCGCACCGGCGTACGCGGCCGGGTAGTTGCCGCCGCTGGTCGGGTAGAAGGCCAGGCCGGAGATGGCGTCGCCACCGGAGCTGCAGTTCTCCCCCGGCACCACGGCCCCGGTGTGGTTGTACGTGAAGTAGGGCGCGATTTGGCCGGTGCCGCTGTAGAGACTCTCGCAGAGGTTCAGGTTGGCGTTGTCGTAGCTCGACATCCGGCTGGCGCCCTCGTAACACGGCCAGCCGAAGTTGGTCGTCCCGGCGTTCGGGTTGACCAACCGGTCGATCTCCTCCCAGACGTTCCAGCCGACGTCGCCGAGCCACACCTCGTTCGTGCCGGGGCGCATGGTGAACCGGAACGGGTTACGCATTCCCAGCCCGACGATCCGGCGGGCGTTCAGGTCTGCCGAGCCGATCAGCGGGTTGCCCGGCGCGGCGGCGCCGGTGGTCGGGTTGAGCCGGAGCACCGTCCCGTCCAGCCCGGTCGGGTCACTGGTGGTCCGTACGTCCTGGGCGCGCAGCGCACCGCCCTGGGCACCCGGCGGGGTCATCGAACCGCCCGGCGGGTCACCGCAGGGGTTGATTGGGTTGCCGAGTTGGCCGTAGTCGGTGGCGCTGAAGCTGGCGCCGTCACCCGCGCTGGCGTAGAGCATGCCGTCTGCGCCGAAGCGCAGGTCACCGACGGAGTGGCTGGGGTACTGCTGGCACCAGTCGTGGATCAACACCTGCTCGCTGCCGGTCATCACGTTGCCGTTGGCCTGCAACCGGGAGAGCCGGCCGGTGACCACGCACCGACCGTTGTTGGCATCACCGCAGGTGTCGTTCCAGACCGGTGCGGTCTGGCCGGGCGGCGCGTCGTAGGTGTAGAGCACGTACACCCACGGGGTGGTCGGGAAGTCGGGGGGCAGCGCCAGCCCGAGCAGGCCCCGGTCCCACTGGTTGTGCACGTTGGTGGAGAGGTCGGCGAAGATGGTCGGCGTCGGGTCGGCCAGGTCGTCGAAGACCTTGATCTGCCCGCCCTTCTCGGTCACGAAGACCCGCCCGTCCGGGGCGAACTCGATGTTCGTCGGCTGGTCGAGACCGCTGAACACGATCTGCTCCTGGAACCCGGTGGGCAGCGTCACCGCCTCCGCCACGGTCGCCCGCAACGGTGCCAGCACGCTGCCCAACAGGACCCCGACCAGTCCCAAGCGCATGATTCGACGCAGGCGCGTCATCGCACCCCTCCCCCACACCCCCACCGGGGTACGCGTGTCCGCGTACCGGATGCGGTCACCGGTGCCAGCCGGACGACCGCAGGCACAGGGTAGCCATCTCATCAACAATTACAAATGGCTCGTTCTGAGCATCGACTCAGCGCGACCGACCGGCACTTTCACTTGGCAGGTGTTTCAGCAGGCTAGCCGGGGAGGGCACGGGAGGCGTCCACCCGCAACGTAACCGTACGTACTGATGAAGTCCGGATGAACGCATGAAAGAGCAATCGGCCGATCGGCCTCCGCCTTGTAATTAAGTCGACATCACTCGCGAATCGCCGCTGCTTGCCCATCCCGCGCCGGTAGGGAAATGTCTTCGTAGAACAATCTCCCGGTACCCGGGAACTCTTCCGGTCGCGGCGTGCACACGCCGCGACCTTCCATCGAAAACATCGTCCGAGCTGCGCGGATCGGAGTTGGGGATGGCCAGCCGACGTCCACATGTCGTCATCGTCGTGGTCAACCTGCCTGTCGAACGGGACCGCCGGGTGATCCGGGAGTGCCTGGCCCTTGAAGCGGCCGGGTACCGGGTCACCGTGATCTGCCCACGCGGCCCGGGGCGGTTGACCACGCTGCCCGGATCCGTCGACACCGCGATCCGGTCGTTCCCACAGCCACTGGCCGGCACCGGCGTGCTCTCCTTCGCCGCCGAGTTCGCCTGGGCGCTGATCGCGGTCACCACCCGACTGCTCGGGATCATGCTGCGCTCGCGGGTCGACGCGGTGCAGGCGTGCAACCCCCCTGACGTGTTCTGGGTCGTCGCGCTCCTGATGCGGGCCCTCGGTCGTCCGTTCGTCTTCGACCACCACGACCTGAGTCCCGAGTTGTACGAGTGCAAGACGGAGCATCCCCGACCAGCGGTACTGCGCATTTTGCGGCTGTTCGAGAAGCTCTCCTGGCGTTGCGCCTCGGCCGTGGTCTCGACCAACGAGTCGTACCGCGAACTGGCCATCACCCGGGGCGGCTGCGATCCGGCACGGGTGGTGGTGGTCCGAAATGGACCTACTCTGGCCGAGGTGGGACCGATCAGGACGGAATCGGTCGAGACGGAACCGGTCGAAACAAGTCCGACCGCTGTCACCAATCGTCGAACAATTGTCTACCTCGGTGTCATCAATCCACAGGACCACGTCGAAGCCGCCGTACTGGCCGCCGAGCACCTGGTCGGCCTCCGCGGCGGCGAGGACTGGCGGATGGTGATCGCCGGTGACGGAGAGTGCCTGCCCGAGCTGCGCGAGCTCGTCGATCAGCGGGGCATCTCCGACGTGGTGACGTTCACCGGATGGCTGGAGGGCGACGAGGTCGACGCCCTCCTACGGTCGTCGTCGATCGCCATCCAGCCGGATCCACCCACCCGAATGGCCGAATTGTCGACCATGGCGAAGACGGTGGAATACGTCGCCCGTGGCCTTCCGGTCGTCGCCGTCGACCTGCTGGAGACCCGGCGTACCGCCGAGGACGCGGCCAGCTACGTGCCGAACGGCACCCCGGACGAACTCGCCAAGGCTCTTGACCAGCTACTCGGCGACGACGCCGCGAGAAACGCAATGAGCGTGGTCGCCCGGCGACGCTTCACCGACCAGCTAGCCTGGGACCACCAGGCCACGACGTACATCAGACTCTGGGATCGGCTACTCCGGCGCAATCCAGCGGGTTACAACTCGGTTTCGGACAAAACCGGGACGGATGCCTCGCGCCAGACTCGACCCCAGCATGGTACGAAAGAGTCGGTCCCGTGAGTCCGGACCAACCTCACCAATTCTCTGACGCATCCGTTCGCGCACCTAAAGGGGTCGATTGATGGACCTTCTCGACCTGCTGAAACTCATGTTTCGGCGATGGTATGTCACGACGCCGGTCGTGGTCCTGACCCTCGCGGCCGCGTTCACGCTCGGTGCCGCGATCCAGCCCGAATACAAGACCTCGGCGGCGGTCCTCCTGGTGCCACCGACCACCAGCCCGGCCGCCCCCACGCCCAACGCGAGCCCCCAGCCCGGCAACCCGTGGTTGCGAGCCGGCGAGAACTCGATGGCACAGGCCATCCAGATCCTGATTTCCGCGCACGAGGCACGGGTCAAGGTGCAGGCCGCCGGCGGCAATCTCGACTACGAGGTCGGGCTGGTCAACCGCAGTCCCATCCTGACCATCGAGGTCACCGCGGCCAGCCACGGAGAAGCACTCGCCACCGTCACCGCCGTGACCAAGCTGATCGGCGAAGAGGTGGCCGGCAAGCAGGCCGAGTACAAGCCGAAGGCCGGCGAGCAGATCACCACCCAGGTTCTCGACCCGGGCCTGAACATCGTCCAGTCCCGCTCCAACGTGCTCCGGGCCCAGATCGTGGTGGTCGCCATCGGCCTGCTGCTCGCCGCCGCCGCCGCAGTCGGTTTCGACGCGATCGTTCGTCGGCGGGACCGCGCCCGGCTGACCGAGCGGCACGGCGGTCGTCCGTCGATGGCGTGGAACGCCGGACAGGCCACGGTCGGTGGCGCCCGGCGACCGATCCCCGGACCGAAGGGCGGCTCCGACGCGGGCGACGCCACCCAGGTGGTCGGCAACGTCGGCAACCTCGGCGGCCAGGGCAATCCCAGTGCCGGCGAGCGGGCGGGCGGCACGCCGCAGCAGATCTCGGCGGACTTCGTCCGGGCCCCGCAGTCCGACGACACGATCCTGCTCACCGCGGTCCGCCGTCCCACCGACGACACGGGCAAATAACCACGGCCCGATGACGTACCAACGGAGCGGATGACGTGCCCACGTACCTTTCCTCGCGACGATCCGCCACCGTGTACGACGGGGTGACCCCCCGCGTACGCCATTTCCCGGACGCGACCGCGGCTTTGATCGCCTCCGTACTCCTCTCCTACCTGCTGCCCGCGCGACTGATCTTCCCGCCGCTGACCACGCTCGGCCGGCCCGGCGTGATCATCGGGTTCTTCCTGATCGTCTGGTGGGGCCTGACCCGGATGCACCCCACGCTGGTCACCCGTGGCCAGCAGCCGATGCGCTGGGCCCTGGCGCTCTACCTGGCCACCATGGGCGTGTCGTACATCGCCGGTGAGGCCCGGGGCATGTCGGTGCTGGAGGCGAACAGCGCCGACCGGACCATCCTGATGGCGTTGGCCGGGGCCGGCGTGCTGCTCGCGGCGGCGGACGGGGTGCTCACCCGGGAACGGATCGACCACGTGCTGCGCTCCCTGGCCTGGGGATCGACCGTGATGGCGCTCTTCGCGCTGGCCCAGTTCATCCTCCGGGTGGACTTCACCACCTATCTCAAGCTGCCGCCCCTGCTGACCTTCCAGAAAGACCTGGTCGGCTTCGACGCCCGAGGCGGCGGCGGCCTGGTCCGGGTCGCCGGCACCGCCGGGCACTACATCGAATTCAGCGTGCTGATGGTGATCGGGCTGGTGGTGGCGATCCACTACGCCCGCTTCTCCGACAACCGGCGCGGTCGGCAGATCTACGGCACCCTGGCCATGATCCAGGCGGCGGTCATCCCGATCTCGCTCTCCCGGACCGGAGTGCTCGCCCTCGCCGCCGCGATCCTGCTCTTCATCCTGGTCTGGCCGCTGCGGACCACGTTCAACGTCCTGGTGATCGGGTTCTTCCTCGCCGCGCTGATCCAGGTCGCCAAGCCCGGCCTGCTGGCCACCCTGCGGGCGCTGCTCTTCGCCGGCGAGAACGACCCGAGCGTGCAGGGTCGCCTGGAGGACTACGCCTTCGTCGCGCCGTACATCAAGGAACGGCTCTGGTTCGGTCGCGGCGTCGGCACCTGGCTACCCGAGCTGTACCAACTCCTCGACAACCAGTGGCTGGTCACCCTCGTCAGCACCGGCATCGTCGGGGTGGCCGGGCTGGCGCTCCTCTTCCTGGCCGGCATCGTGGTCGCCGGCCGGGTCCGCCGATTCGCGTCGAGCGAGCGGGACCGCGACCTCGCGGCCGTACTGGCCGTGACGATCGGCGTGGCGGCGGTCTCCGCCTTCACCTTCGACGCGCTCTACTTCACCACCTACTTCATCACGGTGCACCTGCTGCTCGGCCTCGCCGGGGCGCTGTGGCGACTGACCCGGGCCGAGCGCATCAACTCCAGCGGGGCGTCATGACCGAGCGAACCACCGAGGTGTACGCGTGACCGGTATCGACATTCTCATGATCACGTACGACCGGCCGGAGTACGTCCGGCTCTCCCTGCCGCACCTGCTGGCGAGCTGCCCGCCGGATGCCCGGGTCTGGCTCTGGCACAACGGCACCGACCAGCCCACGCTAGACGCGGTGGAGGAACTGCGCGATCACCCGAGGGTGCACCGGTTCCACCACAGCCCGGTCAACGCCGGCCTGCGCGAACCGACGAACTGGCTCTGGCGCGAGTCGACCGGCGACCTGCTGAGCAAGGTGGACGACGACTGCCTGCCCGACCCCACCTGGTTGCACACCCTGCGCCAGGCCCAGGACGACGTACCCGAGTTCGGGGTGATCGGCACCTGGCGCTTCCCCGACGAGGACGTGGACGACGAACTCGTCGCCGCCAAGCTCGCCGACTACCCGAACGGGCACAGGCTGATGCGCAACCACTGGGTCCAGGGCAGCGGCTACCTGCTCAAACGCGAGATGGTCCGTCAGGTCGGCCCGCTGACCGAGCAGGACACCTTCACCACCTGGTGCCTGCGCGGGGCCCGCCTCGGCTGGATCAACGGGTGGTACCACCCCTTCCTGCCCGAGGACCACATGGACGACCCGCGCAGCCCGCACACCATCTACCTGACCGACGAGGACTTCATGGCCCGCCGGCCGCTCTCGGCCAAACGGACCGGGGTCACCACCGTGGCCGAGTGGACCGAACAGATGCGCCACTCCGCACGGGTGGTCCAGGCCGCCTCGCTGGACCTGCGCGAATACCAGGGTTGGCGGCGCCGACGGCGTACGGTCGCGCGCCGGATCCGGCTCGCCCTGACCGGGCGGGCGCCCTGGTGACCAGCGTGGTGATTGCCGCACACAACGAGGCGGCGGTACTTCCCCGGTGCCTGCACCGGCTGCTTGACGACGCCGCGCCGGGAGAGTTCGAGGTGGTGGTCGTGGCGAACGGCTGCACGGACGCGACCGCGGAGCTGGCCCGGTCGATCCCCGGCGTGCAGGTGCTCGAACTGGTCGAGGCATCCAAGTCGGCGGCGCTGAACGCCGGTGACGCGGCGGCGACCCGCTTCCCCCGGATCTACCTCGACGCGGACATCCCGCTCTCCGCCGACGAAGCCCGGAAGCTCGCCGCCGCGACTGCCCCCACCCCTGGCGGAGGTGGCCTGCTCGCGGCGGCACCCTCCCGGCGGCTGGACACCACCGGTCGGCCACTGCTGGTACGCGCCTACTACGCGGTCAACTCGCGACTACCCGCCTTCCGGGACGCGCTCTTCGGTCGGGGCGCGATCGTGCTCTCCGCCGCCGGACGAGCCCGCTTCGATCAGTTCCCGGACCAGGTCGCCGACGACCTCTTTCTCGACTCGCTCTTCGAGGTGGGTGAAAAGCGGGAGGTCAACCAGGTGACCACCCTGGTCGCCACCCCCCGGTTGACCCGGGACCTGCTCCGCCGACTCGGCCGGGTACGCGCCGGCAACACGGCGATGCGCGCCACCGACACCCGGGTACGCCGAGCCCGCCGCGCGTCCTGGCTGGTCGACGTGGTGCTGCCGCGACCGTGGCTGCTGCCGGCCGGGGTCTGCTACGCGGCGCTCACCATCGTGGCCGGGATCTCGGGCCGCCGAGCGAGTCAGGGGGCCTGGGGTCGGGACGAGTCGAGCCGCCTACCGGCGGAAGGAGCCCACCGATGACGGACCGCCCGACACATCCGGCGGTCAGCGTCGTCGTGGTCTCCTACCAGACCCGTGACCTGATCCGGCGCGCCCTGGGCACCCTGCGTACGAGCAGCCCGGCCGGGTCGTACGAGGTGATCGTGGTCGACAACGCCTCCACCGACGGCTCCGCCGAGGCGGTGGAGAACGAGTTCCCCGAGGCGCGGGTGGTACGACTGACCCGCAACGTCGGCTTCGGTCGGGCCGTCAACGTGGGTGCGTCCCGGGCCCGGGGCACCTGGATCCTGCTGCTCAACCCCGACACCCAACCGGTCGGGGACGTGATCGGCGAGTTCGTGGCGTACGCCCGGGCCAACCCGGAACATCGGGTCTACACCGGACGGACCCTGCACGACGACCGGACCGACGACGGGCGGTCGGCGTTCGCCCTCCCCTCGCTCTGGGGCTACGTCTGCTTCGCCACCGGTCTCTCCACTGTGTTTCGCCGCTCCCGGCTGTTCAACCCGGAGGAGCTACCCGGGCTGGACCGGTCCGCGCCGGCCCGGGTGCCGGCAGCCTCCGGTTGCCTGCTGCTGTTGCAGCGGTCTCTCTTCGCCGAACTGGGCGGGTTCCTGCCGGACTACTTCATGTACAGCGAGGACATCGACCTGTGCCACCGGGCCACCCTGCTCGGGGCCTCCCCGGTGCTGGTGCCGGGTGCCCGGGTGGTGCACGTCGGCGGCGCCTCGTCGACCGGGGTCAACAAACGGATCATGCTGCTTCAGGGCAAGACCACGTACCTGCGGCTGCGCTGGAGCCCACGACGGGCGGCGGCCGGACGGGCGTTGCTCGCCGCCGGAGTCGCGGTACGCGCGGCCGGTGCCCGGCTCACCGGCCGGGCCGGTTACTGGCGCCAGGTCTGGGCCGCGCGTCGCACCTGGCTGGCCGGTTGGCCACCGCCGACGCAGTTGCCGGCGGTGGAGGTCGCTGGTCCGGCTCAGTCCGCCACGCCGGGCGTCTGAGCGGCCTGCCCCAGCCCCGCCGGCCGCTCACCGAAGGCGGCGACGGTGCGGTCGGCGTACGCGCTGGCGTCGCCGTACGTCATCGGACCGTCCCAGGTGGACGGCAGTGGCACCGGTACGGCCGGGTTGACCCGCCGGACCACCTCGTCGAGCACGGTTTCGGCGTCGCCGACCCAGAGGTGCTTGGCACCGGGCACCCCGACGACCTCGGCCTGCCCGATGGCGGCGAAGCGACGGCGTGCCTCGTCCGGCCGGAGGTAGTCGTCGAACTCCGGCACCAGCGCGGTCAACGGCTTGCCGGACTCGTCCCAGACGGTCAGGTCCTCCGGGTTGGAGAAGCGCAGCGGCGGGGAGAGCAGGATCGCCCCGGTCACGCCCGGTTCGCAGCCGTACTTGAGGGTCAGGTCGGTTCCGAAGGACCAGCCGAGCAGCCAGATGTCGGGGAGGTCGGCGAATTCCGCGTACTCGATGGCGGCGGCCACGTCGAACCGTTCGGTGATGCCGTTGCCGAACTCGCCCTCGCTGGTGCCCTGCACACTGCTGGTGCCGCGAGTGTTGAACCGGAGCACGGCCAGGTCGGCGAGGGCGGGTAGCCGCCAGGCGGCCTTGCGCAGCACGTGGCTGTCCATCATCCCGCCGTGGGTGGGAAGCGGATGCAGACAGATCAGGGTGGCGACCGGTGGCCGGTCGGCCGGCAGGGCCAGCTCACCGACGAGGCGCAACCCATCGGCGGTCTGCAGTTCGATCTTCTCCCGCCGGGCGGGAAGGATGGACGACGCGCGGATCGCTGTGCTCACCGTCCCAGTCTCGCGCGCCGACGGCAATCCCGCCCACCGGGACGGTACGGCGTGACGAAGATCCCCCACCGTGTAAGGAAGGGGCCCTTATACAACGGAAAGCGATAACAAGGGGCCCTTCCTTACACCGGGGTCAGCCGTAGCGGGGGGCGCTGCGTGAGCGCTGGATGTTCGGTGCCCGGCGGTCCCGCGCCCGCCAACAGCCGCTGTGCCAGTGCCGGCGATCGGTGAGGTCGCCGCGACCGTCGGCCGGCCACGCCACCAGGTGCGCCGTGCCGGGCGAGATCTCCTGCTCGCAACCCGGGCAGCGGTACGTTTTGACCGCACCGCCGGCGGTGATGGCGCGCACCTGCCAGTCGCCGTCCTGCCAGCTCTGCACTGCCTCGACGCCACGCCGCGTCCGCTCGCCGTCCAGTGGGGCGGCGTCGGTCGAGCGGGGGCGATTACGACGGGGACTCACGTTCAGAAGAATACGGTGCCGCTCGGGCAGACGGCAGTATGTACCCCCGCGCCCTGTATTCCTAACACAAGACGAATGTCAGATCACGGTCAGTAAGTTCCGGTTGTCCCTATAAACGCTCTAACGTCCGTGAACAGAGGTTCGGCTCTGCGGGAGCCGACCCGTGCGGCGAGGAGATTTTCATGTGGGGAAAGCGCGTAGCCGTGGTGGCCGTCGCGGCGACCGTGGCTGCTCTGGGTGCGGTGGCACCCGTTGCCTGGGCCGGGGGGCCAGGTGAGCCGATGTTCGGCGACCTGAACCGCGACGGTGTGGTCGACCAGGCCATGCTCGACAGCGCCCCGTCCGTCAACCGCGCCCCGTTACTCGACTGCACGGTCTCCGTACGCCTGGGCAAGTCCGGGGGCGGTTACCTGCCGCCGACCGAGTACCCGTACCTGACACTCGACGGGCCGGAGCCCAACTGCCCCGACCTGGGCGTCGCGGTCGACCTGGGCGGGGACACCGACATCGAACTCGTCCTGGCCTGGTTCGCCGGCCGCCCCCAACCGGTCGAACACGACCTGCTGGTGCTGGAGAACTTCAAGCCCTCCGCCGGCTTCGACGCGATTTTCCAGCCGAGCTTCATGGGGCTGGCCGACTTCAACGGCGACGGCCGCCAGGACGTCTACCAGTGGACCGACCAGGGGACGGGGTTCGCCACCTATCTCAACACCTCCGTGGGCGGCCTGACGCCCGGCCCGGTGGCCTGGTGCTCCGGCCGACCGCAGTACCAACTAGCCGACTTCAACGGCAACCGGGCGATGGACGTGGTGATCGCCTACGTCGAGGGCTGCGCCGACTACTTCTCCGGGGTGGTGGTGATCCGGGACGACGGGATGGCCTGGCATCTCCAGGGCGACCCGTACGGCGACCACCTCTGGACGGTGAAGGTGCAGTACACCAACGGTGACCGCATCCCCGACGTGGTCACCAAGGACATTGTGACCGGTGAGCTCACCTACTTCGTCGGCAACGGCGACGGCAGCTTCATCAAGACGCCGAAGGCGGTGTCGGACAAGGCGTCGGTGAGCCGTACCAAGAAGACGAGCATCCCGGTGATCACCAACGACGCCGCCACCAAGCAGGCGAAGATCACGATCGTCACCCCACCGAAGTACGGCACCGTACGGATCACCAGTGACCGCACCGTGGTCTTCACGCCGAACAGCAAGCCGGGCAAGACCGACCGCTTCGTCTACCGGTTGACCGACCACGGCCGCAGTTCCGAGGCCGGGGTCTCCATCAAGATCAGTTGAACCCGGACGGGCACCGGGGGTACGAGGCGTCTGGCCCCGTACCCCCGCGTTTCCGTCCAGACCGCCGGCGGCGCCCCCGTCAACCTGGAAGAAGACGTACGCGTGAATCCGGAACACAATGCACCCGTCGATCCGGAACAACCTGCGGGCGATCACGATCGGCGTACCGGCCGATACCCGGCCGGCCGCCCGGTCAGGTCGATAGACAGATCACCGTCACCGCGTTCCGGATCGTCCCGCGACCCGGCATCGTCTGTTAGCAGCCGGCGCTCTCAAGCCGGCACCACCCGGCATCGAACCCACCTCAGGGGCGCTCGATGTCCGGGCCCGAGCCGGTCCGGCTGACCGGCATCGTCGGGCAAGTGGCCGGCCAGGAAGGCTGGTCCGAAGGCGGGGAGGCAACATCATGTGGAGGAAACGCATCAGTGCCCTGGTGGTCGCGACGGCGCTGGCCGTGGTCGGCGCGGCACCGTCGGCCTGGGCGGGGGGCCAGGGCGATCCGCTCTACGGCGACCTGAACGGCGACGGCGTGGTCGACCGCGCGGTGCTGGCCGGTGGCGGTGAGAACGAGTGCGGTGTCCAGGTCACACTCGGCAACGGCACGGGCGGATACGGTGTTCCCACCACCTACACCTACGACACCCCCGGCGAGTACGGCTACTGCCCGGACATGGGCGTCGTCGTCGACCTCGGCGGTGACGGCACGGTGGAACTGGTGCTCGCCTGGTTCGACGGCCGGCCCCCGGGAGTGGAAACCGACCTGCTGGTGCTCCGGGACTACCAGCCGGCCGGCGGCTTCGACGCGATCTACCAGCCGAGCTACATCGGACTGGCGGACTTCAACGGCGACGGCCGCCAGGACGTCTATCAGTGGACCGACCAGGGCGACGGTTTCCACACCTTCCTGAACACCGCCTCCGGGCAACTGGTACGCGGCCCGATCGAATGGTGCAGCGGCTGGCCCGAGTACGAGTTCGCCGACTTCAACCGCAACGGCGCCACGGACGTGCTGATCGCCTACTTCGAGGGCTGCGACGAGAACTTCACCGGCGTGGTCGTGCTGCTCGACAACGGCACCGCCGTGGAACTGGAGGGTGACCCCTGGGGCGACTCCTACTGGGCCGCGACAGTGGTCGACGCGAACACCGACGGCACCCCGGACGTGCGTACCACCAACGAGAGCACCGGCGAGGTCACCCACTTCATCGGCAACGGGCGGGGCGGGTTCGGTGCGGCACCACTCGCCGACGACGACACCGCCTCGACCAAGGGCAACAAGAAGGTCGACATCCCGGTGCTGGCGAACGACTTCTACACCAGCGCCACGAAGATCACCATCGTGACGCCGCCGAAGTACGGCACGCTCCAGATCACCAGTCGTCGTACGGTGCTCTACACCCCGAACGGCCAGCACACGCAGAGCGACAAGTTCGTCTACCGAATCGCTGCCGACGGCAAGACCGACATCGCCGGGGTGACCGTACGGGTCAAGAGCTGACCGTCGCCTCCCGGAAGCCCCGGCCGGTCCCCCGGCCGAGGTGACCGGCGGTGACCAACTGCTCCAGCAGTGGCGCGGGGGCCAGACCTGGTTCCCGCGCCGCCTGGTAGAGGCCCCGCTGGATTTCCAGCGCCACGTCGAGTCCCACCTGGTCGAGCAGCGCGAACGGGCCGACCGGGTAGCCGCAGCCGAGCCGCATGGCGTGGTCGACGTCCTCGACCGTCGCGTACGACGCCTCCAGCATCCGGATCGCGTCGTTCAGGTACGGGAAGAGCAACGCGTCGACCACGAACCCGGCCCGGTCGGCGCAGACCACCGCGGTCAGACCGAGCGCCCCGACGACCGTACGCGCGACGGCAGTGGCCTGCGCCGAGGTCCGCACGGTGCGCACGACCTCCACCAGTTGCCGCTCCCCGACCGGGCGGGGGAAGTGCAGCCCGATCACGTCGGCCGGACGACCGGTCGCCATCGCGAGGTCGATCACCGGGAGCACCGAGGTGGTGGTGGCGAGCACCGCGTCCGGCCGGCAGATCTGGTCGAGTCGGGCGAAGAGGGCCCGCTTGGTCTCCAAATCGTCGACGACCGCCTCGACCACGAGGTCGACCTCGGCCAGCCGGACCAGTTCCGCCTCGTCGGTGGTGACCTCGACAACCCGGTAGCCGGCGGCGACGAAGCCCTCGGCGAGGGTGGTGGCGAGGGTGGTGGCGAGCGGTCCCGGACCGACCAGGCCGACCGTGCGCGGGGCGGTGACGTCGGTCGGCTCCACCGGCGGCGGGGTCAGTTCGTCCGGTACGACAGTGCCCGAGCCGGGCCGGAGGTAGGTGTAGAAGCCACGGCCGGTCTTGCGGCCGAGCAGTCCCGCGGTGACCATCTGCCGGATCAGCGGGACCGGGGCGTGCCGTCGGTTACGTCCACCGCGCCGGTGCATCGTCTCCAGGATCTCGTACGCGGTGTCGAGTCCGATCAGGTCGAGCAGAGCGAGCGGGCCCATCGGCAGGCCGGCACCGAGGCGCATCGCCGCGTCAAGGTCCTCGCGGGTCGCGTACCGGGACTCGAAGAGTTCCACCGCCTGGTTCAGGTAGCCGAAGAGCAGGGCGTTGGCGATGAAACCGGCCCGGTCGCCGATGGTCACGTCGACCTTGCCGAGCCGGGCGCAGAGCGCCTCGACGTCGGCGACCACCTCGGGCGCGGTGACCACCGTCCGGATCACCTCGACCAGCTTCATCACCGGCGCGGGGTTGAAGAAGTGCAGCCCGACGACCTGCTGTGGCCGGGTGGTCGCGACCGCGATCTCGGTGACGCTCAGCGACGAGGTGTTGGTGGCGAGAATCGTGTCCGGCCGGCAGATCCGGTCGAGTTCGCCGAAGAGCCGCCGCTTGAGGTCGAGGCGCTCGGGCACCGCCTCGATGACCAGGTCGACGTCGTCGAGCGCGGCCAGGCCGACGGCGAAGGTGACCCGGCCCAGCAGGGCGTCGCGCGCTTCGGTGGCAAGCTTGCCCCGGGCGACCGCCCGGTCGGTGGAGCCGGTGAGGTTGGCCCGTCCCCGATCCAGTGCCTCCTCGGAGATCTCCACCGCGAGCACCCTGACGCCGTTGCGGGCGAAGACCTCGACGATGCCGGCGCCCATGGTGCCGAGTCCGATGACGCCGACGCTGGTGATCTCGCGTGCCACAGCCGCCTCCGCCGCTCCCGGGCCGCCCCTTGGGTGAACGGCCGCTAAGTTTTCTGCGCGCGAGTGTGCCACGTCAGGCGCCGGCGCGGACCGCCGCCTCGATCGCAGCGGCACCTGTGTCGCCGAGGGCGATGGTGTAGTGGTTCACCCCGGGCACCGTCGCCTCGCGCACACCGGGCAACCAGTGGGTCGCGTACCCGGACGGGTAGAGGGGTTTGTCCGCCTCGTCGAGCAATCCCCGAGGCGCCCGCAGGAAGACCGCCGGCACCGGCAGCCGTGTCGGGGCGACACCGGGGTACGCGTACTGGTCCCGGGCGTCCCGGACCGCCGCCGGCAGCCGGCAGGCGGGCTGGAGTTCGGGAGCCGCACCGACCAGGTCGTAGTCGACGTACCGAAGCATTGCCGGGGTCCACTCGGCGAAGGAGGGGTGCCCGCGCCACATCGTGCGATAGGACTCACGGTCCGGGAAAGTCATGGTCAACCGGGTGAAGGCCGGTCCCACCGTCGCCGCGATCGCCGCCGAGACGGCCTGCTCGTCGGCCGAGCTGTCGAGTCCGGGCGGGGCGGGCAGCGGGGCGCCGCCGTCGACCAGCACCAGACGCCGGACCAGTTCCGGGTGACGGTGGGCCAGCTCGACGGCGACGAATCCGCCCATCGAGTGGCCGAGCACGACCACCGGGCCGCCGCCGTACGCCTCGATCACCCGGACCAGGTCGGCCGCGTGCCGGGCCATGCCGTACGGGCCGGGCAGGTCCCGGCTGCCGCCCCGGCCGCGCAGGTCGACCGCGACCAGCCGGTAGTCGACACCGAGCCGTTCCCCCACCACCGACCAGGCCAGGTGGGAGGAGGTGATTCCGTGTACGGCGAGCAGCACCGGTCCGCTGTCGCGTCCCCACTCGCCGACGGTGAGCTCTCCGCCGTCGACCGGCACCGTCCGCCGCAGGTACGGCACGGCCCGGTCCGACCCGTGGTGGCCGCCGCTCATCCGATCAGGTCCAGCAGTGCGGCGGCGAACTCGGTGGGGCGCTCCACGTGCGGCGAGTGTCCACATTCGGGGTAGACGACCTCGCGGTACGTCCCGCCCGCCGCGGCGTAGCGCTCCAGCACGGCCCGGGTCTGGCCGACCATCGGCTGCGGCGGGCACGCGTCGGCGCCGGGCCAGCCGGGGACCAGGCCGAGCGAGCCGAGGTACGCCAGGTCGAAGAGCGAGGTGTCCGAGACGATCGCGTCGACGTCACCGCGTACCCAGGTGATCGGGGGTTTGACAGGTACGGCGACCAGGTCGTCGGCGACCCGGAAGTGGTTCGGTGCCATGGTGTTCAGCACGCCCTGGCGTCCCGGCGCGGTTCCCGGCCAGGTGGCGGTCGTGGTGGCGTCGCCGGGATAGTTCGCCTCACCGGTGGCGGTGCTCAGCATGCTCTCCAGCAGCAGGTCTTCGTCGTCGCCGAGGGTGACCGGGTTGGCCACGTACACGGTCCGCATGACGTTGCGCGGGCTGGTTGGTGCCTGGACGCCCCGGTCCTTGGCTGCCAGCCGGGCGACGAAGTCGGGGTTGGCCGTGCCGGCGCCGGTGCCGGCGAAGTCCGCGCTGATCGGGGTCCCGTCCTCGTCCCGGGTGCCACCGAACCCGTACGGCGAGACCGGTGCCTCCAGTAGCAGCGCGCGGATCCGGTCCGGGTGGTCGATCAGGAGTTGCATGGCGACGCCACCGCCCATCGAGTGTGCGGCCACCACTGGCCGGGCGCCGGGGGCGCCGAAGAGGCCCGGGGCGTCGAGGAGCGCGGCGATGTCGTCGGCGAAGTCACGCAGGCCCCGGGTGGCGTCGACCGGCGCGGCCTCGGTGGTGCCGTAGCCGCGAAGGTCGGGAGCGACCACGCGGAGGGTGGGCGGCAGGTGGCGCAGGAGTGGGCGCCAGAAGTCGGCGGACGAGCAGTTTCCGTGGATCAGCAGCACCGGGCTGCCGTCCGCCGGCCCGGCGACGAGCACGTTCTGGGTGATGCCCCGGGCGACGATGTTCACCTGTTCGGTTTCCATCCCCGCGATGGTGCCACTGCGCGTCTGGTCGGGCAGTGTGGCATCCCCACATAAGCCGGCGGGCCCGATATGGCGGCACCACCCGCCCTTGGGCACCAGGACGATCAGCGCATTTCCATCAGTTCAGCACCAGGTATGCCCAAGCCGCCCATCCCGCCAAGACCGCCCCGCCGCCGAAGAACCAGAGCAGCCGACCAGGACCCCTCCCGGTCGCCATCGCCTGGGTCGGTGCGCCGAGCGCCGCGGCGGTCGCCCGGGCCGATGCCTGCGACGGCTGGTCCGCCGGCCGGAACGCGGGCGGCGGCGAGGTCTGCGTGTACCGGATCGCGCCGACCGGGTCGGTGAGCGCCGCCGCCGGGTCGAAGAAGCGCAGCTCCACGTTCCCGACCCGGATCCGGTCGCCGTCACGCAGCTCCGCCGTACGGGAGATCCGCTGGTCGTTGTGCCAGGTGCCGTTGGTGGAACCGGTGTCGGCCAGCACGGCGCGCCCCTGCGCCAGCTCCAGCATCGCGTGTCGCCGGCTCACCTTCCGGTCGTCGATCACGATGTCGACGCCCTCCTCACGGCCGATCCTGCGGGTGCCGGGGCGCAGCCGGAAACTGGCCCCCCGCATAGGTCCGTTCACCACCGTCAGCAGTGGCAACAGGTGCAACTCGTCCGACATCGACTCTCCGCACAGCTCGCTCACCCCGACCGGCCTCCCCCGGATGCCGGCCACCACGCCCCCCTCGGCGCCCTGATCCAGCCTGACATCGAGCGGTTCCCATCTCCATTAACCTCAGGATGGAGTTGCTCGTCCGGTAGGTGAATTCGGGTGACCGGTTCGGGTCGGTGTGCAAGCCGTTCGATGCGTTCCATCGGGGCTGGTCCGGACAGGTTGAGCGCGTCACCGGCTACCCGTGAGTAATCCTCGGGTTTAAACTCCGGCCATGACGGCTCCGCACGCGCCCGGCGTACCCGTGATCGACCACGGCGAGTTGATCTCCACACACCCCGCCAGTGGCGCGGAGGTGGGTCGGTTCCCGGTAGCCAGCGCCGACGACCTGCTCCAACGGGTGGCCCTGGCGCGGACCGCTGCCACCTGGTGGGCCGAGCTGGGCTTCACCGGACGCCGCGCCCGGCTGCTGCGCTGGCGCTCCCGGCTCGCGCACCGGGTCGAGGAACTCGCCGACCTGGTGCACGACGAAACCGGCAAACCACTCGCCGATGCCATCGTCGAAATCGCCTCCGCGATAGAGCACGTCGACTGGGCCGCGCGCAACGCCAGACGGGTACTCGGTCCCCGCCGGGTCCGCTCCCGACTCATCGTGGCCGAGTTCGCCGCCCGACTCGAATACCAGCCGTACGGCGTCGTCGGCGTGATCGGCCCGTGGAACTACCCGGTGCTGACCCCGCTCGGGTCGATCGCGTACGCACTCGCCGCCGGGAACACGGTGGTGCTCAAGCCGAGCGAATACACCCCGGCGGTCGGCCAGTGGCTCGTCGACAGCCTCGCCGAGGTGGTGACCGAGCAGCCCGTACTACAGGCGGTGCACGGGCTCGGGGACGTCGGTGCGGCGCTCTGCCGTTCCGGAGTGAACAAGGTGGCCTTCACCGGGTCGACCGCGACCGCACGCAAGGTGATGGCAGCGTGCGCCGAGACACTGACGCCGGTCCTGATCGAAGCGGGCGGCAAGGACGCGATGATCGTGGACGGTGACGCCGATCTGGACGCCGCCGCCGACGCCGCCGTCTGGGGGGCGCTGACCAACGCGGGGCAGACCTGCATCGGGATCGAACGGGTCTACGCGGTCGAGGAGATATACAACGACTTCGTGGCCAGGGTGGTGACGAGGGCGGAAAAGCTCACCGTGGGTTCCGAACCCGACGCCCATCTCGGTCCGATCACCATGCCCACACAGGTCGAGGTGATCCGGCGGCACATCGATGACGCCCTGGCTCGGGGAGGCCGCGCGGTGCTCGGCGGACCGGACGCGGTGCAGCCCCCGTACGTCCGGCCGACCATCCTGGTCGACGTGCCCGAGGACGCCCTGGCGGTCCGCGAGGAGACCTTTGGCCCGACCCTCACCATCACTCGGGTCGAAGACGCCGACGCGGCGGTGAGCAGGGCAAACGCGGTTCCGTACGGGCTCGGTGGAGCGGTCTTCGGCAAGCGTCGGCCAGTCGAGATCGCCCGTCGGCTGCGCTCCGGAATGGTCGCGGTGAACTCCGCGCTCAGCTTCGCCGGCATGTCCACGCTGCCCTTCGGCGGGGTGGGCGACTCTGGCTTCGGCCGGGTCCACGGCGACGACGGACTGCGCGAATTCGGCCGGGCGAAGGCGATCACCGTACGACGTGGACCGTCGCTGCTGCCGGCGATGACCTTCTCTCGAACCCCGACACAGGTCTCAAAAATCGCAAAAGCCGTCAAGATTATGTACGGCCGGTGATCCTTACCCATCCGATCGTGGTGGAGGAATAGGCGTTTCAGATATACCGACTCAGGCTGACGTACCCCTACATTCCGTCAAGTGGGGATACACGCATTGCGATCTCGCCTGGTCGAGAACGAGGATTCGTTTGCCGCCCGCAGGCGCAGCAAGCGGGCGACCTGGCTGGTCGAGACGTTCCCCGACCTGGCCCAGATGTCCATCGTCGACCTCGGCGGTCGGGTGGAGACCTGGGCCCGAGCGGCGGTACGCCCAAAACACGTGCACGTGGTCAACCTGGAAGCACCGCCACCGGAGATTCCCGACTGGGCGGAGGTCGACTACGGCGACGCCTGCGCGCTCCCCCCGGCGATCTCCCACCGCCGATACGACCTGGTCTTCTCCAACTCCGTCCTGGAGCACGTCGGCGGGCACGAGCGGCGCGTCCGGTTCGCCGAGTCGGTGCACCTGCTCAGCGACGCGCACTGGGTGCAGACCCCGTACCGCTACTTCCCGATCGAGCCACACTGGATCGCCCCCGGCATGCAGTTCCTGCCGGTCCGATTTCGTACGTTGGTGGCCCGCCGCTGGCCGCTGGCCCACTCGCCGGCAAAGAGCCACGAGGCCGCCATCCAGCAGGTGCTCTGGACCGAACTGGTCGACCGCTCCCAGATGCGGCACTACTTCCCGCAGTCCCAGATCCGGGTCGAGCGCCTCGCCACCCTTCCCAAATCCCTCATCGCCGTCCTCGGCTCCCCGTAAGGAAGGGCCCCTTGTTATCGCTTTTTGTATAGGAAGGGCCCCTTCCTAACGCCCCCGCGGGCTGGAGCGGCGCGGCGGAGGCTAGCGGTAGATGCGTACCCAGTCGGGGCCGTCGTCCCACTGGTCGATGTCCGGCTCGCCGCCGAGGGCGTCGATCGTCTGTCGGACGTCGGCGGGATCGAGCAGTGCCACCTGGGCGATCTCCTCTGGAGTCGCTCCGTACTGGTGGGCCCTGAAGACGGCGAGGCATCGCTCGGCGTCGACCTCTTCGAGGAGACGCCTGAGGTCCCGGACGCGATTTCGGTAGTACGTCCGGCGACTGGCCGGATCGACTGCGGCGGATAGCTTGATCATTCTCATCCCCTGTTCGCTCGCGTAGCGACACCCCGCTCAGCGGCGGGCCTGGAATGGTCCAGTGAAGTAGGCTCCCACTTTCAGTGAGCACCAGACTACACTGGACTCCTAAAATAGGAACCTATTTTCTAAGCGAACCCCGCGTCTGAAGGAGAGATCAGCCGATGACCACTCCGACCATCCAGCGACGACGACTCGGCAACGCGCTCAAGGTGGCCCGTGAACGGGCCGGCAAGACTCAGGACGAGGCGGCCGAACAGATCGACGCCGCAGCCAGCAAGATCAGTCGCTTGGAGTTGGGGCAGAGCGGCATCAAGCTGACCGACCTGTCGATCCTGCTCAAGTTCTACGGCGTCGACGGTGACCAGGTCGAGTCGCTGCGGGATCTGGCCCGCGCGGGACGCCAACGCGGACGTTGGGGCGCCTATCTCAACGCCATCCCCGACTGGTTCCGGCAGTACGTCGATCTGGAGGCCGGCGCATCGCAGATCCGTTGGTACCAGGCGGAGATCGTGCCCGGCCTGTTCCAGACCGGCGGGTACATCCGCGCGGTGCTCACCGCCGGCCAGATGAAGGTGGACGAAGACGAGCTGAACCAGCAGATCGCCCTCCGGAAAGCGCGGTCGAACATCCTCGACCAACCGGATCCACCACAGCTCAACGTCATCCTGAGCGAATCGGCTTTGCGACGCAACGTCGGCGGCTCCGAGGTGATGCGGGAGCAGCTCCGCTACCTGGCCGACGTGGCCGAACGACGCAACATCGAACTACAGGTACTCCCGATGGACGCGCCAACCTACGCGACGACCTCCTTCAGCTTCACGCTGCTCCGGTTCGACCATGACGCCGCTTCTGATGTGGTCTACCTGGAGGACTACACCGACGCAAGCTACCTGGACCGGCTCGACGCGGTGCGGTCATACTCGACGCTGTGGGACCGGTTGTCGGCCGCCGCACTGGGACCGGTCGAATCACGGCACCTGATTCTGCGCCTGGCCGAGCAACACGGCGGTGGTGATCGGGGCCGGTCGATCTAGAGGGAGAGCAGAGTTATGAACACCCCGGACTTCTCCGGCGCGATCTGGCGCAAGAGCCGCCGCAGCGACTCCAACGGCGGTCAGTGTGTCGAGGTGGCGCTCGCCTCCGGGGCCGTCGGCCTGCGCGACTCCAAGGACCCCAGCGGTCCGGTCCTGGTCTTCTCCCCCGACGATTGGGCGACCTTCGTCAGCGCTGTGCGTGGCTCCGTCCTCCATGATTAAGGCAGAGCAAGGATGCCGAGCACGCCGACCACGCCGTCGCGATGGACGTTGACCGGCTCGCGGGTACTGGGTGATCGTCAGTTACTCAGCCGCGCGACACTCCGTACGGAGGGCGGCTGAGCAACTGGCGATCAACGGAAACGACAGCGGAACCGGCGGCTAGAAGAGGGTCAGCTCGTCGCGCTCGATGCCACGCAGGCGGTCGTAGTTGACGGCGACGCAGCGGATGCCCCGGTCGTTGGCGAGCACCCGGGCCTGCGGCTTGATCTCCTGGGCGGCGAAGACACCCTGGACCGGGGCGAGCAGCGGATCGCGGTTGAGCAGTTCCAGGTAGCGGGTCAGCTGCTCCACGCCGTCGATGTCACCGCGCCGCTTCACCTCCACCGCCACGGTGGCCGAGGCGCCGTCGCGGCAGAGCAGGTCGACGGGACCGATCGCGGTCGGGTACTCCCGACGAATCAACGTGAAGCCGTCGCCGAGCGTGGTCGGGTTCGCCGCCAACAGTTCCTGCAGGTGCGCCTCCACCCCGTCCTTGCGCAGGCCGGGATCGACCCCGAGTTCGTACGAGGTGTCCTGGAAGACCTCCTCCAGGGTGATCCGCAGTTCCTCACCGGCCTTGTTGACGACCCGCCACACGCCGGGGGCCTCTTCCAGCCGGCACGGCGGGCTCATCCAGTTGAGTGGCTTGTACGCCCGGTCGTCGGCGTGGATCGACACCGAACCGTCCGCCTTGACCATCAACAACCGGGTGGCCAGCGGCAGGTGCGCCGACAGTCGTCCCACGTAGTCCACCGCGCATCGCGCTATCACCAACCGCACCCGACGAGGGTAGCGGAGCCGGCAGCCGGCCCCCGCCGCGCACGCCGGGTGCCGACAATCAAACGAAGGCCGTCGTACGGGAGCCGTCGAACGAAGGCCGCCAAACGAAGGCCATCGAGCGAAAGTCGTACGGCGGTGAGATGCTGACGCCGTGCTGGAAGCCCTCACCGGTACGGGCCTCGCCGCGTCGGCCGGCCTGAATGCCTACATCCCCCTGTTGACGATGGGACTGCTGTCCCGCTTCACCGGTCTGATCGATCTGCCCAGTGGTTGGCAGTGGCTCTCCAACGGCTGGGTGATCGCGATCCTGATCGCGCTGCTGGCGGTCGAGTTCGTGGCCGACAAGGTGCCGGTGGTCGACCACGTCAACGATCTCGTACAGACGGTGGTCCGGCCGACCGCGGGCGGACTGGTCTTCAGCGCGGGATCAAGTTCGGAGACGGTGACGGTCACCGACCCGGGCACCTTCTTCTCCTCCAACCAGTGGGTGCCGATCGTGACCGGAGTGGCGATCGCGTTCGGCGTACACGCGGTCAAGTCGGCCGCCCGGCCGGTGATCAACGCGGGCACCGCCGGGATCGGCGCCCCGGTGGCCAGCACCGTGGAGGACGTGACCAGCGTGGTGATGTCGCTCGTGGCGATCGTCCTCCCGGTGCTGGTGCTGCTCTTCCTGGTCGGCTTCGCGCTCCTGCTGCCCTGGACGCTGCGCCGCCGACGGGAGCGCAAACGGGAGCGGGAGGCGGCCCGCGCCGCCGGGTACCGCGTCTGACCTGCGACTTCTTTGGTAAGGCCGACCGGTTTCCGGGGAGCGGGTCGGTCTGCCACGGTCGGGTGACGTGCCGGGCTTCCGGTCAATGAGGACCCCTCACGTCTGACATGATCGCCGGCGTGAGCCGACCCCGGTCCCGTCTGTTGCTTGGCGCGCTGGTCGCGGCGGCCGTTCTCGGCACCGCCACCAGCGCGATCGCGCTGGGCGCCGCGTTGTCGCCGCCCAGCCGTGGCCCGGTCTCCGCCGCCGCCTCGTCCGAGGCGAGCCACCCACCCGACCCGGCCGGCCCCCCGACCCCGGCGGCGAGCGGCCGGAACGGAAGCGGCACCACCCAGCCCGACGAACCCACCACCATCGGACCGGGCGCGGCTTCCCCCAACCCGTCGACCGTCGCCGGGGACACCCCGCCCGATCGTGGCGTCCCCGGCGCCACCAGGGCGGGCACCAGGCCGCCGGTGGTCGACCACGGTCCGCGTACGGGGAACCGGGTCGCTCTCACCTTCGATGCGGACATGACCGACTCGATGCTCTACAGCCTGCGTACGGGCAGGGTGAAGTCGTACGCCAACCTGCGCATCGTCGAGCTGCTGGAGCGGGAACAGCTACCGGCCACCTTCTTCCTCACCGGCAAGTGGGTCGAGCGCTACCCGGAGCTGACCCGCCGGTTGGCCGGCAATCCCCGGTTTGAACTGGCGAACCACACGTACGGGCATCAGGCGTTCACCGGCAACTGCTACGACCTGCCCCGGGTACCGAGCCGGAACATGACCGAGGACGTGGCGAAGACGTTCCGGGTGATCGAACCGTACGGCGGCCGGCAGACCCGCTACTTCCGCTTCCCCGGGCTCTGCCACGACGGGGAGGCGCTCGCCTCCCTCGCGCCGCTCGGCGTGACCGTGGTCGACGGAGACGTGGTCAGTGGCGACCCGTTCGCCACCGCCTGGCAGCCGATCGTGCGGGCGGTGCTCGACCAGGTACGCCCCGGTTCGGTGGTGATCCTGCACGTGACCGAGGCGAACGCGGCGATGACCGACGAGGCGCTGCCGCACATCCTGGCCGGGTTGCGCGAACGGGGCCTGGTCCCGGCCACGCTCTCCGAGGTACTGGTCGGATCTTGAGCGATCCCACGGCCGGCGTACCGTGACACCTCGGCCGGCGACGTCCGCCGACGCGAGTGATCGAAGGGTGGGCTCGGATGACCTCGGCGCCTCAGGCGTACCTGCAGTCCCTGTCCGAGCGGTTGACCGCCGACGGTTGTTCGGTCAGCCGGCAGGACTGGAACGGCTTCCCGGTCGTGGTCGGCCGCCGGTCTGACTTCCGGATTCAGTGGATGGCAACCAAACTGCACCTGGTCACCGTCGCCGCGGACGTCTCCCGGATCAGTGCCGAGAGCATCGAGTCCTTCACCACCAACGCGATGGAGTACGCGAAGCGGGACGTCCTGCGCGGCATGCAGAGCGGCGTCGCGGTCTTCCCGACGCTGATCAGCGACGAGGTGGAGCCCGCCGCGTCCCAGTGGGCGGCGCAGCGGCAGCGCATCGGGTTCGCCGCCATGGGTCGGCCGGTGGTGGTGGACACCGCCCGGGGCACCACGAGCTGTTTCCGGGGTACCACCGCGCTGGGGCTGATCTACTCGTCCCACATCCGGCGCAAGCTCGGCCTCTACTTCCCGCCGGAGACGGCCGAGCGGCTCTTCCCACCTGCCGTGGCCAATTGACGCAGCCCACTCCCGCCGGACCCCGGATCCCTACCGGGCGGTACCGGCGCGCATAGTGGTCGACATGAGTGACCAGCTCGCGATCTCCGTACGAGGTCTGCGCAAGTCGTACGGCGAGCACGTCGCCGTCGCCGGTCTGGACCTGACGGTGCGTACCGGCGAGGTGTTCGCCCTGCTCGGCCCGAACGGCGCGGGCAAGACGACCACGGTGGAGATCCTGGAGGGGTACCGGCGGCGCGACGGTGGCGACGTCAGCGTGCTCGGTGTCGACCCGGACACCGCTGGCCGGGACTGGCGCTCCCGGGTAGGAATCGTGCTCCAGGGCACCGGCGAGTTCGACGACCTGACCGTGGGCGAGGTGGTGGACCACTTCGCCGCGTTCTACCCGGCTCCGGAGGCGCCGGAGCGGGTGATCGGCCGGGTCGGGCTCACCGACAAGGTCAACGCCCGTACGCACACCCTCTCCGGCGGGCAGAAGCGCCGGCTCGACGTGGCGCTCGGTATCGTCGGCCGGCCCGAACTGCTCTTCCTTGACGAGCCGACGACAGGGTTCGACCCGGAGGCCCGGCGCGAGTTCTGGGAACTGATCCGTGACCTGTCGGCCGGCGGCACCACCATCGTGCTGACCACGCACTACCTGGACGAGGCGGAGTCGCTCGCCGACCGGGTGGGCGTGATCGCCGCCGGTCAACTGGTCGAGGTGGCCACCCCTGCCGAGTTGGGCAATCGGCAGCAGGCGCTGCCGGTGGTTTCCTGGCGTACGCCGGACGGGATGCCGCAGCGGGCGGAGAGCGAGACGCCGACGGCCTTGATCGCGGAGTTGGCCGGGCGGTACGGCGGCGAGGTGCCGGGGCTCACGGTGACCCGCCCGACCCTGGAAGACGTCTACCTGCGGATGATCGGACAGTGATGAGCACGACCACGGAAGCGACCCGGGTCGCGGCGCCCCGTCGCCCCGGTCCAGCGGCGCTGGGCCTGCGCCAGGGGCGGCTGGAGCTGCGCCAGTTCCTGCGTAGCCGGGAGTCGGTGGTCTTCACCATGCTCTTCCCGGTGGTGCTGATCCTGATCTTCGCGTCGATCTTCAAGGGTGAGATCGGCGGTGGGGTGCGGTTCACGCAGTATTTCGTCACCGGCATGATCGCCACCGGCCTGATGACCGTCGGTTTCCAGAGCCTGGCCATCCAGATCCCGATCGAACGGGACCGGGGCGTGCTCAAGCGCCTGCGGGGCACACCGATGCCGAAGTGGGTCTATTTCGCCGGCAAGGTAATCATGGTCGCGGTGATCGGGGTCGCCGAGACGGTCCTGCTCCTCGCCGTCGCCGTCCTCCTGTTCGACCTGCGACTGCCCGACACCGGCGCCAAGTGGCTCACCTTCGTCTGGGTCGCCGCGCTCGGCATCACCGCCTGCACGCTCTGTGGCATCGCCTTCTCGTCACTGGCCCGCAGTGGCCGCAGCGCGCCGAGCACGGTCACTCCGGTCGCCCTGATCCTCCAGTTCATCTCCGGGGTCTTCTTCGTCTTCACCGACCTGCCGACCTGGATGCAGCAGGTGGCGGCGATCTTCCCACTGAAGTGGATGTGCCAGGGCCTGCGTTCGGTCTTCCTGCCCGCGTCGTTCGGCGCCCAGGAGCCCGCCGGCTCGTACGAGTTGGGCAAGGTGGCCCTGGTCCTCACCGCCTGGTGCGTCGTCGGCCTGGTGCTCTGCCTCCGCACCTTCCGCTGGACCACCAAACGTGACGGCTGACCGGGCCACCGCCCACCGCAACCTCAGTACGAGTAGAACCCCTGGCCGGTCTTGCGGCCCAGGTCGCCAGCGGTGACCATGCGCTGGAGCAGCTCCGGCGGGAAGAACTTCTCGTCACCCGTGTCGGTGTAGATGTTCTTCGTCGCGTGCAGCAGCACGTCCGCCCCGGTCATGTCGGTGGTGGCGAGCGGGCCCATGGCGTGCCCGAAGCCGAGTTTGCAGGCGGTGTCGAGGTCTTCGGCCGAGACCACCCCGGAATCGACCAGCTTGATCGCCTCCATCACCAGCGCGGTGATCAACCTGGTGGTGACGAAACCGGCGATGTCCCGGTTGACCACGACGCAGGTCTTGCCGATCTCCTCGGCGAAGGCGCGGGCGGTTGCGAGCGTTTCGTCACTGGTCTTGTAGCCGCGCACCAGCTCGCAGAGCTGCATCATCGGCACCGGGGAGAAGAAGTGGGTGCCGACGACGGACTCCGGCCGCTGGGTCACCGCGGCGATCTGGGTGACCGGGATGGCCGAGGTGTTGGTGGCGAGCACCGCGTCGGGCCGGCAGATCCGGTCCAGTTCGCGGAAGACCTCCTGCTTGAGTTCCAACCGCTCGAAGACCGCCTCGACGACCAGGTCGGCATCGGCTGCGGCGTCCAACTCGGTGGTCGTGGTGATCCGGGCGAGAGTCGCCTCCACCTCACCGGCCTCGATCTTGCCCTTGCTGGCGAACTTCTCCAGCGAGGCACGGACGCCGTCCAGTCCGCGCTTGGTCGCCACATCGTCCAGGTCACGGAGCGTCACCTGCCAACCCGCCTGCGCCGCTACCTGGGCAATGCCCGAGCCCATCAAACCGGCTCCGATGATCGCGAGTCGACCCGTCATCTGCCTGCTCCCTCCCCTGGTACGCCTTCCGTCAACCGCACTCTATCCGCCCACCTGAACGACACCTCAGGAGAGGCGACGAAGGTCGATGCGCGCGGTTGGCCAGCGGGCGAGGACCGGTGTCCGAGATGAGGACCGGTGCCGGAGGAGGAGGCTCCGCCTCAGAGGGTGAAAGCCTGCTCTGCCGGTGCGGTGGTCCGCTCGACCTCCACACCGAGCGCACGCAGGTCTGCGACGAAGTCCGGATAGCCCCGGTCGACGTGGTGCACATGCGAAATCTCGGTCACCCCGTCCGCGCAGAGCCCGGCGATCACCAGGCCGGCACCGGCCCGGATGTCGGTGGCCCGTACCGGGGCACTGGAGAGACGCTCTTGGCCGCGTACCACCGCGTGGTGCCCGTCGGTCTTGATGTCGGCACCGAGCCGGGCCATCTCGTTCACGAACATGAACCGGCCGTCGAAGATGTTCTCGGTGATCAGGGACGCGCCCTCGCTGACCGAGGCCATCCCGATCGCCATCGGCAGCAGGTCGGTGGCGAAACCCGGAAACGGCAGGGTGACCACGTCGACCGCGCGTGGTCGCCGGTCCATCCGGACCCGGAAGGCATCGGTACGGGTCTCGACCAGTCCACCCGCGGAGATCACCTTGTCCAGTGCGATCTCCAGGAAGCTGGGGCTGGCACCGGTCACGGTCACGTCCCCCTGGGTCATCGCCGCCGCGAACGCCCAGGTACCGGCGACGATCCGGTCGCCGACCGTACGGTGCCGCACCGGGCGCAGCTCGCTGACGCCCTCGATCCGGATGGTGGAGGTGCCCGCGCCCTCGATCCGGGCCCCCATCGCGGAGAGCATCGCGCAGATGTCCACGATCTCGGGCTCCCGGGCCGCGTTGTCGATCTCCGTGGTCCCCTTGGCCAGCACCGCCGCCATGACCAGGTTCTCGGTCGCGCCGACGCTGGGAAAGTCCAGCCAGATGGTCGCGCCGTGCAGCCCGTTCGGCGCCGAGGCGATCACGAAGCCGTGTGAGCCGGATATTTCCGCACCCATCCTGGCCAGCCCCGACACGTGCATGTCCAGACCCCGCGAGCCGATCGCGTCCCCACCGGGATGGGCCACCCGGACGTAACCACGCCGGGCCAGTAACGGGCCGAGTACGCAGATCGACGCGCGCAGCCGGCGTACCAGGTCGTAGTCGGCATCGGTACCCGGCTCCGCCGGTACGTCGATGGTGACCGTACGGGCCCGGCCGGGCGCCGCGCCGAGGTCGACCGCCGCCTGCGCCTCACCGCTGGGGGTGGTGGCGACGTCGCGAACCGGGCCGGCGCCGTCCACGGGCGGCACCTCCGCCGGTACGCCGTCCCCCACACCGACCACCGGGATGCCGTCGATGGTCCCGGTCGACGCGCCGTTGTCCTCCCCGAAGGTGACCTCGCAGCCGAGCCGGCGCAACACCTCACCCATGATCGCGATATCAGTGATCCGCGGTACGTTCGTGATCACGCTGCGGCCGGGGGCGAGCAGGGCCACCGCCATCAGTTTGAGCGCGGAGTTCTTGGCGCCCACGACGTGCACCTCACCGGCGAGCCGGGCACCGCCACTGACTCTGATCACGTCCACGTCGGCCATCGTAGAGTCGGCCGCCACCCCGGCGGCGACCCCGGCGGACAGGTCGGTCGGCACACCCGCATCGCCGCCGGTCGGCCAACCGCCGGCCCTTGCCGGGTCGACTCCGCCACCCGGCACCGTCTGGGTGGGCTGTTCGCCGTCGGACCTCCGTACGCTGTCCGTCATGGCCGTTCACCTCACCCGCATCTACACCAGGACCGGCGACGCCGGCCAGACCAGGCTGAGCAACAACGAGCAGGTCGACAAGACGGATCCGCGGATCGCGGCGTACGCGGACGTGGACGAGTGCAACGCCGCGCTCGGGGTGGCGCTCGCGCTCGGGCACCTCCGCGACGACCTGGTCGCGGTGCTGGCCGCAGTCCAGAACGACCTGTTTGACGTCGGAGCCGACCTGGCCACCCCGATCGAGCCCGACCCGGCGTATCCGCCGCTGCGGGTGACCGAGGAGTACGTGACCCGGCTGGAGGGCTGGTGCGACGAGTACAACGCGGAACTGGCCAAGCTCGACTCCTTCATCCTGCCCGGCGGCACCGCTGGGGCGGCCCTGCTGCACGTCGCGCGGACGGTGGCGCGGCGAGCCGAACGCGCTGCCTGGGCACTCGTGAACCACGATCAGGAACGAACCAGCATTCTTCCGGCAAAGTATCTCAACCGGCTATCTGATCTGCTGTTCATCCTGGCAAGAACGGCCAATCCGGACGGGGATGTGCTATGGGTGCCCGGCGGCAAACGATAACCAGCGGCGTCGCCAACAACGGCACACGAGCGGAGCGGAGCCTCGCCGCCACCGGTAGACCCGCCTCGTGCCGCTGATCGAAGATCAGACCATCCGGACGACCGATTCTGCGCTCGGATCGCCTATTTTGGTGGCCGTGGCCAACGAGAAATTAACGTTCCTGACCCAGTTTGTCCGTCAGCCGATGTCGGTCGGCGCGGTCGCGCCCAGCTCGGCGGCGCTGGCCGACAAGATCACCGCACCGGTTCCACGTACGGGCGATCCGGTGGTGGTCGAGCTCGGACCCGGCACGGGCGCCTTCACCGGCGAGATCCAGCGCCGGCTTGGCGGCCGTGGTCACCAGTTGGCGATCGAGATCAACACTGACTTCGCCGGCGCCCTGAGCCGGCGCTACCCGGCGGTGGAGGTCATCTCCGACGACGCCCGGAAACTGCGTGAACTGCTGGCGGCCCGGGGCCACAGCCAGGCGGACGTTATCGTCAGCGGTCTGCCCTGGGCCGCGTTCTCGTCGGACCTCCAGCACAACCTGCTCGACGCGGTCGCCGACGGGCTCGCCGACGACGGCGCCTTCACCACCTTCGCCTACCTCTTCGCCATCTGGACCCCGCCGGCCCAGCGGCTGCGCACCGCGCTACGAGCCCGGTTCGAAGAAGTCACCATGGGCCGTACGGTCTGGGCGAACCTGCCGCCGGCCCTGGTCTACCACTGCCGGCGTCCGATCCGGACGGACGCGTACGGCCCCGGCCGGTCCCCGCTGCGAGTCGGTACGGCCGACACCCTGGACTGACCCACTCCGTTTCCGGCTGCCCGCCCGGCGGCAACGGCCGACCTCCGAGCGACTCGGGCAGCGCCCGCTCGTGTGGTGCCGCTACCGCCAGCGCCCGGTTCCCGATGATCGGGGCCGGGCGCGTTGGTCTGCGGGAGCCTCGAACGGCATACGCCTCAGGCGGCGGGCCAGTCCTGTGCCCCGAGACGCGGCGAGACCGCCCCGGGTGGGGCGGCCTCAAGCCAGGAAAGGAACCCGGTCACCGTGGATTGCGCCATCGCGATCTCCACCGGTGCCTGGTGACTGGTACAGCGGAGGATCACCCAGTCGGCCGGCATGGAGAACCGCTCCTGGCCCTCCGGCAGGCGGCGCCGCTCGACCGCGAGACCACGACGGGCGAGCACCCGCTTCGGCCGGATGGCGAAGCTGAACATCCGGTACCAGCGCAGTTCGTCATCGGTGAAACGACCGAACCCGGGCGACCAACCACGGCCGTCGAGCATCGTCGAGACCCGTACGCTGAGCCGGATGATGCCACCGGATCGAGTCACCAGGGCACGCCGGACGAAGAGCACCAGCAGGCCGGCGAACACGACCAGTACGCCGACCCCGATCCATTCCAGAACCAGCACCGACGTGCCGGGTCAGCGCGTCGCGGCGGCGGTGACCGCGGTGGCGCTCTCTGCCAGAACCGTGACGCCGGAACCGGTCACCGAGAGGAAGCCTCCGGCGACCTCGAAAGTGATCTGCTCGCCACCGGAGAGCTTGATCCGGACCTGGCCGGGCTCCGCGAGCTGGCCGAGCAGAGGAGCATGGCCCGGCAGCACTCCGAGTTCGCCTTCGGTCGTCCGTGCGACGACCATTTCGGCCTCGCCGGACCAGACCTTCTCCTCGACGGCTACGAGCTCGACGTGTAGCTGATTTGCCACGCTGTCTCCTTGTACGGCGACGGGATTGCACAGAGTCTAGTCGCGCATCCGGTCGGCACCCACGGCGGGTGCCGGGAAGCGCCACCGGGGTACCGCGGCAGGTGGCCGGGCGAACGCCCCTCACCTGCGACGGGCCGCGGTGTTACTTGTCTTTGTTGATCAAATCAGGATGTGCGGCGACATACGAGTCCAGGGTGTCCGCCTGCACCGAGGCGAAGAAGTCCGGGGCCGGATCCTGCAACTGCTCACCCTGGTAGTTGCTCCCGCTGCCGAGGGCGGCGTGCGGCAGCTTGATCAGGGTCATCGAGTCGGACCGCAGGTCACGCAGGGCGAAGGCCCAGTCGGCGACACTGTGCCCGCGACCGTTGAAGATCAGGGACTGACCGGCGGCACGCAGCACCGCGTCGAGCTTGAGCGGGTTGGTCACCACGTCCCGGCTGAGCGCCTGGCTCGCCATTGCCCGGATGAACTGCTGCTGGTGACGCTGGCGCCCATAGTCGCCGTCGACCAGGGTCTTACGCTGCCGTACGTAGTCCAGCGCCTGCCAGCCGTTGAGGTGGGCCTCGCCCTTCTTGTACTCGCGCTGCGGGCCGATGTAGCCCTCGCCGTTCGGGTTGCCCGGTCGCGGGCTGCCGTCCGGCTGCAGGTGCTCGGACTTGGTGTCGGCGTCGATGTACATGTCGACACCGCCCATCGCGTCGACGATCTTCTTGAAGCCGCTGAAATTGAGGATCGCACCGGCGTCGAACCGCTTGATCCCGGTGTAGTTGCTGATTGTGGTCTGCAACAACTCGAAGCCGCGTGCCGCGTCCGGGTTCTTGCCGGCCACGATGCTGCCGTGCGACATCGCCGAGTTGAGTCGGTCGTTACCACCGGGGTAGTTGGCCTTGGGGAACGCTGGGATGTCCACCCGCAGGTCCCGGGGCAGGGAGAAGAGGTACGCCCGGTCCATTCCGGCGGGTATGTGCAGGATCATGATTGAGTCGGCCAGCGGCGGCGTCGACGGCTGCCGTGGGTCGATGCCGACCAGCAGGATGTTGACCGGGCCCTTGATGTCCGAGACCTTCGGAGGCGGAGTGGCGGCTGTCTCGTCGCCGAACAGGTCGGCGCTCGCCACCGCGCCCTGGTAACGGGAGAGCAGCGCCTCGAACCCGACCAGTACGACACCACTGAGCAGCATCAGCGCCGTACCGAAGATGATCGAGACCCGCGCCCAGCGCGGCACCGCCGATCGTCTCCTGCGCTTGCCGTGGGTGGTGGTCGGACCCATGTCGGTCACCCGGCGTCTCCCGTCCTCGCCTGCCTGGTCAGGCCGCCCCCTCGCGGGCACGACGTTGCAGAGCGTAGCGCTGGAATCTGGGGAAGCCCTCGGAAGATCAACTCCGTCGACGGAAGGGTGGGGGCGACAAAAAAGGGACCGTGTCGGCTATCGCCGGCACGGTCCCTTTCTGTGTACGGAAACTAGTCCTTCATCAGCTCGCGAGCGTTGCGCTCCAGGTCGTCGAGACCACCGCACATGAAGAATGCCTGCTCGGGGAAGTGATCGAACTCACCCTCGCTGATCTTCTTGAACGCCTCGACGGTGTCCTTGACCGGCACGTACGAACCCTTGATGCCGGTGAAGACCTCAGCCGCGTAGGTGTTCTGCGAGAGGAAGCGCTCGATCCGGCGGGCCCGGCCGACCGTGATCTTGTCTTCCTCGGAGAGCTCCTCGATACCGAGGATGGCGATGATGTCCTGCAGGTCCTTGTAGCGCTGCAGGATCCGCTTCACCTCGGAGGCGACGGTGTAGTGCTCCAGCCCGACGTACTCCGGCGCGAGGATCCGCGAGGAGGACGCCAGCGGGTCCACCGCCGGGTAGATGCCCTTGTCGGAGATCGACCGCTCCAGGTTGGTGGTCGCGTCCAGGTGGGCGAAGGTGGTCGCCGGCGCCGGGTCGGTGTAGTCGTCCGCGGGGACGTAGATCGCCTGCATCGAGGTGATCGCCTGACCCCGGACCGACGTGATCCGCTCCTGCAGCTCGCCCATCTCGTCGGCGAGCGTCGGCTGGTAACCCACCGCACTCGGCATACGGCCGAGCAGGGTGGAGACCTCCGAGCCGGCCTGGGTGAAGCGGAAGATGTTGTCGATGAAGAGCAGCACCTCCTGCTTCTGCACGTCCCGGAAGTACTCCGCCATGGTGAGCGCGGAGAGGGCGACCCGCAGACGCGTGCCCGGCGGCTCGTCCATCTGGCCGTAGACCAGGGCGGTCTTGTCGATGACGCCGGACTCGGTCATCTCGTGGATGAGGTCGTTGCCCTCACGGGTCCGCTCCCCCACCCCGGCGAAGACCGAGGTACCACCGAAGTTGTTCGCCACCCGGATGATCATTTCCTGGATGAGAACGGTCTTGCCCACGCCCGCGCCACCGAAGAGGCCGATCTTGCCACCCTTGACGTACGGGGCGAGCAGGTCGAGCACCTTGATGCCGGTCTCCAGCATCTCGGTCTTCGGCTCAAGGTCGGCGAAGGCCGGGGCCTTCCGGTGGATGCCCCACCGGTCGGACACCTGGAGCTTCTCGCCTTCCTTGAGGTTCAGGCACTCGCCGATCGCGTTGAACACGTGACCCTTGGTGCCGTCACCCACCGGAACCATGATCGGGCTGCCGGTGTCGCGTACCTCGGCGCCGCGGACCATACCGTCGGTCGGCTGCATCGAGATGGCGCGGATCATGTTGTCGCCCAGGTGCTGGGCGACCTCGAGGGTCAGCGTCTTGTCTCCACCGGAGAGCGAGACGGTGACGTTGAGGGCGTTGAAGATGTCGGGCATCGCGTCGCGCGGGAACTCGGCGTCGACGACCGGGCCGATGACCCGTACCACCCGACCGGTGGCGGTCTTCGTCTCTACTGGTGCAGTCATCACACTTCACTTCCCGACGCGGCCAGCGCGTTGGCGCCGCCGACGATCTCACTGATCTCCTGGGTGATCCCGGCCTGGCGGGCCGAGTTCATCTCACGGGTGTACCTGCCGATCATGTCCTCGGCGTTGTCGGTCGCGCTCTTCATCGCGCGCCGACGGGCCGCAGACTCGCTCGCCGCCGATTCGATCAACGCCGCGTAGATGCGGGTGTTGATGTACTTCGGCAGCAGCGCGTCGAGCAGCGCCTCCGCCTCCGGCTCGAACTCGTACGCCGGGAGCAGGCCCTCGGACCGGGGCCGGTCCTCGACCTCCATCGGGCCGATGATCCGGGTGACCGGGTTCTGCGTCATCAGCGACTTGAACTCGGTGTAGACGATGTGCAACTCGTCCACGCCGAGCACGCCGTCGATGCCGGCGTCGCCGCCCTCGTCGTCCGCGCCGTGGGTGAACGCCTTGATCAGCGTCTCTCCCACCTCGCGGGCGTCGGCGAACGTGGGCTGCTCCGAGAAGCCGGTCCAGCTCGCCGCCACGGGACGGTTGCGGAACTTGTAGAACCCGACGCCCTTACGACCGATGACGTAGAGCACCGGCTCCTTGCCGTCGTTACGCAGCCGGGCCAGCAACGACTCGGCCGTCTTGATCGCGTTGGAGCTGTAACCGCCGGCCAGGCCGCGGTCACTGGTGACCACCACGACCCCGGCCCGCCGAACCCGCGGGCGGGCGGTGAGCAGCGGGTGATCGATCGCCGCGTTGGACGCCAGCGCGGTGAGCACACCGGTGATGGCCTGGGCGTACGGCAGTGATGCCGCCACCCGGGCCTGGGCCTTGGCGATCCGGCTCGTCGCCACGAGCTCCATCGCCTTGGTGATCTTCTTCATCGACTTCGCCGAGCGGATTCGTTGACGAAGAACGCGAACCTGGGCCGCCATTGCTCAGCCCTACTTCTCTGCCGGCTGGTCGGTCCCGCCGTCGCGGTACCGGGTCACGGTCTCGCGGTTCTCGTCGCCCTCGAGCGGCGCGGCGGCCGGGTCGTTGACCTTCACCTCGTCCTGGTTACCCAGGAACTGCTGCTTGAACCGGCCGATGGCCTCGTCAAGGGCGTTGGTGATGTCGTCGTTCCAGTTGTTGGCGGCGATCGACTGCATGGTCGGCGCGTAGTTGCGGCCCAGGAAGTCGAGGAACTCGTTCTCGAACCGGCGGACGTCGGGGACCGCGATGTCGTCGAGCTTGCCCTCGGTGCCGGCCCAGACCGACACCACCTGCTGCTCGACCGCGAACGGCGAGTAGTTCGGCTGCTTGAGGAGCTCGACCAGGCGGGCGCCACGCTCGAGCTGGTTACGGGAGGCCCGGTCCAGGTCGGAGGCGAAGGCCGCGAACGCCTCCAGCTCGCGGTACTGGGCCAGGTCCAGCCGAAGCCGGCCGGCGACCTTCTTCATCGGCTTGACCTGCGCCGCGCCACCGACCCGGGAGACCGAGGTACCGACGTTGATCGCCGGCCGGACACCCTGGTTGAACAGCTCACCCTCAAGGAAGATCTGCCCGTCGGTGATGGAGATGACGTTGGTCGGGATGAACGCCGAGATGTCGTTGCCCTTGGTCTCGATGATCGGCAGACCGGTCATCGAACCGCCACCCAGCTCGTCGGAGAGCTTGGCGCAGCGCTCCAGCAGGCGGGAGTGGAGGTAGAAGACGTCACCCGGGTAGGCCTCGCGGCCCGGCGGGCGACGCAGCAGCAGCGACACGGCGCGGTACGCCTCGGCCTGCTTGGTCAGGTCGTCGAAGACGATCAGGACGTGCTTGCCGCCGTACATCCAGTGCTGCCCGATGGAGGAGCCGGCGTACGGAGCGATGTACTTGAAGCCGGCCGGGTCCGAGGCGGGCGAGGCGACGATGGTGGTGTACTCCATCGCGCCCTGCTCCTCAAGCAGGCCCTTCACGGAGGCGATGGTGGAGGCCTTCTGGCCGATCGCCACGTAGATGCAGCGGACCTGCTTGGTCGGGTCGCCCGACCGCCAGTTGTCGCGCTGGTTGAGGATCGTGTCGATGGCGACCGTGGTCTTGCCGGTCTTCCGGTCACCGATGATCAGCTGACGCTGACCCCGGCCGATCGCGGTCATCGCGTCGATGGCCTTGATCCCGGTCTGCAGCGCCTCGGTGACACCCTGGCGGGCCATCACGTTCGGGGCCTGCAGCTCCAGCTCACGGTAGCCCTCGTTGGCGATCTCACCGAGGCCGTCGATCGGGTCACCGAGTGCGTTGACCACACGACCGAGGAAGGCGTCGCCGACCGGGACGGAGAGCACCCGGCCGGTGCGCTTGACGCGCTGCCCCTCCTCGATGCCGGTGTAGTCACCGAGCACCACGGTGCCGATCTCGCGGACGTCGAGGTTCAGCGCCACACCGAGCGTGCCGTCCTCGAACTCCAGCAGCTCGTTGGCCATCGTCGAGGGGAGTCCCTCGACGTGCGCGATGCCGTCACCGGCGTCGGCGACGGTGCCGACCTCCTCGCGGGAGATGTCGGGCGAATAGGAGGAGACGTAGCGCTCCAGGGCGCCGCGGATCTCCTCCGACGAGATGGTCAGCTCGGCCATCCTCTGCTTCCTCTATTCAGGGCCCGGAGTTAACTCAGAGCGGCAGCTAAGTACGGCGTTCTGCGTTCAGCGCTTGCTGAGCGCGTTACGGGTTTCGGTGAGTCGGCGCAGGATGGTGCCGTCGTAGAGATCGGCACCGACCTGGACGCTCAGCCCGCCGAGCACGTGCGGGTCGACCGTCTGCTTGACGGCGACCTCCCGACCGTAGATCTCGGTCAGCTTGGTGCTCAGCCGGCGCTCCTCATCCTCACCGAGGGGCGCCGCGACGGTCACGTAGGCCACCTGCCGGTCGCGGCGGTCGGCGGCCAGCTCCACCAGGCGGGTGAGCCCGTTGGAGAAGGACCGTCCGCCGAACCCGGCCAGGGCCACCTCGGCGAGGCGGATGGTCGACGGCTTGGCCTTGCCCGAGAGCAGTGTCCCGACCAGTTCGGCCCGCTGCGCCACCGGCGCGATCGGGTCGGAGAGGGCGTTGCTCAGAGCGGTGTCCGCCCCGACCACCTGACCGAAGCGGAACAGCTCGTCCTCGACCTCACCGAGGTCGCCGGCCCGGTCGGCGCTGGCGAGCAACGCCTCGACCCCGAGCCGCTCGGTCCCGTCCAGCAGTTGGGACGGGGCCGACCAACGGCCGCCCACCAGTACGGTGAGCAGCTCCTTGGCGTCCGAGGTGACCTTGTCGCCGATCAGGCTGCCCAGCAGGGCGCCCCGCTCCTCACCGGTTCGAGCCGGGTCGGACAGGGCCCGCCGCAGCCGCGCCTCACGGCGCAGCAGATCGGCCACGGCGAGGATCCCGTCGGCGGTGTCGGTGATCGCCGACGGCTGGGCGGTCTGGGCGTACGCGTCCAGACGTTCCGCGGCGGCGCCGTACGACTCCCGGCTGGCGGCCTGCATCAGCGGGCCCCCGCGCTCTCAAGGCCGGTCAGGAACCGCTCGACCGTGCCCTTCTGACGCGCCTCGTCGGCCAGCGACTCACCGACGATCTTGCTAGCCAGGTCGACGGCGAGCGTGCCGACCTCCGCGCGCAGTTCGCGCACGATGGTCTGCCGTTCGGCGGCGAGCTGTTCCTTGCCGAGCGCGATGATCCGGTCGGACTCCTCGCGCGCCTTGGCCAGGACGTCCTGTCGGATGCCCTCGGCGTCGGCCCGCGCGTCGTCACGGATCTTGGCGGCGTCGGTACGCGCCTCCGCCAACTGGGCCCGGTACTGCTCGAGCAGCTGGTTGGCCTCGGCCTGCGCGACCTCGGCCCGCTTGATGCCACCCTCGATCGCGTCGACGCGCGCCTGGAAGGTCTGCTCCATCCGCGGGAAGACGAACTTCATCAGCACGAAGCAGAGGATCGCGAAGGCGACCGAGCCAACCACGATCTCCTGCCAGAGCGGGAGAATCGGGTTGTGCTCTGTCGCGCCTTCAGCAGCGAGTGAATACATATGAACCCTCCGTTGACGAAGGCCGGCGGGACCTAGAGCGCGCCCTGCCAGATGAAGCCGAACGCGATGCCGAGCAGGGCGAGCGCCTCGATCACGGCGAAGCCGATCCAGACGTAGGGCAGGGTGATCCGCGACGACTCAGGCTGACGCGCGGTCGAGTTGATGTACGCGGCGAAGACCAGGCCGACGCCGATACCCGGGCCGATGGCGGCAAGGCCGTAACCGATGGCGGCGACGCTGCCCTCTACTGCGGCGATGTCCATTAGTGGGTTCCTCCTGGTTATCACGCGTGACGGTCACGCGGGACGACAACGGTTGTGCGGTTGTGGAATCAGTGCTCTTCGGCGACAGCGCCCTGGACGTAGCTGGCGGTCAGCACGACGAAGACGTAGGCCTGCAGGACGATGACCAGTCCTTCGAGGAAGGTCAGCGCGACGGTCATCACCCAGGAGAGCACCGAGACCGGAGCCAGCAGCGGAGTCGCGTTGATCATCGCGAAGCCACCGAGGGTGAAGACCAGCAGGAGCATGTGGCCGGCGAACATGTTCGCGAACAGACGCACGGCCAGTGAGAACGGGCGGACCAGGAACGTCGAGAAGAACTCGATCGGGATCAGCAGCGGCAGGATGTACCACGGCGCCGGCGGGATCAGGGAGTGCTTGAAGAACTTCCCCGCTCCGTGGTGCCGGATACCCACCCAGATGAACATCACGTAGCTGATCGCCGCGAAGATCGCCGGGAAGGCGATGTGCGAGTTCGGCGAGATCTGGATCAGCGGAACGATGCTGAACAGGTTCGTCAGCAGGATGAAGCAGAAGAGCGTGGTGAAGTAGGGCGCGAAGGCGACTCCGCGGTGCCCGATCATCTCCACGGCAATGTTGTTGCGGACGAAGCCGTAGATCGACTCAGCGAACCACTGCTTCTTGGTCGGCACCAGCTGCGGGTTCCGGTAGCTCAACAGGAAGAAGAGGATGAGCAATCCGGCCGCGAGCCAGACCAGCAGGGTGATCTTGGTGACCCAGAGCGAATGTTCGCCCCAGGGGGCGATGCTGGGCAGGAAGAAGTCCCCCACGCTGGGTGGAAACGGGGAATCGCCCTCCGCGAGGACGACCGTTTGTCCGATCACCGCGTCCCTTCCCTAGTTAGGCGGCGCGCCGAGCCGGCGGATGACCAGGTAGATCCCCCCGGCCGCGCCGAGCACTACCCCAATTCCGATGGCGACGCCACCGGTATCGAGCCATCGGTCGACCAGCCAGCCGATGAGTCCCCACACCAACATCCCTGCGATCAGGTACGCGAGCGCGGTCCATCCCTGACCGGCGTTGGGCGGCGGATAGTCGCCCGAGCCGTCAGCGGAGTGGGGGGTTTGGTCACCGGCCATGACGGGGCGAACGATATCAGCCAGAAAGACGAGGCAAGGAGGCACCCCCCGCACAACCGATGTGTGTGGGCGTCTTCGGGCGCGGCGTCGTCTGGAGGCACGCTACTCCGCTTCGGCCCGCTGGGAAATGACCGATCACGGACAGTCTTTTACGCGCTGGTCGCCTCGGCGAGTCGCCGAAGGTGAACGGTACTGATCCACCAGATGTGCACACCGGTCCAGACGACCACCGCGACGGACAACCCGAGCGCCAACGGCACCAGTCCTGGCCAGCCCGTAGCCGCCGCGGCGGCCATCAGCACCCCGAACACCGAAAATTTGGCCACGTACATCGCCAGACCGAACGGTAGGACCAACTGCGGGTCCAACGAATCGGCCCAGGCGACAACCAAAGTGGAGGATGTATAACTGAGAGTGACCACAGCAACGCCGATCGCCGCACCGATGGCACCGGCCGTACCGACGGTGAGGCCGCCGACGAGCGCGGACAGGGCGATCAGCGCCGCCGAGGCGGCCAACAGCGGCGGCAGATGCCGCAGTCGCCAGTAGCGGTCCGCCGGCACGACCGGCTCCGCGACACCTGCGACCGACCCCGGGTCGACGTTCTGTTCGGTCGGGACAGGGTCTGGGGTCTCGTCCGGGACGGCCTCGGCCCGGTCCCGCGTCAGCTCAGCCACGGGGGTACGCCGGGAAGCTCGCGACCAGGTCCGCGACATCGCGGGCGACCTCGGTCAGAGTGTCGGCGCCCCCCGCGGCGGCCGGGTCGGTCCGGATCGCCCGGGAGATCAGTGTCGCGATCTGCCGCATCTCGCCCTCTCGCATACCTTGTGTGGTGACGCTCGGCGTGCCGACCCGGATCCCGGAGGCGACCGCCGGCTTACGCGGGTCGTACGGAATCGCGTTCTTGTTCAGGGTGATCGTCGCCCGGTCCGCCCGCTCCTCCGCGTCCCGCCCGGTGACGTCCAGCCCACGCAGATCGACCAGGGCCAGGTGGGTGTCGGTGCCCCCGGAGACGGGACGCATCCCCTCCGCCGTCAACCCGTCGGCCAACGCCCGCGCGTTCCGGACCACCTGGGTCGCGTACGCCTTGAACTCGGGTTGCGCGGCCTCGCGCAACGCGACCGCCTTCGCCGCGACGGCGTGCATCAACGGCCCACCCTGGGTGAAGGGGAAGACAGCCTTGTCGATCCGGTCGGCAAGCGACTCCCGACAGAGGATCATTCCGCCGCGTGGCCCCCGGAGCACCTTGTGGGTGGTGAAGCAGACCACGTCCGCGTGCGGCACCGGCGACGGAATCGCCCCACCGGCAACCAGGCCGATGAAATGCGCGGCGTCCACCATCAGGTACGCCCCGACCTCGTCGGCGATCTCGCGGAACCGGGCGAAGTCGATCAGACGGGGGTAGGCGGTGGCGCCACAAATGATCAGCTTCGGTCGGTGCGCGATCGCCAGGTCGCGTACCTCGTCATAGTCGATCAGCTCGGTGTCCCGGCGCACGGTGTAGCCGACGGGCGCGAACCACTTACCGGAGAAGTTGACCCGGCTACCGTGGGTCAGGTGACCGCCGTGCGGCAGTTCCATCGCCAGCACCGTGTCACCCGGCTGCACCAGCGCCGCGTACGCGGCCAGGTTCGCGCTCGCCCCGGAGTGCGGTTGCAGGTTGGCGTGCTCGGCGCCGAACAGCTCCCTGGCCCGGGAGATACCGATCTCCTCGGCCCGGTCCACCTCGGCGCAGCCGCCGTAGTAGCGCCGGCCCGGATAACCCTCGGCGTACTTGTTGGTCAGCGTCGAACCGAGCGCGGCCAGCACCGCCGGCGAGGTCAGGTTCTCGCTGGCGATCAGTTGCAACCCGCCCCGCAGCCGGTCCAGTTCACCCAGGACCACGCCCGCGATCTCCGGGTCGGTGGCCGCCAACTCGTCGAAGTCGGGTCCAAAGAACGTGCTCATCGTGGTCTCCTCGTCGGGTGCGCCACCGCTGTGGAGTGTACGGAGGACCCTCCGTGTAATCCACGCACGCCCTGCTCAGGGGTGGGATGGACGACCACGTTCGGGGCCACGACGGCGACCCGGCTCAGGGCAGCAGCGTGGCGGCGAGCGGGTCCACCGTCTCTTCGATCTCGTCGGCGACCCGGCGGAAGGACTGGTCGCCCCGCCCCCACGGATCGTCGAGGTCGTCCGTCGGCAACGGCTCGCTGCCCTGCCGGGCCGCGTCGACCGCCGCCACCAGCTCGACCCCACGGGCGTAGACCGCCTCGGGGGTGGCCGCCGCGGCCGGCAGCCGGGAGAGGTCCGCGGTGGCGAGCAGCCGGCCGAACTCACCGAGCACGAAGGTACGCGCGGCCGCGTCCGGGCGGAGCGCGACGACGTACTCCTGCTGGTCTGCGGTGGCGGTCAGGACCAGGTCGGCGGCGTCGATCTGGTCCGAACGGAGCTTGCGGGCGGCGAAACCCTCGACGGCACCGCCGCGCAACAGAACCTGACGGGCGGCGGGCGGGTTCATCTCCTCGCCCGCGTGCCAGCCGCCGGTGCCGGCGCTGTGACTGTGCAGCAGCTCGTCGGCGAGCGCCTGGTCGACCGGCGTACCGTCCGCGTGTCGGGCGAGCCGCTCGCGGATCGCAAAGGTGAGCAGCCGTTCGGCCATCGGCGAGCGGCAGATGTTGCCCATGCAGACGTGCAGGACGGTGAACGGCGGCACTCAGCCCCCCTGGGCCTGAAGGTCGGGCACGACGTCGCGGAGCTTCTCCCACGGGATCGCCCCCTGCCGGACCACCCGGGGCACCTCGCCGGTGAGGTCGACGATCGTGCTCGGCACCGGGTCCGGGCAGGGCCCGGCCTCCAGGTAGGCCCGGACCGCGTAACCAAGCTGGTCGCGGGCCTCCTCGGCGGTGACCGCCGCCGGCTGTCCGTGCTTGTTCGCCGAGGAGACGGCCATCGGGCCGGTCTCCCGGAGCACCTCCAGGGCCACCGGGTGCAGCGGCATCCGGACGGCCACGGTGCCGGAGGTGTCGCCGAGGTCCCACTGCAGGCTCGGCGAGTGCTCGACGATGATCGTCAGTGCCCCCGGCCAGAAGGCCGCGACCAGGTCACGGGCGGCCTGCGGCAGGGTGAAGACCAGCCCGTCCAGGGTGTGCCGGGAACCGACCAGGACCGGCGAGGGGACGTTACGGCCCCGCCCCTTGGCGTTCAGCATCGCGGTGACGGCGTAGGGCGTGAACGCGTCGGCGCCGACGCCGTAGACCGTGTCGGTCGGCAGGACGATCAGTTCACCGTTCTTGACCGCCTCGATCGCGGCGGCGATCCCACGGTCGCGCTCGGCGAGGGACCGGCAATCGTAGAGCATCACGAGGAGCCAGTCTGCCACGCCGGAGCGGCTTCGTCGGCACTGGTGCCGGCCGAACGACGTGCGGTGACGAACCGGGGCCGACCAGCCAGGTCGGGATGGTCCCGTACCTCCGCGAAGGCGCCGTGCGCGCGGAGCAACGCCGGCACCGCCTCGGCGTGGGTGTCATCGTGCTCGATGCCGAGCAGCCCACCGGGGCGCAGCAGGGCCGCGGCGCGGTCCAGCACCGGACGGATCACCGCCAGGCCGTCCGCGCCACCGAAGACCGCCTCCGCCGGGTCGTGATCGGCCACCTCCGGGGGTACGGCGATCGCCTCCGGCACGTACGGCGGATTGCAGAGCAACACGTCCACCCGCCCGGCCAGATCGGTGAGCAACCCCGGATCGGTCACGTCGCCGGCCACCACCTCGATCGGCCGGTCCCCGGCGGCGGCCCGCTCGGCGGCGTTGCGGCGCAGCCAGACCAGCGCCTCGGTGGACCGCTCGACCGCCACCACCCGGGCGCCCGGCACCTCGTCGGCGACGGAGAGTGCGATCGCACCGCTGCCGCTGCAGAGGTCGACCACGACCGGATCACCCGCCCCACCCGTACCGCTGGCCTCGCCGGCTATCCGTTTCGCCGCGTCGACGCCGACACCGGCGAGCAGTTCCGTCTCCGGTCGGGGGATGAAGACACCGGGTCCGACCGCCAGCTCCAGGTAACGAAACGGTGCCGATCCGAGCAGGTGCTGCAACGGTTCACGGCCGGCCCGCCGGGCCACCAACGCCCGAAACCGCTCCAGTTGGGCGGGGGTGAACCGGGCGGTCAGCGCCAGTCGTCCCCGCGAGATGTCCAGCACGTACGCGGCCAGCAACTCGGCCTCGACCCGTGCCGGTCCGATCCCGGCCGCGCTCAGCACCCCGGTCGCGTCGGCGACCGCGACCGAGGGACGCAATCGTTCTGACCCTTCGGCGGGCTGCTGTAGGAAATCTGTCACGCCATAATCATGAGACGTCGGGTGGGGCACCGGTGACGGGTGCCGGCCGTCCGCGATTCGTAGGAGGTTTGCGCGTGAGCTGGCTCGACCAGGTCAAAGACCAGGCCGAGGTCCTCATGCACGCCCGCAGCCTGATGGAGGCTGGCCGGTCGGCCGCGGCGTGTCAGACCTTCGAGCAGGTCATCGGCACCACCGACGACCCGTACTCGCGCGCCGACGCACTGGTCCAACGCCTCTCCGCGCTGATCAACCTGGGTCGCACCGCCGAATACACCACCGCGGTCGAACGGGCCTTCGAAGCCGCCCGGGACCTGACCGAGCCGTACCTGCACGGGCACCTGCACGCGCTCGCCGCGCTCGCCGCCCACGACCACGGGGCGCTCGACCGGTGCGTCACCCACCTGGTCCGCAGCGCCCAGGCACTGACCGCGGTGGAGGACCCGGACCGGGAAACCGCGTGGGGCTGGCACGACCTGGCGATGGCCTACTCGTACCTCAGCTTCCACGGTTACGCGCTCGCCGCGATCGAACGGGCCCGCCAGCTCGGCGCCGCCGCCGGGATACCGGACGAAACCTTCGCCGCCCCCGGGATCAGGCTCCGCAACGCGGTCACCCTCGACCACCACGGCGACAGCGACGGCTGCCTGCGGGTGCTCCGCGACATCGGCGGCGACCTGGAGCGGTTCATCTCCGTCGGCGGCGGCGAGCGGCTCCGACCGAGCAGCCTCTGCGCGTACGGCTACGCGGTCGCCCGGCGGGCCGCGCTCGGCGAGTCGACCGAACTGCCGGCCGGGATCTCCGCCGCCGCCCTACTCGGCCAGGGCGGGGACGGCGCCCGCGCCCGGGACATGCGGCAGCTCGGCGAGGCGTGTCTGGCGATCGCGGCCGGGCGTCCGATCGAGGCGATGACCCGACTGGAACGACTCACCGTCGCCGCCGAGACACTCGGCGCGGCCGAACACGCCCGGTTACGGAGCCTGGCGTACAGCAGGGCCGGCGACCATCCGGCCGCGCACCGGGCGGACCGGTTCGCGTTCCGGCTCGCCGCGCAGCGCAACGACCGCCTCCGGGACGTCTACGTGGACGGGATCGCGGCCCGGATCGACCACGAGGAGCTGCGCCGCGAGGCAGCCCGGTACGAGGACGAGGCCCTCACCGATCCGCTCACCGGCCTGCCGAACCGCCGCCGGCTGGAGCGCTACGTCGCGGCGATGGTCGGCCGGGGCGAGCGGGCGGTGATCGGGGTCTGCGACCTCGACGGGTTCAAGGCGGTCAACACCGCGCACGGCCACCACTCCGGGGACCTGGTACTGCAACGCATCGCCGGGGTGATCAACCGGGTGATGCGGCGCGGCGACTTCGTGGCCCGCTTCGGCGGCGACGAGTTCGTGGTGGTGCTGCCGAGCGCCGGCATGGCCGAGGCCGCCGAGGTGGGGCGCCGGATCAGCACGGCGGTACAGGCCGAGGACTGGGCCGCGCTGGTACCGGGCACACCGGTCGGGGTCAGTGTCGGCTTCGCCGAGGTGAACGGCACCGCCGCCGGGCTACGGGAGGCGCTCGGCACCGCCTTCAGGGTCGCTGACCGGGAGATGCTGCGGGCCAAGAGCCAGAGCCGGCCCCGCGCCACACTCTCCTGACCACTGCCCGGCGGCGCCGCTTCGGCCCGCCGGGGATGTGTGCCGTCGGACGGGTCAGCGCCGGGAAAGCTCGTTCTCGCCGGCCAGCCGGGCCGCCCGGTCCGCCTCCGTGAGCGCGCCCAGTACGGCCTCCAGGTCGCCGGCGAGCACCAGGTCAAGGTTGTAGGCGGTGTAGCCGATCCGGTGGTCGGTGATCCGGTTCTGCGGGTAGTTGTAGGTACGGATCCGCTCGGAGCGGTCGACCGTACGCACCTGCGAACGGCGGGCGTCGGAGGCAGCGGCGTCAGCCTGCTCCTGGGCTGCGGCGAGCAGCCGGGCACGCAGGATGCGCAGCGCCTGTTCCCGGTTCTGGAGCTGGCTCTTCTCGTTCTGGCAGGAGACCACGATCCCGGTCGGCAGGTGGGTGATCCGCACCGCCGAGTCGGTGGTGTTGACCGACTGGCCGCCGGGGCCGGACGAGCGGAACACGTCGATGCGCAGCTCGTTCGGGTCGATGGTGACGTCGACGTCCTCCGCCTCGGGCAGCACCAGGACACCGGCGGCACTGGTGTGGATCCGGCCCTGGGACTCGGTCACCGGCACCCGCTGCACCCGGTGTACCCCGCCCTCCCACTTCAACCGGGACCAGACCCCGTTGCCGCCCTCCGGTACGCCCTTGGTCTTGACCGCGAGCGAGATGTCCTTCACCCCGCCCAGGTCGGAGTCCTGCACCTCAAGCACCTCGGTCACCCAGCCGTGCCGCTCGGCGTACCGGGTGTACATCCGGAGCAGGTCACCGGCGAAGAGCGCGGACTCGTCCCCGCCCTCACCCGCCTTGATCTCCAGGATCACGTCCTTGGCATCGTGCGGGTCACGCGGGGCGAGCAGTTCGGCCAGCCGCTGTTCCAGGACAGGCAGCGAGTCGGCCAGCGTCTCCGCCTCGGCGGCGAAGGAGGCGTCCTCGGCGGCGAGTTCGCGGGCGGCGTCGAGGTCCGACCGGGCCTGTGTCAGCTCACCGGCGGCCTTGTGGATCGGGGTCAGCTCCGCGAACCGGCGTCCGACCCGCCGGGCGACAGCCTGGTCGGCGTGGATGGCCGGATCGGCCAGCCGCTTCTCCAACTCCGCGTACTCGTCGAGGAGTCCCGCCAACCGCTCACTGCTCATTGCCCGTACTCCTTATGGCGACCGGAGGAACGCGGCCTGTGCCGGCCGGGAAAACCGCGGCGGGATTCCTTCCGCGGGCAGATACGGACAGCGCCCGCGACCCGGTACGAACCGGGACGCGGGCGCTGTCGACGCAGCTACTTGGCCTTCTTGGCCTGAACCTTGGCGTACTTCTGCTGGAACTTCGCAACCCGGCCGGCGGTGTCGAGAACGCGCTGCTTACCGGTGTAGAACGGGTGGCAGGCGCTGCAGGTCTCGACGTGGATCGAGCCGCCCTTGGCGGTGCTGCGGGTGGTGAACGTGCTACCGCAGGAACAGGTCACCTCGGTGGTGACGTACTCCGGGTGGATGTTGGGCTTCATGTCGCCTCGGTCCCTTTCGTCAAGTGGTCGCCGGGTCGCCGTCACTGCTCGTCACGATCGCGTGGCGCGCTCGGGCGTGAACCGGAACCGGTGGCCGATTGACCAGTGTGCCATGGGCCTCGACCCACCCCGAAATCGGGCTGCACACCGGATCCGTGGTGGTTAACGTACCTCCACCCCTACGCATTCCCCTGACGCCGGAAGGCACACCCCGTGACCACCCCTGTGCACGTACCCGAGACCCCGATCGACCGTCTCTTCGACCCCTCGGACCTGGCCACCGCCGTCACCGAGGGGCACGTACGCGCGCAACGCCACCCCGAACTGCCGCTGAGCGTCTACAACTACACCGAGGCGGCCAGCTACGCCGGTGTCTGGACACCGGTGACGTTGGCCTGCCGGGGGCTGATCGTGGACGACGTGACCGGGGCGGTGGTGGCCCGGCCGTACCCGAAGTTCTTCAACCACGACCAGCCGGAGGCACCGGACCTCCGGTTCGACGCGGCGGTGACGGTGACCGACAAAGCCGACGGTTCGCTCGGTGTGATCTACCCGACTCCGGACGGGTACGCGGTCGCCACCCGGGGCTCGTTCAGCTCGGACCAGGCCCGGCACGCCACCGACCTGCTCCGCGCCCGGTACCCCGGGTTCGTACCGCCGGCCGGACTCACCGTACTGGTCGAGATCATCTACCCGAGCAACCGGATCGTGCTCGACTACGCCGGCCTGGACGACCTGGTCCTGCTCGGTGCCGTCGAGATCGGCACCGGGCGAAGCCACGGCCCGGCGGCGGTGCCCGACTGGCCCGGACCGGTGGTGGACACGCTGCCGTACCGGACCCTCGCCGAGGCACTGGCCGCACCCGCGCGGGAGAACCGGGAGGGGCTGGTGGTGCACTGGCCGGACACCGACCAGCGCGTGAAGATCAAATACGCGGACTACGTACGCCTGCACCGCCTGGTGTTCGGCCTCAGCGCCCGAAGCGTCTGGGACATCATGGTCAACGGCGGCAGCCTGGCCGCGCTGGTCGAGCCGCTGCCGGACGAGTTCCACGTCTGGGTGGAGAAGGTCGCGACCGAACTGACCGCGACCGTCCAGGCCCGCTCCGACGCCATCGAGTCCGCGTACGGTGAGATCGTGGCCGGGCTACCGGACGGCTGGACCCGGCGCGACTTCGCCGGACGGGCCCTGGCCCACCCGGAACGCGCCGCCCTCTTCCTCCGTCTCGACAACCGGGACTACCGCTCACTGCTCTGGCAGCAGGCCCGGCCAACCGGCGACCGCACCCCGCACAGCCCGGAGTAGAGAAATGACCCGACTGATCCTCACCCGAGGGCTGCCCGCCTCCGGCAAGACCACCTTCGCCCGCAAACTCCAGCCGGGGGTGGTCCGGGTCAACCGAGACGACCTGCGCCGGATGCTGCACGGCACCCGCCTCTTCACCCAGTGGGCCGAAGGGCAGGTCACCGCCGTGCAACGGGCGCAGGTCGAGGCGCTGCTCCGCGCACGGGTCGACCTCTGCATCGACGACACCAACCTGCGGTCGAAGACCGTACGGGAATGGGCCGAACTCGGCGCCCGGTTTGACGCCACCCTGGAAGTGCACGACTTCACCGACGTACCCGTCGACGAGTGCGTACGCCGCGACGCCGACCGGCCGGAGCAGGACCGGGTAGGCGAGGGGGCGATCCGGCGCATGCACGAGCGTTACCTGGCCGGGCGCAACCTTCCGCTGCCGGTGCCGTACGTGACCCCGGGCGGCCCGGCCACCGTCTACCAGCCTCCCCCGGACAAGCCCGAGATCGTGCTGGTCGACATCGACGGCACGGTGGCGCTGATGGGGGCGCGCAGCCCGTACGACATGAGTCGGGTCGGTGACGACCTACCGAACCCGTCGGTGATCGCCGCGGTCCGGGCGATGCACGCGGCCGGCTACGGCGTCGTGTTCTGCTCCGGTCGGGACGACTCCTGCCGGGTCGAGACCGAGGCATGGCTCGACCTGCACGTGGCCGTACCGCACCTGGGCCTGTTCATGCGTCCGTACGGCGACAGCCGCAAGGACGCGGTGGTGAAGCGGGAGATCTTCCAACGGGAGATCCACCCCCGATACCAGGTGATCGGCGTCTTCGACGATCGGATGCAGGTTGTCCGCATGTGGCGTGACCTGGGCCTGACCGTCTTCCAAGTCGCCGACGGCAACTTCTGAGGTGTAAGGAAGGGCCCCTTGTTATCGCTTTTTGTATAGGAAGGGGCCCTTCCTAACGCCCGGGCGCGGGCGACCCGGCGGGCGCGGGCGGCGGGTGGGCGCGGGCGTGGGGCGGGCGCGGGCGGCGGGTGGGTACGCGAAAGGGCACGGCCGGAGCGGCCGTGCCCTTACCTGTCGTCGCGGCGGGTTACTCCCCCGGGGTCGACTTCGCGATCTGCATCAGGAACTCGATGTTGGTACGGCTCTGCTTGAGCCGGTCCAGCAGCAGGTCCAAGGCGGCCTGCGAGTCCAGCGAGTGCAGCACCTTGCGGAGCTTGTGCGTGATGGCCAGCTCCTCCGGCGCGAGCAGGATCTCTTCCTTACGCGTACCGGACGGGTGGATGTCGATGGCCGGGAAGACCCGCTTGTCGGCGATCTTCCGGTCCAGCTTCAGCTCCGCGTTACCGGTGCCCTTGAACTCCTCGAAGATGACCGTGTCCATCATGGACCCGGTCTCCACCAGGGCGGTGGCGAGGATGGTCAGCGAGCCGCCGTTCTCGATGTTGCGGGCCGCACCCAGGAACCGCTTGGGCGGGTAGAGCGCGGTCGAGTCGATACCACCGGACATGATCCGGCCGCTGGCCGGCGCCGCCAGGTTGTACGACCGGCCCAGCCGGGTCACCGAGTCGAGCAGGACGACCACGTCGTGGCCGAGTTCGACCAGGCGCTTGGCCCGCTCGATCGCCAGCTCCGCGACGGTGGTGTGGTCCTGCGGCGGCCGGTCGAACGTGGCCGCGATGACCTCGCCCTTGACCGAGCGCTGCATGTCGGTGACCTCTTCGGGCCGCTCGTCGACCAGCACCACCATCAGGTGGCACTCCGGGTTGTTGTGCGTGATCGCGTTGGCGATCGCCTGCAACACCATGGTCTTACCCGCCTTCGGCGGGGAGACGATGAGCGCCCGCTGGCCCTTGCCGATCGGCATGACCAGGTCGATGACCCGGGTGGTGAGGATGTGCGGCTCGGTCTCCAGACGGAGCCGTTCCTGCGGGTAGAGCGGGGTCAGCTTGTAGAACTCCGGCCGCCGCTTCGCCTCGTCCGGCTCCATCCCGTTGATGGTGTCGAGCCGCACCAACGGGTTGTACTTGTCCCGGCGCTGCTCGCCGTCGCGGGCCGCACGGACCGCGCCGGTGACCGCGTCACCGCGACGCAGGCCGTACTTCTTGACCTGGGACATCGACACGTAGACATCGTTCGGGCCGGAAAGGTAGCCGGTGGTCCGGACGAAGGCGTAGTTGTCGAGCACGTCGATGATGCCGGCGACCGGGACGAGCACGTCGTCCTCGTTGACCTGGGGCTCACGGCCACCGGTCGTCTCGGTGCCCTCCGGCCGGTCGTTGCGCCCCCGACGACGGTCACGGAACCGGCTGCGACGGCTGCGACGGCCACCGCCCTCACCGTCGTCGTCGATGTCGTCGTTGCGGTCGTTGTTGCGGTCACTGCCGCGCTCGACGTTGCGCTCGTTGTTCCGCTCGCCGTTGCGCTCGTTGTTCCGCTCGCCGTTGCGCTGACCGCGCTCGGCCCGGTCGTTGCGCTCGCCCCGCTCGGCGCGGTCACCACGCTCGGCACGGTCGCCCCGCTCAGCGCGCTCGCCCCGCTCGGCCCGGTCACCACGCTCGGCGCGGTCGGCACGATCCCGGCCCCCACGGGCCTCGCCCCGCTCGGCCCGGTCAGCACGCTCGGCGGTCTCCGCCGCCGGCTCCTCGGCCTTCGCCTCGGTAGTGGTGGCGGCGGTCGCAGCAGCGGCACGGTTGGACCGGCGAGAGGAACGCTCCCGCCCGGTCGGCTCGGCGGTCGCCGGCTGGGACTCGTCCGCGCCACGCCGTTCGGCGGTGTCGCGCACCTCGGCACGTACCTCGTCGCGCGCCGGAGCGGCCGCGGCGGCGACCTCGGCCCGGGGACGCGGCGGGCTACCCGCGGCAGCGCCGCCCTGTCGCTCGGAGATCGCGCTGATCAGTTCGCCCTTGCGCATCCGGGCGGTACCGGAGATGCCGAGCGACGCGGCCAGGCTCTGCAGCTCCGGCAGCAGCATCGCCGACAAGCCGGTGCCAGTCCGGCGGCGACGGACGGGACCCGCGGTGGCTTCGCCAGCGACGTTGGAAACATCCGACGTCACGTCGGTGGTGTCGCTCAATGGATTCCTTCCCTCGATAAGGCCGGGGCTACCCGGGATCGACTAACAAGGTGGCCGGGCGGCCTCGGTACACCCGCCTCGCGTCGCGCGTAACGGGAGTCTGTAACACAGCAGCCGGTTTTCCCGACTCACCAAAGGTCGGTGAGCAGTCTTCGCCGTCTGCGGCGACCGGTTGGAAAAACTGCGGTGCGGCGTGGGCCTAAGCAAGGGTGAGACGGGCTAACCGCCGAAAGCTTCGGGGGTGCACCGACCCGCAGGAGATCGCATGCTTCGCGGCTGTGCTAAGTCTAGAGCGTAATCAACTCTTCCGACCTGCGGCAACAGGGTCCCGCTCGGCGTGTCCAAGTCTAACCCTATCAACCAGGGCGCCGGTCACGTCTACTGGCAACAACCGAACGGACCAACCGATTCCCGGGTCGAACTCCTCCGGCACCGTGGACAGGGCCAACACCGTCGGACCGGCCCCACTGACCACCGCCGCCACACCTGCCTCGCGCAACGCCGTGACCAGGGCGGCTGTTCCCGGCATGCCGGCCGCCCGGTAGTCCTGGTGCAGCCGATCCTCGGTGGCCGGGAAGAGCAGCGACGGGTCCACGGTGAGCGCGTGCACGAGCAGCGCCGCCCGTCCGGCGTTGCGCGCGGCGTCGCCGTGCGGCACCGTGGCCGGCAACGCCGCTCGGGCCACGGCCGTGAGGCCACGTTCTTCCGGTACGAAGAGAACGGGCGTGACGGCGTCGGACGGCCGCAGCGTGACCGCACGGGCCCCGGCAGCCTCAATTGGCTCGATGGCCACAGCGTTCACATTGGCCACGTCGGAACTCGCCACGGCGGAAGCAGCGGAACTCGCCACGGCGGGAACAGCGGTTTCGGTCCAGGCGATGGTGAAGCCGCCGAGCAGGCAGGGCGCCACGTTGTCCGGATGTCCCTCGATCTCGGCCGCCAGCCGTAGCGCACCCGCGTCGTCCAGCCGGTCCGCGCCGTCGACGACCAGCGCCCGTGCCAACTCGACACCCGCGACGATCGCCGCCGACGAAGAACCGAGGCCACGGGCCTGCGGTATGCCGTTCACGCAGTCCAACGCGAGTCCTCGCGGCTGACCACCGAGCAGGTCGAAGGTGGCGCGCATGGCCCGTACCACCAGGTGGGTGTCGTCGTCGGGAAGTTCGCCCGCACCGGCACCGGTCACCGTGACCTGGCAGCCGCCGGCGGTCACCCGCGCGCTGACGTGGTCGTGGAGCGCGAGCGCGAGGCCGAGCGAGTCGAAGCCCGGTCCGAGGTTGGCGCTGGTCGCGGGCACTCGGACCCGGACCGGCTCGGAAACGAAGGACAACCCCATCCGGTCATGCTAGAGCGGGCGGCCGGCAGGTCTGCCGGACGCCCGCGAGGTGATCAGCATTCGGACGGCGGGTCGCCGTTTCTACTCGTCGGGGTCGGTCGGAGCCGGCGGTACGGCGTCATCCGGCCGCGCCGACCGTTTCGGTTGCCGCCCGACGCCGCGCAGTGCGAGTCGTAGGGCGTACTCGATCTGGGCGTTGATGCTTCGTAGGTCGTCGGCGGCCCACTTGGCGATCATGTCGTACACCTGTGGATCGAGTCGGAGCAGGAGTTTCTTGCGTTCGGCCATCAGCCGGACCGCCTCTAGCTGTAGAGAGACCCGGCGTTGACCACCGGCTGGGCTGCCCGGTCTCCGCAGAGTACGACGAGCAGGTTCGCCACCATCTGCGCCTTGCGTTCCTCGTCCAATTCGACCACGTGCTCCTCGCGGAGCCGCTCCAGGGCGTTGGAGACCATGCCGACCGCGCCCTCGACAATCTTGAACCGGGCCCCGACGATCGCGCTCGCCTGCTGGCGGGCGAGCATCGCCTGGGCGATCTCGGGAGCGTAGGCCAGGTGGGTGGTACGGGATTCGAGCACCTCGACGCCGGCCATTTCGGAGCGTTCCCGCAGTTCGTGGGTGAGTTCCTCGCTCACCACCGCACTGTCGCGCAGGCTGGCCCGTCCGGAGTCGTGTGCCTCGTACGGGTAGCTGGTGGCGAGGTGGCGGACCGCCGTCTCGGCCTGGACGGCGACGTACTCGACGTGGTCGTCGACCGAGAAGACGGCCTTGGCCGCGTCGACCACCCGCCACACCACGACGGCGGCGATCTCGACCGGGTTGCCGTCGGCGTCGGAGACCTTCAGCCGGGCGGTTTCGAAGTTGCGTACGCGCAGCGTCACCTGGGTACGGGCGGTCAGCGGCCAGGTCCAGTGGAAGCCGGCGTCCCGAATGGTGCCGACGTATCGGCCGAAGAACTGGACCACCTGGGCGTTGTTGGGGTTGACGATGGTGAAGCCGGTGCCGGCCACCGCGACGACCACGAGGTAGCTCGCCGCGCCGGCGATCAGGGCCGCGTCACTGGCGCCGGTGGCGGCGATGACACCGACCGCCGCGCCGGCGAGCAGCACCAGCAGCGCGACCATGGCGAATCCGGACATTCGGTAGACCACTCGCTCCATGACATCTCCTTAGTAGCAAAGTGATATCACCAAGATAGCGTTCCACCGACGGTCGAGCAAGGGCGGAACGAACGCAGACCGCTACCCGACAGCGTTCGCCGGCACGACGGCGTCCGTACCGGAGAGGGAGAGCCGGCGGGTGGCGATCCGCCAGCCGACCGCGTACACCAGGGTGACCAGGCCACAGCCGGCGAGCACCACCCGCTCGTCGACGTGGTCCACCACCGCGGCGACCGCGAGCTGGCTGATCGAGATGGCGAACGTGGCCAGCATCAGGTCGATGGCGAACACCCGACCACGTAACCGGTCGGGCACCTCGCCCTGCAGCGCGAAGTTGGAGAGCACCCAGTTGCTTCCACCGGCGAAGTGGGCGACGAAGACCAACGCCAGGACCAGCGGGAACCAGTCGACCACCGACACACCGAGGTAGGCCAACCCGTAGCCGGACATCGACAACGCCAGCCCCGGCAACAGCCAGGACCGCCGGTTCAGCACCCGGCGCATCAGCACCGGACCGGCGACCGACCCGGCACCCCGCGCGGCGAAGAGAAGCCCGGCGCCGACCGCGCCCACCCCGTACACGCCGGCCAGCAGCGGGAAGACGGTGAGCACACCGTTGCCCAGCCCGACCGCCGACTTCACCGTCACCAGTGCCCGCAGTCGTGGCCGGGCGGAGATGTAACGCAACGCCTCACCCAGCGCCGCCCAGCCCCGCTGCGCCGGCTCGGCGTGGTCGCGCGGAGCCTGCAACGGGCGACGGATCAGCCCGGCCAGGCCGGCGGCCACGGCGAGCGCCGCCGCCGCGACCCAGAAGCAGGCGTACGGACCGACGGCCTCGCTGAGCAGCCCGCCGAGCGAGGCACCGACCACCGCCATCGTGCCCCAGGCGGCTCCGGCGACCGCGTTGCCGACGGCGAGATCCTCCGGCGCCAGCACGTTCGGCAGGGCCGCCTGTGCCGCGGGCGAGTAGAACGCCTTCGACACCGCCACCGCGCCGACCGCGACCAGGGCCAGCCAGGCCGTGCCGGCACTGCGTACCGCGAGCAACAGCAGGATCGCGACCAGCGCGCTCAGGTTCGCCACCATCATGATCTTCTTGCGGTCGAGCCGGTCGGCGAGCATGCCGCTGTACGGCAGCATCAGCGCGGTCAACCCGGTGTCGACGGCGAGTACCAGCGCTCCCCAGACGCCGCTGCCGGTGAGCTGCGGCAGCAGGACCAGCAACGGCACCATGACAAACCAGTCGGCGCCAAAGACCACCAGTTCGGCGCAGAAGAGGTTGCGGAAGTCACGGTTTCGGACGAGAACCTGCAGTGGAGACGACGACACGTCCCCGGACCCTACTCCCGCGACAGCCCTGGAAACGCGTCGTCCCGGACCAGTAGATCATCGGTCCGGGACGACGCTGTACTGACGAGCGGCTGGCGGCTACTCGGTCGGCGGCAACGGCGAACGCTTGGTCCGCGGCAGCCGCAGCACCTCGAACTGGTCCGTACCGTCGACGAGCGCACCGGACGGCCGAGAGGCCGGCTCGGAGGCGGAGGTGCCCGCCGACGATCCCGATCCCGACACGCCCGCTCCGACCAGCACCGGTTCACGCTCCGACCCGGTCGGGGCGGCGCCCGTGCCCTGGCCACGCCGCAGCCGGCGCCGCTCCTTGCGGCCCTCGACCATCGTGTAGAGGGTCGGGACCAGCAGCAGGGTGAGCAGGGTGCTGCTGAGCAGACCGCCGATCACGACCACGGCGAGCGGCTGGGAGATGAACCCGCCTTCGCCGGTCAGGCCGAGCGCCATCGGCAGCAGGGCGAAGATGGTCGCGATGGCGGTCATCAGGATCGGCCGCAACCGGCGCCGGGCTCCCTCGACCACCGCCTCCTGAACGCTCAGTCCCTGTTCCCGGTACTGGTTGATCAGGTCGAGCAGGACGATCGCGTTGGTCACCACGATGCCGACCAGCATCAGTGCCCCGATCAGCGCCGGCACGCCCAGCGGCGTACCGGTGACCAGCAGCAGGATGATCGTGCCGGTGGCCGCGAACGGGATCGAGACCAGCAGGATCAGCGGCTGGATCAGGCTCCGGAAGGTCGCCACCATGATCACGAAGACGATCGCGATCGCGGCGAGTACGGCGAGTCCCAGGTCGGCGAAGGCGTCCGCCTGGTCCGCGCTGACACCACCGAGGGTGAAGGTCGCCCCCGGTACGTCCAGCGCGTCGAGCTTCTTGGTCAGCTCGGCGCTGGTGGCGCCGAGGTTCGCGCCGGTGGCCGTACCGGTGACGGTGACGCTGCGCTCGCCGTCGATCCGGGTCACCGAGACCGGGCCAGCCACCTCGTTGACGGTGGCGAGGTCACCAAGCTTGACCGGACCGACCGGGAGCGCCTTGAGCTGCTCCACCGTGGCCGGAGCGGCACCGAAGCGGAGCACCACGTCCTGCTGGTCGTTGTCGAAGGTGACCTGTCCGAGCGGGCTGCCCCGGAACGACTGCGCGACGAGCTGCCCGACGGCCGCCTCGGAGAGCCCGAACTGGGCCGCCTTGGCCCGGTCCACGGCCACGTCGATGCGGGGCGCGCTGTCGGCCAGGCCGGACTCGATGTCCTCCACGCCCGAGGTGTCGGCCATCGCCTGCCGCGCCTGCTCGGTGGCGCGGGCGAGGACGTCGTTGTCGGACGCCTGTACGACGACCGCGACCTGGTTGGTCGACTGGCCGCCCCCACCGAAGGTGATCTCACCGGCGTTGCTCAGCTTGTCGAACTCGGACCGCAGGGTGTCCTTGAGCGGGCCTGCCTCGGTCCCCTCCTTCAGAGCGACCGAGAAGCTCGCGGTGGCCGCGCCGCCGCCCCCCTCCCACGGGTTGCCCCCGCCGCCGGCGGTCACCTGGTACGTCTCGATCCCGTCGTGCCGGGCCAGGATCCCCTCGATCTGCTTGGCCGCCGCGTCGGTCGTGGCCAGGCTGGTACCGACCGGCATCTTCTGGCTGATGCTGATGGTGTCCTGGCCGGAGTCGTCCAGGAAGTTGGTCTTGAGCTGGGTGGCGAGGCCACCGGTCGCGAAGAGCACCACCAGCCCGATCAGCAGCGTCGCCACCCTGCGCTTGGTGGCGAACCCGATCAGCGGCAGGTAGGCCCGCTGCAACGGGCTACGCAGCTCCTTCTCCTCGGCCGCCGCGCGGACGGCCGCCTCGCCCTCGCCAGCGGCTGCCGGCTTGAGGAACCAGTACGCCAGCACCGGAATGACGGTCAGCGACACCAGCAGGGAGGCGAGCAGTGCCACCGTGACGGTGATCGCGAACGGGGCGAAGATCTGGCCGACGAAGCCACCGACCAGGGCGATCGGCGCAAAGACGGCGACCGTGGTGAGGGTGGAGGCGGTCACCGCGCCGGAGACCTCCCGGACACCGGTGATGATCGCGTCGCGCTTGTCCTCGCCGTACCCGAGGTGTCGTTTGATGTTCTCCAGCACGACGATCGAGTCGTCCACCACCCGGCCGACCGCGATGGTCAACGCGCCGAGGGTGAGCAGGTTGAGCGAGTAGTCGCCGATCCAGAGGGCGATCAGCGCGACCAGCACGGAGAGCGGGATGGAGACCGCGGTGACCAGGGTGGACCGGACCGACAGCAGGAACACCAGGATGACCAGGACCGCCATCACCAGGCCGAGCAGGCCCTCGGTGGTCAGGCTCTCGATCGACTTCTCCACGTACGGTGCCTGGTCGAAGACCACGGCCATCTCGGAGCTCGACGCCTTGCCGAGGTCGGCGAGCTTCTCCCGGATCTCGTGCGAGATCTGCACCGCGTTGCCGTCCGGCGACGCGGTGACCTGGATGCCGAGGCTCTCCTTGCCGTTGGTCCGGGTGAACGCGGTCGCGGGGGCGACCTGCTGCTCGACGGTGGCGATGTCGCCGAGCTTGGCCGGGGCGGCACCGGGGTTGGTCGGGCTGACGAAGATGCCGCGCAGTTCCTCGATGGTGGCGATCCGGGAGCCGATCTGGACCGTACGCGCCTGGGCGCCCTCGACCAGGGTGCCGGCCGGGATGGCGACCCCGTTGGCCTTGAGCGCGGCGCCGATGGCGGTCGGCGCGATGCCGGTCGCGGCGAGCTTGGCCGGGTCGGGGGTGATCACGACCTGCTGTTCGGGGGCACCGGTGACCTCCACCGTGCGCACCCCGTCGATCCCCTCAAGTTCGGGCACGACCGTGGTCCGGAGCCGCTCGGCCAGGGCCTGCTTGTCCCCGGCGCCGCTGGCGGCGAGCACCACCGCCGGCAGGTCGTCGGTGCTACCGGCGAAGACCAGCGGGTCGACACCTTCCGGCAGTTGGGTGCTGATCCGGTTGAGCGACGTCTCCATCTTGTTCACGACACTGTCGAGGTCGGTGCCGAACTCGTACTCGACCTGGACGGTTGCCGCGCCTTCCCGGGAGGTCGAGGAGACCTTGGTGAGGCCGGCGATTCCCTGGATGCTGTTCTCGATCGGCTCGGCGACCTGCGCCTCGACGATCTCGGGCGAGGCGCCCGGGTAGCTGGCAACGATGAAGGCCGCCGGGAACTCCAGCGACGGTAGGAGTTGCTGCTTCAGCGAGGGTACGGCGAACAGCCCGAAGCCCGTGATCACCACCGCGATGAGGGCGACCAGCCCTCGGTTGGCGAGACTGAGTCTGGCAAACAACGACATGGGCGAGCTCTCCTGGAGAAAGTCAGGGCGCGACACGAATATTTTGCCTGATACGAACAATTAGCCTGAGGCCGGGGGTGGCTGCTAACGTCCGGTGGCCAGTGGCACCGACCTCCGTCACCGCCACCACCGCGACGACAGGGAGGCGGGCGAAGCGTTGACCGACCGGGCCCGGCTCATCACGGCCATCATGGACAGCCAACGCCGGATGCAACATCTGCTCGCCTCGGAGCGCTCGGATCCACTCCTCTCGCTCCACCTGACCCTGCCGCAGCTCAAAATACTGCTGCTGCTCTCGTTACGGGGCAGTGCGTCGGGCCGGGAACTCTCCGACACCGTCGGGGTCAGCCTGGCGACCATGACCGGCATCGTGGACCGCCTCGTCGCGCAGGATCTCGTGGTACGAGGTGAGGATCCGCGCGACCGGCGGGTCCGCCGGGTCGAACTGAGTCCGTCCGGCCGCACCCTCATGGAGGGCATCGTCACCGCCGGGAACACCCGGATGCAAAGTATCCTCAGCCGGCTCTCAGTCGACGAACTGTCGATCGTCGAACGGGCTACCGCCCTGGTCGCGGGCGCCGCCGAGGCCGAACGCGCCGCCGAAGCCGAACGGACCGCCGAAGCCGAACGCGCCGCCGAGGTCGAACGCGCGGCCGAACGGTAACCCGGCGGGCGGTCAGGCCAGGTCGAGCGCGCGGGCGGCGGCGATCACGTCGTTCCGGATGGTGATCGGCGAGGGGGCGGTGGAGATCGCCCACTCCGGATCCTTCAGCCCGTGCCCGGTCACCGTGCACACGATCGTCGATCCAGCCGGAACCCGACCCGCCTCGGCCTGCTGGAGCAGACCCGCCACGCTCGCCGCGCTGCCCAGTTCCACGAAGGCGCCCACCTCACGGGCGAGCAACCGGTACGCCGAAAGGATCTCCCGGTCGGTCACCGCCGCGATGAGCCCACCCGAGGCGTCCCGCGCGTCCAACGCCCCGGTCCAGCTCGCCGGGTTGCCGATCCGGATCGCGGTGGCGATGGTGGAGGGCTCGCGGACCGCCTCGCCGTGCACGATCGGCGCGGCACCGGCCGCCTGGAAGCCGTACATCTTCGGGTGTCGGGTGGCGTTGCCGGCCGCCACGTCCTCCCGGTAGCCCAGCCAGTACGCGGTGATGTTGCCGGCGTTGCCGACCGGCAGGCAGTGGATGTCCGGAGCGTCGCCGAGCGCCTCGACGATCTCGAACGCGGCCGTCTTCTGGCCGTGCACCCGGTCCGGGTTGACCGAGTTGACCAACGCCACCGGATAGTCCTGGGAGAGCTTGGAGGCGAGTGCCAGGCAGTCGTCGAAGTTCCCCTCGACCTGCAACAGCTTCGCCCCGTGCACCAGCGCCTGGGCCAGCTTGCCCAGCGCGATCTTGCCCTGGGGCACCAGGACCGCGCAGCTCAGCCCGCCCCGGGCCGCGTACGCCGCAGCCGAGGCACTGGTGTTGCCGGTGGAGGCGCAGATGATGGCCTTGTTGCCGGCCTCGACCGCACGGGAGACCGCCACGGTCATCCCCCGGTCCTTGAACGAACCGGTCGGGTTGGCGCCTTCCACCTTCAGATATACGTCACAGCCGGTACGGGCGGAGAGCACCGGCGCGGGCAGCAACGGGGTGTTCCCCTCGTGCAGCGTGACGACCGGCGTGGCGTCGGTGACCGGCAACCGGTCCCGATAGGTCTCGATCAAACCCCGCCACATGTCGCTCTCCTCGTCGATGTGCTGCCGTCGCGCGGGACGGACACCGGGTGAAGGTGGGTCAAGCGTGACCCAGGGTGCCGGTCGTCGCGTCCGCGCGCCTACCGTTACCCACCTGGCGGGACGGCCGCCGGCCCCGGTCAGACACCGCCCTCGACCCGGAGCACGCTGGCGATCGAACGGACGATGTCGAGCTGACGCAGTTCCTCGACGGTCGCGGCGAGCGCGGCGTCCGGTGCGGCGTGGGTGACGATCACCAGGATCGCGTCGACGCCCCTGGCTGCCGGGCTCGTGCCACCGGCACTCGACGCCGATGCCTGGCGGACGGTGGCGATCGACACCTCGTGCCGGGCGAAGACCCCGGCCACGGTGGCGAGCACACCGGCGCGGTCGGCCACGTCGAGACTGATGTGGTAGCGGGTGACCGCCTCCCCCATCGGCCGGATCGGCAGTGCCGCGTACGAGGACTCGCTCGGGGTCCGCACGCCGGCGAGCCGGTTACGGGAGACCGCCACCACGTCGCCGAGGACGGCGCTCGCGGTGGGCGACCCGCCCGCTCCCCGGCCATAGAACATGAGCTGCCCAGCGGCGGCGGCCTCCACGAAGACCGCGTTGAAGGCGTCCCCGACGCTGGCCAGCGGGTGGCTGCGGGGGATCATCGCCGGGTAGACCCGGACGCTGATCGACTCGGCACCGGTGGAGTCAGGGCCGCGCGAGGCGATGCAGAGCAGCTTGATCGTGCAGCCCATGGCCTTGGCGCTGGCCACGTCGGCGGCGGTGACCTCGGTGATCCCCTCACGGTAGACGTCGGCGGCGCTGACCCTGGTGTGGAAGGCCAGCGAGGCGAGGATGGCGGCCTTGGCCGCCGCGTCGAAACCCTCGACGTCGGCGGTCGGGTCCGCCTCGGCGTACCCCAGCTCGGTCGCCTCGTCGAGCGCCTCGGCGAAGCCCGCCCCGGTGGCGTCCATGGCCGAGAGGATGAAGTTCGTGGTCCCGTTGACGATGCCGGTGACCCGGGTGATCGTGTCCCCCTGCAACGACTCGCGCAGCGGGCGCAGCAGCGGGATCGCCCCCGCGACCGACGCCTCGTAGTAGAGGTCCGCACCGCTCTCCGCAGCGGCGTCGTGCAGGGTGCCGCCGTCCTCGGCGAGCAGGGCCTTGTTCGCGGTCACGACGCTCTTGCCGGCCCGCAACGCTTCGACCAGCCAGGTGCGGGCCGGCTCGATGCCGCCGACCATCTCCACCACCACGTCGACGTCGTCCCGCTTGACCAGGCCGAGCGCGTCGGTGGTGAAGACCTCCGGGTCGACCGGGAGCCCGCCCCGGTCCCGCCCCTGTCGACGGACCGCGATGCCGGCGATCTCCAGCGGTGCGCCGATGCGGGCGGCCAGGTCGGCCGCCTGCTCATGCAGCAGCCGCACCACCTCGGCGCCGACCGTGCCACACCCGAGCAGCGCCAAGCGGAGAGGTCTTGTCATCCCACATCCAATGCCAGCAGATCGTCTTCGGTTTCCCGCCGGACGATCACGCGTGCCTCGTCGCCGCGGACCGCCACCACCGGGGGCCTCGGGACATGGTTGTAGTTACTGGCCATGCTCCGGCAGTAGGCACCCGTGCCGGGCACGGCGAGAAGATCTCCGGGCTGTACGTCGGCGGGCAAGAATTCATCCTTCACCACCACGTCCCCGGACTCGCAATGCTTTCCCACCACCCGGGCGAGAATCGGCTCGGCGTCCGAGGCCCGGTTGGCCAGGGTGGCGGAGTACGAGGCGCCGTAGAGCGCGGTACGGATGTTGTCGCTCATCCCACCGTCGACGCTGACGTACGTCCGGAGGCCATCGACGTCCTTGACGGTGCCGATCTCGTACACGGTGAACATCGCCGGGCCGATGATCGCCCGCCCCGGCTCGAAGCTCAGGTGCGGCTTGGCCAGTCGCAGTCCTTCGCACTCGCCGTCGACGATCTTGTGGATCCGCTTCGACAGCTCGTGCGGGGTCGACGGGTCGTCCTGGGTCGTGTACGCGATGCCGAAGCCGCCGCCGAGGTCCAGCTCGGGCAGTTCGACGCCGCGGGCGTCGCGGATCTGCGCCTGGAGGGCGAGCACCCGCCGGGCCGAGACCTCGAACCCGCTGGTGTCGAAGATCTGCGACCCGATGTGCGAGTGCAGCCCGCGCAGCTCCAGCACGTTGTCGTCGAGGATCCGGAGCGCGGCGGCGACGGCCGCCCCGCCGGCCAGCGAGAAGCCGAACTTCTGGTCCTCGTGCGAGGTGGCGATGAACTCGTGCGTGTGCGCCTCGACCCCGACGGTGACCCGGATCAGCACCCGGGGCCGGACCCCGCGCTCCCGGGCCAGCTCGGTCAGGCGGTCGATCTCGTCGAACGAGTCGACGATGATCCGACCCACCCCGGCGTCCAGCGCCCGGGTCAGCTCCGCCACCGACTTGTTGTTGCCGTGGAAGCCGATCCGCTCGGCCGGCATGTCGGCGGCGAGCGCCACCGCCAGCTCACCGCCGGTGCAGACGTCGAGGTGCAGCCCCTCCTCGGCGATGATCCGCACCACCGCCTTGCTGAGGAACGCCTTGGCGGCGTAGTAGACGTCCTCGCCGGCGAAGGCGGCACGGAAGTCCCGGCAGCGCGAGCGCAGGTCGTCCTCGTCGAGCACGAAGAGCGGCGTACCGAACATCTTGGTGAGCGCACCGATCCGCAGCTTGCCGACGGTCAGCTCACCGTCGTCGTCGCGGGTCACGGTCCGCGGCCACAGTTGCGGCAGGAGGGCGTTCACGTCCTCGGGCGTACGCAGCCAGGCGGGTCCCCGGTTGCCGAGGTCGCCGTGCAGCGCCCCCGCCTCGTGAGCACGCATTTCCGTTACATCCTCTCCGGGGCCGAGACCCCGAGCAGTTCCAAACCATTGACGATGACCTGACGAGTGGCGTCGACCAGCCAGAGCCGGGCGCGGTGCAGATCGGTGATCTCCTCGTCGCCCTTCGGTACCACCTGGCAGTTGTCGTAGAACCGGTGGAACGACTGCGCCACCTGCTCCTCCAGATAGCGGGCGACCCGGTGCGGCTCGCGCAGCTCGGCCGCCGAGGCGACCACGGCCGGGTACTCGGCCAGCGCCTTGAGCAGCTCGTTCTCCTTCTCGTGGTCGAGCAACTCGGGCCGGAACGCATCCGGCTCACCCCGAGTGAATCCGACCTCGGCGGCATTCCGGCTGATCCCGGCGGTACGGGCGGCGACGTACCGGACGTAGTGGACCGGGTTGTCGTTCTTGGCCCTGGTCCAGAGTTCGACGTCGATGTCGATGGGCGAGTCGCTGGAGTAGCGGGCCAGGGCGTACCGGGCGGCGTCCACTCCGATCGCCTCGACCAGGTCCTCCAGCGTAACCACGGTCCCGGCCCGCTTGGACATCCGGACCGGCTGACCGTCCCGGACCAGGTTGACGAGCTGCCCGATCAGGATCTCCAGGTTCTGCTCCGGGTTGTCGCCGAAGCAGGCCGACATCGCCTTCATCCGCCCGATGTAGCCGTGGTGATCGGCACCGAGCATGATCACGACCCGGCCGAAGCCCCGCTCCCGCTTGTCCAGGTAGTAGGCGCAGTCGGCGGCGAAGTAGGTCCACTCGCCGTTGGACTTGCGCAGCACCCGGTCCTTGTCGTCACCGAAGTCCGTGGTCCGCAGCCAGGTGGCGCCGTCCAGCTCGTACGTCCGGCCCTGCTCGGTCAACCGGGCCAGCGCGAGGTCCAGCTCACCCCGGTCGTGCAGGTCCTTCTCGTTGAAGTAGACGTCGAAGCGGACCCCGAACTGGTCCAGCGAGGAACGGATCTCGTCGAACATCAGCGCGACGCCCTCGACCCGGAACACCTCCTGGGCGACCGCCTCCGGCCGGTCGAGCACGTCCGGGTGCAGCGCCCGGACCGCCTCGGCGATCTCGGCGATGTACGCCCCGCCGTAGCCGTCCTCGGGGGCCGGCTCACCCTTCGCGGCGGCGAGCAGCGAACGGGCGAACCGGTCGATCTGCGAGCCGGCGTCGTTGAAGTAGTACTCCGTGGTCACGTCCGCACCGGTGGCGCGGAGCAGGCGGCTGAGCGCGTCGCCGACCGCCGCCCACCGGACCCCGCCGATGTGCACCGGACCGGTCGGGTTCGCCGAGACGAACTCCAGGTTGATCCGCTCTCCGGCGAGGGCGTCGCCGCGTCCGTACTCCCGGCCGGCCTGGACCACGACGCGGGCGAGCTGCCCGGCGGCGGCGGCGTCGAGACGGATGTTGAGGAAGCCGGGTCCGGCGATCTCGACCGATTTGATGCCGACCGCCCGGGTCAGCTCGTCGGCGAGGCCCGCCGCCAGCTCACGCGGCGGCACCCCGACCCGCTTGGCCAGTTGCAGTGCGAGCGTCGAGGCGTAGTCGCCGTGCTCTGGGTTGCGGGGTCGCTCCAGGGTCACCGACTCCGGCAGCAGGGAGGGGTCGAGCCCACGGGAGATGAAGACCGCCTGGGCGGCGGTACGGACGACCTCGGCAAGATTGGCGGGAGTCACCGAAACATGTTACCGGGGGTAGACTCAGTCACTCGGCGGACACCCTGCGCCTTTGTGACCCGCCACCCCTGACCGACCGACCTGACGAGGCACCATGAGCATCAGCACCCAGGGTGGCGATCAAAGCCGTCCCTCCGTGGTCAGCACCGGTAAGAAGCCGGCGGCCGGTGGCAAGCCGGCGGCGGGTGGCAAGCCAGCGGCCGGGAACTCCGGTGGCACTCGGCCCGGCGGAGGTCGGGGCGCGGGTGGCGGCAAGGGCCCGCGTAAGCCGATCGCTCCGGTCAAGGTCAGCCAGGGCCGCAACTGGGGCCCGATCGCCCTCTTCGTCGCCGTCGGCGTGCTCGCCGTCGGGATCATCGGCTGGGGTGCCTTCGCCGTGTTCCAGGGTGCCAAGCCCTGGGCGGAGCAGGCGGCCGGCATCGACGGAATCAAGAACTACCGGGAATCGTCGGACAAATCCCTGACCGCCTCGGAACACGCGTGGGGTCCGCTGACCTACTCGCTTACCCCGCCGGTTGGTGGCAAGCACAACTTCAACTGGCAGAACTGCATGGGTGACGTCTACGACGCCCCGATCGCCAGCGAGCACGCGGTGCACAGCATGGAGCACGGCGCGGTCTGGGTCGCGTACCGGACGGGCCTTCCGGCCGAGCAGATCGGCAAGCTGGCCGAGAAGGTACGCGGCAACGAGTACATGCTGATGAGCCCGATCGACAACCTGGACAAGCCGATCTCGCTCCAGGCGTGGGGCTACCAGCTCAAGGTCGACAACGCGGACGACGGCCGGATCGACACCTTCATCCGGGCGCTGCGCACCAACGCCACGATCGAGCCGAACGCGACCTGCTCCGGCGGTATCACCGCGACCGGCACCACCCCGCGTGACCTCGGCAAGGACGGCGCGCAGCAGTAGTTAGGAACCCGATGGGCGCATCAACCCGCTCCGACGCGCCGGCTTCGGCCGGCGCGTCGGGCGCCGGGGTCCAGGACCCCGAGGAGTTCGAGTACGACGGCGACGAGGGCGGTGACGACTACGTCGACGACCCGGGCGACGACTCGGCCGTCGGCGATGGCCGCCGCCGGTTCAGCACCGGTTGGGTGACGATCGCACTCGTGGTGGGGCTGGCCCTCGGCGTCGCGGTGGGGCTGCTCATCCCGGGCCTGACCCGGCCGGGAGACACCTCGGTCGAGGCCGGCTTCGCCCGCGACATGTCGACCCACCACGCCCAGGCCGTCGAGATGTCCCTGCTCGCCCACGAGAAGGCCACCGACCCGGACGTACGGACCCTCGGCGCGGACATCGCGCTGACGCAGCAGGGTCAGATCGGCACCATGCAGACCTGGCTGCGCAACTGGCACCTGACCCCGACCGGTTCCCAGCCCCGGATGGCCTGGATGCCGGATGGCGGCGGCACGATCCGGGACGGTCTGATGCCCGGCATGGCCACCGACGCCGAGCGGGCGCAGTTGCGTGCCGCCACCGGTCGGGACTTCGACGTCATGTTCCTCCGGCTCATGCTCAACCATCACCTCGGTGGCATCCACATGGCCGAGGCGGCGCTGGAACTCTCCGACGACGAGCAGGTGCAGGCGCTCGCCGAGACCATGGTGGCCGGACAGAAGAAGGAAATCACCGCAATCCAGGCGCTGTTGGACAAGCTAGGCGCCAAGTAGTCCCTTCTAGCCCGATACGCGGCGTTATGCCCGACTGTGCACTTTGGGGAGTTTTCTCCGTAGATATCGTGACCAGTCATGATCCGGGCTCGTTGCCCCAGACGTGGGGGTTGTTCTTAAAGACGCGCGACGTTCCGTCACCAGCTGGTGCCGGCGGCACACCATCGGCGGCGACGGCGCGGTGGCCGCTCGCCGGGGGCAGCGGTCAGGCCCGGCAGAGGCGCTCAGCCGCGATCAGGAACTCGAACTGATCGACGCGCTACGAGGGCGCTACCCCGACCAGTTCGGGCTCGACGACCCGCTCTGGACCCGGCAGAGCGTCACCGCCCTGATCGAGCGCCAGTTCGGACTCACCATCGACCCGGCCACCGTCGGCGAATACCTGCACGCCTGGGGACTCGGACCACGGGAGCCCACCGACCGCGCCTGCGGCCTCTGCGTCGACGCCGTACGGATCTGGGTGCGCCAGGAGTACCCGGCGATCGTCCGCTCCGCCCAGGAGCACCGGGCCGAACTCTGCTGGCTAGGGCGTACCCGGCTGCACGGGGTGGCACCGGCGGCGGACGTGATCTCGGCCATGTCGCAGCGGGGGCGGGTCAAGTTCATGATCACGACGCCGACGGTGGATCCCCCACTGCCCCGGGACTTCCTGCTCCGGCTCAGTGGCGCCGACGGGCGGTTGGTGCACGTGGTGGTGGACGGATCCTGGGGGCGGGGCGAGTGGCCCCGACGGCTCCCGCCCCGGATCGCGCCGTACGCGTTGCCTTCTTGTGGGCGTTCTTGACGGGTGGGGGTTGGGGGCGGCATACCCCACTCTGGGCGGTCAAGCTTGATCCCGTCGTGGGGTACGCCGCCCCCAACCCGGACACGTTGTCCACGTCCGGCGGATACCGATTCGGTGCTCGGGGCGGGTGTTTGCTACTCTTTCCCGGTCGCTGAGCCCCCGTAGCTCAGGGGATAGAGCACCGCCCTCCGGAGGCGGGGGCGCAGGTTCGAATCCTGCCGGGGGCACCAGGGGTAATCAGCACGAGAAGGCCCGTGACCAGGGGAAAACCCGGTCGCGGGCCTGAATCGTCTTCCGGCTGCGTCCCGCCGTCAGTGGTGTGCGGCGGGCGTCGCCCCGCCGACACGACGCGCGTGCACCGAGGGCTACCGCCACCCATGAACCTGACGCCATCCTGACCGACCCCCTCGCCGTAGGTATCGCGCCGAGGGCGGGTCGAGCGTAATGCCTGCGGTGCTTCTTTACACCCATGCTGAACGATCAAGACAGTACCTTGTCCATCGACTGGACTCCATACTTCTTCGTATCCACTCGGCCCGGGAGGCTATGTGAAGATTGTTGGCCCTTTGAGACGGCATGTCCTACGTCTTGGCATCCTCACCACCATCGCCCTGTTTACCGCTGCGGGATTCGCCACGCCGGCCAGTGCCGCCGTGGTAGGACCACCTCGCGGCTGGTGTAAGGCGAGCACCGCAAACACAGTGTGGTACGAGATCACGGCGGCCGAGGTCAACCCGACGGTCACCCACTTCATGAGCATCAACATCACGACCGGCACGACCGGCGAGCGCACCGAAACCCTTCGCAAGGTCAACTCGGTGAGCACGACCCTCGGCGCCAGCACCGAGATCAGCACCCAAGCAGGAGCGGTCTTCGCGAAGGTTTCGGCAAAGGTCGGGTTCAGCGTCCAGAGCGTCACCGGCAGCACCGACGAGGAAACGACCAGCATGCGCTGGACGTTCGACGAGCCCGGGTACTACGGCCTCTACAAAGGCACCCGTGCCGTTTCCGGGACGGTGCAGTCATTCCTGTGTCTGAGTTTCGACAGCCCGTTCGGTGGTGTGGGCTACAACATCCTGAACATGGGCAGCCAGCAGTACACGACCTTCGACAACATCGAAATTGGCACCATCCGCTGCGGAGATCCCGTCCCTGCGGGCACTCTGCGATTCAAGGCACGCCTGCAACTCGGCTGCTGACGCCGACCATATGCACGAGATTTGTCTCAGCGGCGCCGAAGGTCTTCGGCGCCGCTTCCTTTCCTCGGCGAAGCCCACAGCGTGCGCGACACTGACGACTCCGGACGGCTCTCGTACTCGCAGACCCGTCGGCGGTGCAGCATCAACGTGCCACTCGTTTGCTCGACCACCCACCGCTTGGCCCGGCACCCTCTTGCCGGCGCCCTTGCTCGTCGTCGCGGCCGGGACGCGGTTCGCGGCGCGGATCGACTGGGTGCCCAGCACGACCACGGTCGGATCCTCGGCCCAGCCGGCTTCCTCCCGCGCCTGGCCGCACCACCGAGGCGGCAAAGTGCGTCATCAGTCGTCGTCGAAGATCTCCTCTATCGTCAGACTGAACAGCTTGGCGAGACGGAACGCGACGGGAAGGCTCGGGTCGAACTTTCCCGTCTCGATCGCATTGATCGACTGTCGTGACACGCCGATGCGCTGAGCCAGGTCAGCTTGTGTCCATGAACGTTCGGCTCGGAGGGCCGCGATGCGGTTCTTCATCGGTACCGGATCCAGCCGACGACGAACGCGATCAGGTACACGGTGCCCAGGAGCACAGCGAATAGTGCGACGTTGAAGTCGTAGTCGAGGAGACCGGCGGCGTCTGCTGTGACGTAGGCGAAGCCGGTCACCCAGCCCACGCCGAGTGCTGCCGCCAGAGCATCTTGCGTGATCTGGCGCCATAAGTCGTCGAGTGCGCGAAGGAAGCGGGCGAAGGCGGCGATCCAGGTGGCGCCGACGAGAATATTGGCCGCGACTGCGGCCCAACTCGCCGCCGAGTGCTTCGTGTCCCAGACGAACTCAGGGCCGAACCGGGCCACGGCGAGAGTCGCCACCCAGACGAATGTCCAGAGCACAAGTTGGGCGGATGCCTTGTTCGAGGCCCGGTAGCCCGCGGCCTTGTCGTGCGTTTCCATGAGCTGCGTCCTCCCCTGGGGTGAGTCAAGTTAACTTGACTCACCCTCTCGGAGTCAAGCAAGCTTGACTCACTTCACCAGGGGCGCACGAGGATGAGGAGGCAGGCGTGGCCGGCTACAAGGTTCAGAACCGATACGTCAAGGCAGGGCTCATCACCGATGCGGAGGACAAGATCGAAGAGGTCATCCAGCCGGTCCTGGATGATGGAGTGACGAACGGTTGGGCTCTCCACTCGTTCCAAGCCACAGCCGCGGCGAAGGGCACCAACCTCGTGTTCATCTGGCAACTGCCTGACTGACGATCGCACCGGTTAGTACACCCAGCGGCAGCTTGTACCCCGCTCGCACTCCTCGATGACCACGGCGTAGCGGACGACAAAGGCCCGTGACACCCACCCGGGCCGTTGTCGTATCCCAGGGCGTACCGGATCCGGCACCGTCCGGAGCCATCCGTGGGTGGGGGGCGTACGCGTCAGCTTGGCTGGACGTCCTTGACGTACACGATTGCGTCGTTGTTGGTCAGGTGGGCGGGGTCCAGCGGGGCGTAGCCGAACCATGGGGACACGCGACGGGCGGGTCGCGGGTCGACGAGGGCTGCGGCGAGTTGGCGGGCGTCGAGGACGTACTGGTCCTCCGGGAGTGCGTACAGGTGCCCTTCGATCGTTTCCGGGGGTGGGGTGTCGACTCCCTGGTGACGGATCGTGCCGAGGGCCGTGGCCAGGAAGGCGTACTCCTCGCCCAGGTGGGCGCTGACGATCGCCCCAGCGCTCCACCACTCCAGCGGCAGGCCACCCAGCCGCATGCTGCTCTTGTCGCGCTGGAGATGAGCGTTGTGGGCGTGGATCAGCGTCGGGCCCCGCTCGGCGAGGGCCAGCAGGTTGGCGGCCATCATCGAATCCCGCAGCGCGCAGAGCCGCGCCAGGCGGTTCGGCGACGTGTCGGCCGACCAGTAGTGGTAGCGCAGCAGGCCCGTGGCGGTGCGCCCGTACAGGCGCGCCCGGTCCCACTCCTCCCGCGAGGACGCCGCGATGAGGTACGGCGTCTGCGTGTCAAGCAGGGCCACCAGGTCGTCGGCGAGCACCCGCACCTCCCTGACCTCGGCCGACTGCCCCACCGACCGGGACGGGTCCATCAACCCGGCGGGATCGGTCCACCGGTCGTCGGCACCGAGCAGGCGGTCGAGCGCTTCGGCGGTGCAGGGAAGCAGGTCCGGCTCCGCCCAGGTCGCGAGGTAGGCGTGGAGTGCGGTGAGGGCCTGCCGGGGGCTCGCGGCGCCGGTCATCTCCAGCGGGCCGTCGAACCCGGCGAAGCGCAACTGCTCGGACAGCGGCCGGCCGTCGTTGTACGCACGCATCCACCCCACGAGTTCGCGGTTGGCCGCTGACGCGCCGAACCCGTGGCTGAACCCGCGCCGCATGACCTCGTCGAGGGTGCCGGTGCCCGAGGTGACGTAGTCGTCCACGACCAGACCCATCATGCAGTCGCTCTCGATCGCGATCGTCCGGTATCCCTCCTCCTCGATGAGTTGCCGGAAGAGTTCGTTGCGCAGGTCGAGCAGGACGTCCTCGCCGTGGGTGGGCTCGCCCAGGGCGAGCAGTCGCGGTCGGGTCGGGAGCAGCCTCATGACCGAAGCGCTCGCGACGGCATGGGCGCTGTTCTTGACACCAAGCATCATGACGTAAACGCTATCGTTGAACCGGCCGTGTAAACTTTACCCGCAGAATCAGCAGGAAGATGCCTCGAAACCCTCAAGACGGGGAACGGCTCAGGCCGGTGGACCTGGCTCGCGGGCATGGTCTGTCCACGCAGGCGATCAGGAACTACGAGCAAGCCGGCATCCTTCCGGGCGCCGAACGCACCCGGTCCGGCTACCGCACCTACACCCCGCTGCACGCGCAGGCCCTGCGCGCATTCCTCGCCCTCGTGCCCGGACACGGTCACCAGACAGCGACGTCGATCATGCAGGCGATCAACCGGGACGCGACCGAGGACGCGTTGCGGCTCGTCGACGAGAGTCACGTCCAGCTCCTTGAGGACCGCCGCACCCTCCAGTCCGTCGAAGCGGCGCTGCGTGACCTCGCGCCCGTGCCGCAGGAACGCGGCGACACGTTCGTCGGCCCCCTGGCCCGAAGGCTCGGCATCCGCCCCGCCACGCTGCGTAAATGGGAACGTGCCGGCCTGGTCCAACCGGGCCGCGACCCGCAGACGGGCTACCGGGTCTACCGCGCGGCCGACGTACGCGACGCCCAACTGGTGCACCAGCTCAGACGCGGCGGCTACCTGCTGGAGCAGATCGCCCCGCTGATCGCCCAGGTCCGCTCCGCCGGCGGCGTCGTACCGCTCGAATCGGCGCTACGGGACTGGCGCAGCCGCCTGACGGCCAGAAGCCGCGCCATGCTCACCGGCGCCGCCGCGTTGGACGTCTACCTCAACCGCCGACCGGCTCCGCACCGAGCTGAACCGAGCTGAGTCGGGGCGCTGTCGGCGGCCGTGTCGGTGCGGTGTCGGTGACGTGTCAGCGGGCCGCCGCAGGATGGTGGCATGACAACTGACCTGGTGATCGAGGCCGAGGGCCTCGTGAAGAGTTTCGGGAAGACGAGGGCGCTCCAGGGCGTCGATCTCGCCGTACCCCGGGGAACGGTGCTCGGCGTACTCGGCCCCAACGGCGCCGGCAAGACCACCGCTGTACGCATCCTCTCCACGCTGCTCACCCCGGACGGCGGGACCGCCCGGATCAGCGGCTTCGACGTCGTACGCGACGCCGAGCGGGTCCGCCAGACCATCGGCCTCACCGGTCAGTACGCCTCGGTCGACGAGGACCTGACCGGGCGGCAGAACCTGGAGCTGTTCGGCACCCTGCTGGAGTTGGGCCGCGCCGGCTCCCGGCGCCGCGCCACCGAGTTGCTCGAATGGTTCGACCTGACCGAGGCGGCCGGCCGACCGGCCAAGACCTACTCCGGTGGTATGCGGCGGCGGCTGGACCTGGCCGCGAGCCTCGTCGGCTCACCAGAGGTGATCTTCCTTGACGAGCCGACCACGGGTCTCGACCCGGCCAAGCGCGAGGACATGTGGGACGTGGTCCGGTCGCTGGTCACGAACGGCTCGACCGTGCTGCTCACCACCCAGTACCTCGAAGAGGCGGACGCGCTCGCCGACGCGATCACGGTCATCGACCACGGGCGGGTGATCGCGTACGACACCCCGGAAGGGCTGAAGCGGGTCGTCGGCGGCCAGACCCTGGAGGTACGGCCAGCCGATCCGGCGGAGCTGACCCGTACGGCGACGATCCTGAGTGAGGTCTCCTCCGGCGCCCGCGCCGACGAGATCCGCAAGGGCGTGCTCGCGGTGCCGGTCGCCGACGACACGGCCCTCACCGAGGCCGTCGCGCGGTTCGCCGCGGCCCACATCACGGTCACCGAACTCTCCCTGCACCTGCCGAGCCTCGACGAGGTCTTCTTCACCCTCACCGGGCGTACGGCAGCCGACGACGACACCAGCATGAAGGAGGTGGCGGCATGAGCACCCTGGTCGACGCGGCCCCCACGACGAGCCGCGCACTGTCGACGGTCTCCCCGAATCCACGACCGTTCCGCCTGGTCCGGCACTCGCTCGCGCTGGCCAAACGCAGCCTCATCAAGACCTGGCGTACGCCCGAGGCGCTGATCGACGTCACGTTGCAGCCGGTGCTGTTCCTCGTCATCTTCGTGTACATCTTCGGTGGCGCGGTCAGCGGTTCCACCCACGACTACCTGCAGTTCCTGCTGCCCGGAATCCTGGCGCAGACAATCGCGACGGGGTCCATCGCGATCGGGGTGAACCTCAACACCGACATCGCCAAGGGCGTCTTCGACCGGTTCCGGGCACTGCCGATCCCCCGTTCGGCACCGCTCGTCGGCGCGGTCCTGGGCGACGTCGTACGGTATGTGATCGTCACCGTCTCGACCCTCGCGATCGGCTACCTGCTCGGGTTCCGGATCGACGCCAATCCGCTGCTCGCGCTCGCCGGTTGCCTGCTCGCGGTCCTGTTCGCGCTCTGCCTCAGCTGGTTGCCGGTCTTCGTGTCGATGAAGGTACGCACCCCGGGTGCGGTGCAGGGCCTGATGTTCGCACTGATCATGCCGCTGAGTTTCGGGTCCAACGTGTTCGTCAGCACCGACACCCTGCCGGGCTGGATGCAGGCGTTCGTGAAGGTCAACCCGATGACCCACCTGGTCGACGCGATGCGCGGGCTCTTCCTCGGTACGCCGGTCGGCCCGCACGTCTGGTGGACACTCGCCTGGTGCGCGGGTTTCGTGGTGCTCTTCATGCCGCTCGCGCTGCGGGCCTACCGTAAGAAGGTTTGAACTAGGGCGTGTCCTGTATGGGTTTTGACCTGGGATCGTTGATCATGTTCAGGTGGTGGGGCGGGGTGAGCTGACTGACAAGGCGTGGGCGAGGATCGAGCCGTTGCTTCCTCCGGTGGCGGGTCGGGGTCGTCGGTGGCGTGATCACCGGCAGGTGATCAACGCGATCCTGTGGAAGCTGCGTACCGGTGCTCCGTGGCGGGATATGCCCGAGCGTTACGGGCCGTGGAAGACCGCGCATGAACGGCTTCGGATCTGGACAGCCGACGGCACCTGGGAACGTGTCCTCGACGAGGTGATCGTCAAGGACGACTCCGTCGGAAACGTGGAGTGGACCTTCAGTGTCGACTCGACCTCGGTCCGGGCCCACCAGCACAGCGCGGGGGCCCGGAAAAGGGGGCTGCGCGACCGGGTGGGTCGAGGACCTCGCCGTCGACGGCGAAGCCCTCGGACGGTCCCGCGGCGGGCTGACCAGCAAGATTCATCTCGCGGTCGACGGGCGTGGGTTGCCGATGTCGGTGATCCTGACTCCGGGCCAGGCCGGGGACAACCCGCAGTTGTTGGCGTTGCTCGATCAGGTCTCGGTGGGCCGTGACGGGCCTGGCCGGCCCAGGAAACGACCCGAGCGGGTGCTGGCCGACAAGGCCTATTCCCATCCCTCGACCCGGGCGGCGATGCGGAAGCGCGGGGTCGCGTTCACCTGTCCGGAGAAGAGCGACCAGATCGCCCGCCGTCAGGCGAAGGGTTCCCATGGGGGCCGGCCACCACTTTTCGACCCGAAAGTGTACGCCGACCGCAACGTCGTCGAGCGCTGCTTCAACCGGCTCAAGCAGTTCCGCGCTCTGGCTACCCGCTACGCGAAGCGCGCGGCTTACTACCGATCGGAGATCATCATCGCCGCCATCATGTTGTGGCTGCGCACCGACCTACAGGACACGGCCTAGCCGAGCAGGTCGTCCATCACCTGCTGGATGCGCGCGGCGACCGAGGTCGCCGACTGGGCGCGCAGGGCGGCCACCAACGGCTCACGCCGCTCCTCGTCCCCGAGGGCGGCGGTGAGCCGTTCGCTCTCCCCCGGCGGGAGCAGCAACCCGATGTTGGTGCCGATCCGGGTGCCGAGCGCCCACAGCTCCAGCGTGGTCGGGACATCACCCCGGTGGGCCGCGAGTTCGGCACCGCCGAGCGCCCACGCCCCGATCACCGGCAGGTCCTTCGAGGACATCGCCTCGTCGCGGGCGAGCGTCAGCAACGCGGTCGCGTGCGCGTCCGCGTCGTCGCCTGACCCGGGGCGTACCGACGCCACCCGGAGGTGGAGCACCGAGACCGCGACCCGGAACACGACGCGCGGCTGCGGCTGCGGGCGGGTGGACCCGGCCACCACCCGGGTCACCGCGTCGGCGTACGCGAGGACCTCGTCGTACCGCTCCCGCTGCCAGGCGAGGTGGGCCAGCCCGAGGCTTGCCTGCGCGGCGTCGAACTCCTCGGCCGCCTGCCCCGGTGCCGCGGTCTCCCGCAGCCGCCGCTCCGCCTCCGGGTCACCGGTCAGGGCCAGTTGCACGTCCAGCAGCACCCGGACCGACCGGGCGTCCTGGGCCGCGCCGACCAGGTCCATGTGGCGGACGCTGCGCGCCAGCCACTCGGTGGCCCGGACGTCCCCCCGTGGGGTGATCGAGTGCCCGACCGCCTGCGCCGCCATCGCCATGCCCCAGTGGTCACCGGCGACCCCGAAGCGGTGGTACGCCAACTCCGCGTCGACGACCGAAGCCTCCGGCATGCCGCCGTTCTCCCGTACCGCCGCACGGGCGAAGAAGCCGAGCCCCTGCACGTACGGGTCCGGGTGCGCGACCATCTCGTCGGCGCCCTTCATGCTCTCGTCCGGATCGAACGCGTCGAAGCTGGGCAACGCCGACGCGAGCACGGTCTGCCTCGGCGACAGCTCACCGGGCCGCTCCACGAGCAGCGTGCGCAGCACCCGCCGGGAGAGTACGGCGAGTCGGAGCGAGCCGCTGATGCCGGCGTTGACCCCGATCACCAGACACATCCAGGCGAGCCGGTCGGCGTCGGGCAACGGCCGCCCGGCGGCCCGACCAGCCCCGATCGCCGAACGCCGCCGCCGGTCCGGCTCGTCGACCCAGAGCAGACCCCGCGCCCACCCGATGACCTCCAGGTGCAGCCCCCGCACCGACCAGAAGTGGAACAGCACGCTGGCGACGTCAACCTCGGCCGGCTCGTCGTCCTGCTGGATCGCCCAGCGCAGCGCGGCGAGCAGGTTGTCCTGTTCAGCCGCGCAGCGCGCGAACGCGTCGAGCTGGCCGGGGCCGACGAGCCGCTCGGCGAGCGCGACAGCCTGCTCCCGAGCCCACCCGAGTAGTCCGGCCATCGCCGGATCACGGTCACCGGAGGCGTCGAGACGGGCCTCGCCGTACTCGCGGACGGTCTCCAGCATCCGGTACCGGGGCGGGCCGTCCCCCTCGACCAGGGTCAGCAGGGACTGCTCGACCAGGGTCGCGAGTCCGCGCCGTACGTCCGGGGTGTGGGCGACCTCGGCGGCGAGCTCCGCGGTGAACGGCGCCGGAATGACGGCGAGGCGCTGGAGCAGTTCACGGTCGTCGGGGGCGAGCAGTTCCCGGCTCCAGTCGACCATCGCCCAGAGGCTCGCGTGCCGCTCGGGCAGCCCCCGCAGCGCGTCGTCGAGCAACGCGAACCGGTCGGTCAGACCGGCGAGTACGTCGTCGATCGGCATGTGCCGCAGCCGGGCGGCGGCCAGTTCGAGCGCCAGCGGCAGGTTGTCGAGCCGGTGGCAGAGTTCCAGCACGCGTACGGTGTCCCAGGTCGGCACCGCGCCACCGGCCCGCGCCCGGGACTCGACCAGGCCGAGCGCGTCGGCGTCGGGCAGCGCGGTCAGCCGGTGCACCCGCTCGCCGGCCAGGCCGAGCGGGGCCCGGCTCGTCGCGAGCACGGCAACCTCCGGTGACGTCACCGCGAGCAGGTCCGCGACGACGGTGGCCACGGCCTCAAGGACGTGCTCGCAGTTGTCCAGCACCACCAGCCCGTCGAGATCCGGCGAGACGGCGCGCAACCGTTCCTCGGGGCTGAGCACCCGCCGTTCGAGGCCCAGGTTGCCACCGGTCGCCGAGGTGTCCGCACCGCCGAGCGCGGCGAGCACCGTGGGCAGCACCTCGTCGGGTGAGCGCAGCCCGGCGAGTTCGACGACCCGTACCGTCCGCCCGGCCGCCGCACGCCGGGTCACCTCGGCGGCGAGGCGGGTCTTGCCGGCGCCACCGGTGGCGACGATTGTCACCAGCGGCGCCTCGGTCAGCGCCGCACTCACGGCTTCGACGTCCCGCTCCCGACCGACGAGGGCGGTCACCGGGCGGCGCCAGCCGGCGGGCAGGGCGATCCGTGCCGGCTGCCGGGGCGCCGTCGCGACCGCCGGGACGGTGAGTTCGCCCCGGAGCAATGCCAGGTGGACCTGCGTGATCACGGGTGACGGGTCGGTGCCGTACCGGTCGGCCAGCTCGGTGCGGAGCCGCTCGATCACCTCCAGTGCCTCGGCGTCACGGCCCTGGGCTGCGAGCACCCGGACGAGGAGCGCGGCGGACGGCTCGTCGGGTGGTGTGTGCGCGGCGAGCCGTCGCAGGTCGGCCTCGTCGTACGGCCCGGCGCCGCCGAGGGCCGCCTGGGCGCGTACCGCGGCGAGGTCCGCGAACAGGCGGGTCTCCTCGGCGGTGACGAACTCCGGGACCTCGGGGAAGAGGGCACGGGCCTGGTCGGCGAAGCGGCGGGCGGCGACGACGTCACCGCACCGGAGTACGCCGCGAGCCTGCTCGACGAGTGCCCTGGCCTCGACGGCGTCGATGGTGACCTCGTCGGCGGGCAGCCGGTATCCCCCGGGTACGGCGACCACGGGGAGCCCGAGGCGGCGCACCCGGGACATGAGCGCCTGGACGGCGCCGGTCGCGTCGTCCGGCGGTGACCCGTCCCAGACGGCGTCCACGAGCAGGGTCGCGGAGACCGCCCGCCCGCGCGCGTCGACCAGCGCGCGGACCACCGCCGCGAGACGCTCACCTCGGACCGGTCGGCCGTCGACGGCGAGCGGGCCAAGGATGGTGATCTGCACCGACCCAGCATCCCCCACCCGCCGCGCCCTCGTTCGGGGCCACTGGTCATTTGCCCGTCAGCCGGGTGGTGACGCCCGTCAGCCGGGTGGTGACCGGGTGCGCCGGCGCAGCGGTCGACCCGGCTCCGAGCCCTTCCGCTTCTTGCACCCGTGACGAGGCGACCCGGAATACCGGTTGATTCCGGCGTACGGATCGCCGAGGGTCAGCGGGATGCGCATGCTCTTCAGCTTCGTCGGCAGCAGCGGTCACCTCATCCCGCTCGTACCGATCGCCCGCGCCGCCGAAGTGGCCGGCCACACCGTCGCCTTCGCCTGCTCCCCGACGATGGCGCCCAGGGTCGAGGCACAGGGCTTCACCGCCCTCGCCACCCACCGCGCCACCGACCCCCAGGCTGCGGCCGGGCCGGGCGTCACCGCCGACCGTCCTCCGTTGCAGCCGATCGACCCGGCGCAGATCGACCGCGAGGTACGGGAGAACTTCGCCGTTCGGGCCGCCCGCGAACGGTCCGCCCGGATGGTCGACCTCATCCCCGGCTGGCGGCCCGACCTGCTGGTCTTCGACGAGATGGAGTTCGGCGGCATGGTCGCGGCGCAACACCTCGGCCTGCCGTACGCGACCGTCCTGGTCCTCGCCGCCGGCTCACTGGTCCGGCCGGCACTGGTCGCCGAACCGCTGGACGAGCTGCGCGCAACGTACGGCCTGCCACCGGACCCGGAGTTCGCCATGCCCGGTCGCCACCTGGTCCTCTCCCCCTTTCCGCCCAGCTTCCGCGACCCTGACTTTCCGCTGCCGGCGACGGCCCACTCGCTCCGCTCCGCCACACCCTCGGCGACCGGCGACCAGACGCCGTGGTGGCACACGGGCAGCCGACCGAACGTCTACCTGACCCTCGGCACGGAGTTCAATGTGGAGTCCGGCGACCTGTTTCCCCGTCTCATCAACGGCCTGCGCGAACTGGACGTCAATCTGCTCGTCACCGTCGGACGACAGATCGATCCGGCGGAGTTCGGACCACAACCGGAGCACGTACGAGTCGAGCGCTACGTCGACCAGGGAATGGTTCTTCCCGGCTGCGACCTGGTCGTCTCGCACGGCGGCTCGGGCAGCGTGATGGGGGCACTCGTCCACGGCCTGCCGATGGTCCTCGTCCCGATGGGAGCCGACCAACCGGCCAACGCCGCCCGCTGCGCGGCACTCGGCGCGGGCCGGGTGCTGGAGGCGCTGACCGTCACCCCGGAGGATGCCGCCCGTACGGTCACCGAGGTGCTGGCCGACCCCGGATACCGGCAGGCGTCGCGGCGGCTCCGCGACGAACTCGCCGCCCTTCCCGGACCGGAGCAGGCGGTGCCACTCCTGGAACGGATCGCCACCCGACAACGCCCGCCGTGGCACGACTGACACATATCGCCGGCCGTTATGGAATGCGGCGGGGCGACCAGAATCGGTCGACGATCGGCCCACCCGATCGGGCACCACCACGACCAGGGGTATAGCCAGGTATACCCCAGGTCTAGCGGCAGACCGATAGCTCCGTGGTACACCCACGATTAGCGTCGAAGCGTGCTCACCGACGAATCCCGGAACCACATGGAAAACGGTCCCACGACCCCACTGGAATCGATGCGACACCGACGGTTCCTGATCGGCGTCTGGCCATGGCGATCACTCGGCTATCTGCTCACCACAGCACTGGTTGTCGCCGCTGTCGGCGTGCCCTGCCTGATCCTCGGCATGCCATGGCTGTTCGCACTTCACCGGCTCACCAGTGGAGGGTTCCAGCCGATCGAGAACCGGCTGGGGGTCGTGCTGTTCGGCACCCTGGTCGGAGCGGTGCTGATCACCGTCTGCGGGCCACTGATCGGGCTACCGGTGGCCGCACTGGAACGACGCCGACTGCGGCTGATCGACACCAGGCCCGTCGAATCGGGCCACGTCCAACTCCGCGAACCCGGCCCCTGGCCCTGGCTGCGTACCCGCTACACGGAGGCGGCCACCTGGCGCGAGGTCGGCTACACGTTCCTCCTGGCCACGGCGGCACCCCTGCTGTACGGCGCGGTGCTCTTCGTACCCCTGCTGATCCTGACACTCCTGGCCGCCCCCTTCCTGGTGGCCGACGGCGGCGGCCCGTTCGCGATCGGCCGGTTCACGATCGACTCCGCCGCCTCCGCGCGCTGGTGCTCCCTCATCGGTCTGCTTCTGTTGCCGGTGGTGCCGTACCTACTCGCGCTCCTGGCCGGCGCGCACGGCGCGGTCGCCCGGCTGCTGCTGCACCGGGGCGGAGACGAACGGCTTCGGGCCGAACTGGTCGAGGTGGCGCACTCGCGGGCCCGGCTGGTCGACTCGTTCGAGTCCGAACGTCGTCGGATCGAGCGCGACCTGCACGACGGGGCCCAGCAACGACTGGTCAGCCTGACCCTGCAACTCGGTCTGGCCCGGCTCGACCTGCCCGCCGACTCACCCGCCGTCGCCCCCCTCGCCACCGCGCACGAGCAGGCCAAACAGGCGATGGCCGAGCTTCGGGAGATCATCCACGGGATCCACCCGCAGATCCTCACCGAACGTGGGCTGCCGGCGGCCGTGGCCGAACTCGCCGACCGCTGCCCGATCCCGGTGACCGTCCAGGGCGACCTCTCCGGACGGCTGCCGGGACATCTGGAGGCGGCGGCGTACTTCGTCGTGGCCGAGGCGCTCACCAACGCCGCCCGGCACAGTGCCGCCACCGGCGTACGGGTGGACCTGGATCGACAGGACGGCCAGCTCACCGTACGGATCAGCGACGACGGTCACGGCGGGGCCGACCCGGCGCACGGCACCGGCCTGACCGGGCTGGCCGACCGGCTGGCGGCGGTCGGTGGCCGGATGCTGCTCTCCAGCCCGTCCGGCGGCCCGACCCTGCTCCAGGTGGAGCTACCGTGTCCCCGGTGACCAGGGTGGTGCTCGCCGAGGACGGTGTGCTGCTGCGCGAAGGGCTGGTCGGGCTCCTGGACCGCTTCGGGTTCACGGTGGCGGCGGCGGTCGGTGACGCCGACGCGCTCGTCGCCGCGGTGGGCGAGCAGCAGCCGGACCTGGTGGTGACCGACGTACGGATGCCGCCCGACTTCACCGACGAGGGGTTGCGGGCGGCGGTGCGGCTGCGCCACGACCGACCGGAACTGGCCGTGGTGGTGCTCAGCCAGTACGTCCGGCCGGGCTACGCCGCCGAGTTGCTCGACTCCGGCGACGGTCAACGGGTCGGCTACCTGCTGAAGGACCGGGTGGTCGACGTTGCCGAGTTCGCCGCCGTCCTGCACCAGGTGGTGGCTGGCGGCACCGTGGTCGACCCCGAGGTGGTACGGCACCTCCTGCGTCGCCGACGCGACCCGCTGGCCCGGCTCTCGGTACGGGAACGGGACGTGCTCGCCCTGATCGCCGAGGGTCGCTCGAATGCCTCGATCGCGCGGGCGCTGGTCGTCTCCGAGGCGGCGGTGGGCAAACACGTCGGCAGCATCCTCGCCAAACTGGACCTGCCCCCGACCGAGGACACCAACCGTCGGGTGCTGGCGGTCCTCGCCTACCTCGGCAGCGGCGTCGGATCGTCGACCGATTGAACCTTTCCGGCCTCCGGTCCGAACTACCAGGGTAGGTGCACGGGGTACGGGTCGAAGGAGGTCGCCGGTGAACAGGTCGGTACGGGTCCGAGGCGTCCGCACGGTACGCACCGCACTGGCTGGTGCCCTGGCGGGCGGCGTACTCGTCGGCGGGTTGGCGTTCGCCGCCCCGGCAGGCGCGGATGTGACCGTGGCACCGGCGCAGGCGTACCGGGGTGACGCCGCCAAGCTCACCTTCCGGGTGCCGGACGAGCGCGCGGGGGCGTACACCAGCAGGGTCGAGCTGCGGTTGCCGGAGTCGACGCCGATCGCCGAGGTGTATCCGATGTCCGTCCCGGACTGGGGCCCGAGCACCACCACCCGTCCGCTCGACCAGGCGCTCACCGGGATTCACCATGGTGCGGTGACGGAGGTGACCTCGATGGTCACCTGGGTCCGTACGGCGCCACCGTCCGCTGCGGGTGGCGTCGCCGAACTGGTGGTGTCGCTGGGGCCGATGCCCGAGGCCGAGCGCCTCGTCTTCGACCTGACGCAGACCTATTCGGACGGCACGCAGGTGCGGTGGAGCGGGGCTGGCGGAGCGACCACGGCCGGGACCGGCCCGGCACCGGTGGTCGCCCTGCTCCCGCCGGCCGCCGTGGCACCCGCCGGGGACGAGGCGGGGAACTCCGAGGTGGCGGGCGAGGGCGAACCGGCGACCGACGGCTTCTCGAACGTGTTGCGGGTCGGACTGTTGCTGATCCTGCTGGTGGCCGCCGCACTCGGCGGCGCGGCCGTCGCCCGCCTCCGCCAGTCGGCCACCCCCACCCCGCCCGCCGAACCAGCGACGGCCGCGGACGCGGACCAGGCCGGCAACGCGGACCAGGCCGGCAACGCGGAGCCGGCCGGCAACGCGGAGCCGGCCGGCAACGCGGAGCCGGCCGGAAGAAGCCGTTGGCGCCTCCGCTCCTGACCACGGCCCGGCGGGTGGGTCAGTGCCAGCCGGACGGCTCCGCCGCCTGTTCCGGCACCGCTGCTTCCGGACCGCTGACCGGACTGCCGACCGACGGGTCGGGGCCGCGACGACGGAGATGGAGCAGGCCGAGGATGACCAGCGGCGGCAGGTTGCCGAGCGACCAGAGGATCTGACCGGCGGTCTGCTGGTCGACCAGCGGTGGCTCACCCCAGGGGCGGGCCAGGGCGGTGAACCAGTCACCGGCCAACAGGGTGCTCGAACCGGCGAGCCCCAGGCCGAGCACGACCTGCGTCAGCACCAGCAGCAGCACGCCGAGCAGCCGGGCCGGTCGCCCGGCGGGTCGCGGCACCGGGTCGAGACCGAGTACCACCCAGCAGAAGAGCCCACCCGCCGCCACCAGGTAACCGATCATGACCAGGTGCGCGGCGTGCGAGCGCAGGGTCAGGTCGTACAGGCCGGTGAGGTAGAGCAGCGGGGCGGCACTGGCAAGCAGCAGGGCCGCCACCGGTGGCCGGGTCAGCAACAGCCAGAAACGCGACGACCCGGCCGACCGCAGCCGGTCGCGTACGCCCGGCCAACTCGGGTCGGTGGTCGCGGGAAGCGCCCGTAGCGCCAGGGTGAGCGGGGCGGCGAGCACCATCAGCAGCGGTACGACCAGGGTCAGCAGCAGGTGCTGGATCAGGTGCGCGCTGAACAGCAGCGGCGCGTACCGGGCCAGTCCGCTGGAGGTGGCGAGGACGAGCACCACGCAGCCGGCGAGGAAAGTGGCCGTACGCGCCGCCGGCCAACGCTCGGCACGCCTCCGGAGCCGGGTGACCGCGCCGAGATAGAGCCATGCGGCGCCGAGCGCGGCGGCGATGACGATCGGTTCGGGCAGCCAGTCGCCGAGCAACCGCCCGGCGTCCGGGGCCGCCGGGATCGGGTAACCGAGCAGGGCCGCCGCGATGCTCTCCTCCGGCCCGGCCGGCACCGGTGCCGGGGTCCGGGACAGGGCGACCGCGGTGCCCATCGCGGCGGCGAAGAGCAGGATCTCCACCGTGGCGACCCGGACGAACCGGCTCCGGTCGCCGCCGGCCAGGGCGGGCAACGCGGCCCGCCGCTGCCACCAGCCGGCGGCGGCGAGCGTGCCGAGCAGCGCGGTCTTGAGCAGGACGAGCTGGCCGTACCGGGTGTCGAGCAGCGCGCCGAGTCCCGGGAGCCGGACGTACGCCGAGACCACTCCGGAGCCGGCGACCAGGAGCAGGCAGGCGGCGGCGAGTGGGGAGAACCGGCGTACCGCGATGGTGAGTTGGTCGGTGGCGGCGCGGCCGGTCAGTGCCAGGGCGAGTAGTCCCCCGGCCCAGACCGCCACGGGTACGACGTGCAGCAGCAGGCCGGAGACGGCGAGTTGGTGGTTGCTCGCTGCGGCGGCGTGGCCGGTGAAGATGGGCGGCACCATCGCGAGTACGGCGAGCAGCAGCGCGATGCCGGCGGTCCGGGGTGTCAACGCGGCCCGGCAGACCAGGAAGACCGCCCCGGCGAGCCAACCGGAGAGGGCGAGTGCCTGTCCCAGTTGGACGGTGGTGGCGAAGTTGACCACGGTGGTGAACGACACCGCCTCGCCGATCGGCATCCCGAGTATGTCGGAGAGGGTCAGGCAGAGGGCGGCGACGCTGGCCAGGCACCAGCCGAGCGCGGACCAGGCGGCGGCCCGCACCCGTCGGTAACCGGTCCCGGAGAGTCCGCCTCCGGCGGCGCGGGCCGAGAAGAGCAGCGCGGCGATCAACAGGCCGATCGTGACCACGGCACCGACCTGCATGCCGAGCCGGGCAATGGGCAGCGCCCAGCCGGTGACCGGCCCGGAGTCGGCGAGGCCGGGCAGGCTTTCCCTGCGGGTCGCGCCGCCGTACCAGAGCATCAACGCCAGCACCCCGACGGCGGCGAGCAGGCCGGCGGCGGCCCGGGGCAACGTGCCCGGCGCGACTGCGCTGGTGGTCGGCTGGCCGGTACTCGCGGGTGGCCGTGGCGGTCGGCTCACGGCTCGCGGGTCCGGCGCTGTCGGACCAGCAGGATCCCGGTGCCGATCGCCAGCACGGCGACGCCGCCGAGCAGCAGTCCCGGCAGGATGTTCCCGCCGCCGTCCTGTTCGTCGCCGACGAGCGCCTCGGGCTCGGCCGCCGTGGTGGCGGCTGCGTTGGTGGTCGTCGCCGTGGGCGATGGCACGGGCTGCGTGGGGGGTGCGGTCGGCGGGGCGGTGGTCGGTGGCGCGGTGACGGTGAAGGTGTGCGAGCCGCGTACGGGGTGTCCGTCGACCGACACCACCCGGTACGCCACCGTGTAGTCGCCCGGGTCGAGTGGTTGGTTCAGTGGCTGGACGGCGCGTACCCCCTCGACCTTCGGCTTGCCGGAGGTGACCGCCTTGCCGGCGGCGTCGGTGACGGCGACGGTGGTGAACCGGGGGTCGAGCCGTTCGGCGAAGTCGAGCGTCACCTCGACGGGTGCGGTGGCGAGCCGGGCGCCCTTGGCCGGGTTGCTGGCCCGGAGTTCGTTGTGGGCCCAGGCGGGTGCCGGCGCGGCCAGCAGCCCGACGGCGCAGGTGACGGCGAGAACGGCCAGCGGGCGGAACACTCGCATCCAGCTCAACTCCCAACGGCGATGGCAAACAGCCCCAGGGATAGTCGTATCGACGGGCCGGATGGTTCCCATCCGATCACCAGTGACTGTCCTGGCACAACCGGGCGGAGGCGAGCGGTTCGACCTGGAGGGTGGCGTGGTCGATGCCGAAGCCCTCGTGCAGCCGTTCGCGGGCGGCGGCGAGGACCTGGCCGACGTCGGCCCCGGGGTCGAGGCTGAGGTGGGCGGAGGCGACGTCCATGCCGGAGGTCAGTGTCCACACGTGCAGGTCGTGTACGTCGCAGACGCCGGCGACACCGGCGAGGCTGTCGCGTACCCGGGCCACGTCGACGTGCGCCGGCGCGGCCTGGACCAGCACCCGGATCGCGGCGTGGGCGAGTTGCCAGGTGCGCGGCAGGATGAACAGGCCGACAGCGACCGCGACGACCAGGTCGGCGTAGAGCCAGCCGGTGAGGGCGATGACGGTCGCGGCGACGATCACGCCGACCGAGCCGAGCAGGTCGCCGAGCACCTCCAGGTAGGCGCCACGGACGTTCAGGCTTTCTTGCGCGCCCTCGCGCAGCAGCAGGAACGCGACGATGTTCGCGACCAGCCCGCCGACGGCGACCAGCAGCATCGGCCCGGCGGCGACCTCGGGCGGGTCACCGAACCGGCGGACCGCCTCGACCAGCACCGCGATCGCGACCCCGGAGAGGAGTACGGCGTTGGCGAGGGCCGCGAGCACTTCCAGCCGGTAGAGCCCGAAGGTCCGTTGGGTGTGTCGGGCGGCCCGACTGGCGGCGGTGATCGCGGCCAGCGCCATGCCGATGCCGAGTACGTCGGTGAACATGTGACCGGCGTCGGAGAGCAGGGCCAACGATCCGGTCAGCCAGGCCGCGACCGCCTCGACGATCATGAAGACGGTGAGCACCGCGAGCGCTGCCCAGAGGGGTCGGCGGTGTCGTTCGCCGGCTCGTCGTACATGTCCGCCGTGGTCGTGACCCGCGCCCATGGTCGCCCCCTCGTCGTCGCCACCTTCGCCCAAAGTATGCGTACATCGCTATGTGTGCAAGTCAAAGGCAAATCGGGTGACCGGTAGGCACCACAGAGTAACCGGAACTAACCGGCGAAGAGCAGCAACAGCCCGGCGACGGTGTAACCAACCATCAACACCAACAGCGGCACCTGCGCGGCAACCGCCGCCCGGCCGGGAAAGAGCACCAACGCCCGATCGTGACTGAGTACGGTGCCGATCAGGTGCCCGAGCACGATCAGGGTCACCTGCAACGTCGCCACCCCGGCCGGGGTGACCAGGGCGGCGCTGATCGACCAGTGCGCGGTCCCGAGCCAGTTCGCCGTACCGGTGACCAGTGGATCAGAGAGGAGCGCCACGGTCCGCTGCCCCTCCAGCACCAGCAGCGAGTAATAGTGCGCGAGCACGTAACCGACCGCGATCGGCACAATGCAGTGGGCGATCTCGGCCGCGACCTCACCCGGTCGCACCGACGGCGCCAGCCGCGCCGCGAGCAGGCAGGTCAGGCCGTACGCGGCCAGCACCAGCCCAATCAGCGCGAGCATCCCGACGGTGTTGGTGAACACCGGCGGCAACTCGCTGTTCTGCGCCAACCGGAACCAGGCGGGCGCGTTGGAGAGGCTGTCGAACAACGTCGAACCGAGCAGGACCACCACAACGGCGACAAACCCGGGAGCGGGCGGCAACGCGCTCATCCCCTCCAACGGGTTGCGCCAGACCAACGTTCCGTCGTCCCGACGGCCGACCACCGCGAGTCGCCCCACCAGGTCGCTGTAGACCTCGAAGGCGTCACCCCGGTCGAAGAAGTCGACGCCGAACAGGACCGCGCCGACCAGCACGACGATCGCGTACGCGACCACCCAGGTCCGGATGACCGGCACGGTGGCCCGGTCCGGGGCGACGAGTTCGAGCCAGACGAAGGCGAGTAGGCCCAGCGCGGCCGGCCAGTAGCCGAGTCGCGCCGGCAACGGCAGCAGTCCCCGGCGCGGATCGCGGCGCACCGCCGCCGCCACCAGCAGATAGCCCGTACGCAGCGGGTTCAGCGCCCGCCAGACCGACCCGAAGAGCAGCGACAGGGGAACCAGGCCGACCCAGAACAGGACGTAGAACGCCCCCGCCGTCGGATTGCGGTCGACGTCGGGACCGAGGAAGAGCCCGACGCCGAAGTAGCCGACCACCACCAGGCCCAGCAGGCGCAGCGCCCACCGCCACCCGGCCGAGTCGACCACCCGGCCGACCCGCTCGGGCAGCGGCCGTCCCGCCTCCGGGTCACCCAGCCTCGGCTCCCGCCAGAACGCGCCGAGTACGACGAACGAGATGACCAGGGCGAGCGCGGCTCCGGTCACCGCGAAGCCGAACGGGATGGGCAGGTCCTGCCGACCGCCGACACCGTGCGCGAGCAGCTCGGGGAACGTACCGGGGGAAGGCTCGCTCATCGGGACAGGGCAGGATCGCTCATCGGACCAGGAGCTGGAACAGCAGCAGCCCGGTCTCGTGCGTCTCGACCTCGAACAGACCGTCCATGTCGGCCACGAACTCGACCGTGGCCGGCTGCCCGGCCCTCAGGTCCGCGCCGACCTCGTACCCGTGCACATGCACCCGGTCCGCGACATCGCTGGTGACGGTGATCCTGACCTGCTGGTTCTTCTTCGCGTCCACCCGGCCCGGTTGCGGCTGGGACCGCCCTCCGGTGATGGTGATGGCCACCTCGACCGGAGCACCCGGGTCCGCCGGCGCCTCGCTCGACCCACAGCCGGCGACGGTCAGCAGGATCACACCGGTCAGCGCGACCAGCGCACGGCGGCGGCCGATAGAGGGCAACATCGACATCTCCCCTGACAGGCCGGTCCGAGACGTTGGGAAGCGACTGTAGCGTCTTGCCGGGCACAGCGGAAGCCACCATGATGGGCCGATGCGATCGACCCGGATGGTTACCGTCCACGCGGCATGCCGCCTGCTCGCCGTCGCTCTCGGCGCCGCGGTCGCGCTCGTCGTGGCCGGGTCTCCGGCCTCCGCGCATGGGCAACTGGCGATCTCCGACCCGGTCGCCGGTGCCACTGTCTCCCAACCGAAGCAGACGCTGGAGCTCTACTTCACCGAGGCGCCCGCGACGAACGCGTACTTCACCGTGACCGCGCCGAGCGGCGTACGGGTCGACGCCGGTTGGCGACCCGGCCCGGAGAAACGACTCGACCGCCCGGTGACCGAACTCTTCCTGGTCAACGGGAAGTGGGAGCCACGTCTGTACCACACCGGCTACGCCGCGTTGGTGCAGGTGGCGCACTGGCCGGAGAAGGGCGAGTACACCGCGAGCTACCTCTCCGTCGCCTCGGACCGGGAACCCGTACGTGGCACGGTGAAGTTCACCTACTCCGGTACGCCCACCGCCGCGCCGCAGGGCTGGACCCCGCCGACCAACGCGGCCGACCCGGCGCTGCTGGCTGCCGCCGAGAACCCGGATCCACCATCCTCGGCGAACCCCGGCAGCACCACCAGCACCCACACCACCGCGCCGGCCCCGCCACCCACCGACAACGCCAGTGGCGCCACCGGCGACAGTGGAGTGACGGTCTGGTTGCTGCCGGTGTTGTTGCTGGTCGCGGTGGCGGCAATGGTCTTCCTGGTGATTCGGCCGAAACGGGGTGCGCGAATCAACACCGGTCCGGCGAACCGCCGTCGTCCGGCCACCTCCGCCGCCGCCCGACGAGCGGCGGCAGCGCGAAAGTCAGTCGCCAATCAGTCGGCACGGAACACGCAGCCGTCCCGCAAACGCGGCGGCAACCGCTGACACGACAATCCCCGACACCGTCATTACCCGCGGTGCGCACCGCTATGGAATACACGGGTGATAACCGAAAGTCGTTGCCTCATAACGCTTTTCATACGGGTCGGGGCGTGCACAAGGGGTCGATGTACGCGGTACGATTCTTCGCGGTCAACGCCAAACGGCGCCAACCGGTGCCGGCGGGACCGTCGCCTAATCGTCCATGGACGAACCGGGGAACCGAGTACCCGGGGTGAATCCGCGAAAGCGGTAGGGATCACTTCCATCCCGAACCCGTCAGCTAACCCGGTCGGCGACCAACGGAAGGATCCTGCATGACGGCACCCCTCCGCCGATGGTTCACCCCTGCCCTGGCTCTGGCCACCACCGTGCTCATGGTGGCCCCGTTCACCGCCTCGGCGCAGGCCGCGCCTGCCACGCCAACGGCGCCAGCCGAATCCGACGGCCAGTTGCTGAGCGAGGTCCTGGAGCAGACCGGCCGCCGCTTTCTCGACGCCAAGGCCGCGCTCGACGCGTCGAAGAAGCGCCAGGGGGTCCTCGCCGCCGAACTCCAGAAGGCCGAGGCCCAGATCGAGGAACTGACCCCACAGGTCACCGAGATCGCCACCCGTACCTACCGGACCGGAAAACTCGGCGCGGTCTCGGCACTGCTCAACAGCGCGTCACCGGACTCGTTCCTCCAACGGGCGGTCGCGCTCGACGAGATGAACACGGTCAACGACCAGAAACTCCACGAGCTCAACGCCGCCCGCGAACTGGCCGACCGTGCCAAGGCCCTGGCCGATGCCGAGGTCAAGGAGCAGGAGAAGCAGCAGGCCGTGATCAGCCGACAGAAGTCGGACGCCGAGAAGGCGTTCGCCCTGGTCGGCGGCAAGAAGCTCACCAACGGCATGGTCAGCGCCACCTCCGCGGTGGCCGCGCCGGCACCGCGTACGGCCAGCGGTGGTTGGCCGAAGGAGTCGTGCAACAAGGACGACCCGACCACCAGCGGCTGCATCACCCCACGCACGCTGCACGCGTACAACGAGGTGAAGAAGGCCGGCTTCAACCTCTTCGTCGGCTGTCACCGCAACGGCGGGCCGTTCGAGCACCCCAAGGGCCGGGCCTGCGACTGGTCGCTGCTCAAGAGCGGCTTCGCCCCCGCGAGCACCAACGCGCAGAGGTTGTACGGCAACAACCTGACCGCGTTCCTGGTCCGTAACGCGGATCGCCTCGGCATCCTCTACGTGATCTGGTACAGGCAGATCTGGTTCCCGGCGACCGGCTGGCAGTCGTACAGCGGTGAGAGTGACCACACCGACCACGTACACATGTCCATGCTCTGATCCCACCTCGGTCGACGCACGACACCAGGCCCCCGCCCAGCCAGCAGGCTGGGGACGGGGGCCTGAGCCGTTTCGCCGGTGACGGCGGTCACCGAAAACCCAGCGATCAGCGCCAATGGGCCGACGGGTGAGTACCGGACTTACCCGACGGCCGGGCTGATTCCGCCGCCAGCGAGCCAAGATGACACGTCATCCTGGCCAGTACCATGGTCGCGTGGCAACGACCAGGGACCGATGGCTCGATGAGCGGGAGCAGCGTGCCTGGCGTTCGTTCATCACCATGCAGATGGAGCTGCACAACCGGCTCGGCCGCCAACTACTCGCCGACGCCGGCCTCTCCGAGACCGACTACGCCGTCCTGGTCCACCTCAGCGAAGCGCCCGAGGGGCGGCTACGGATCTTCCAACTTCGGGGGCACCTGGAGTGGGAGAAGACCCGGTTGACCCACCACCTGGGGCGGATGGCCCGGCGCGGGCTGGTCGAGCGGGAACCCTGCTTGACCGACCCACGGGGCGCGTTCATCCGGATCACCGAGGCCGGCCGGGAGGCCATCATCTCGGCGGCGCCCAAACACGTCGCGAACGTCCGACGCTGGGTGATCGACGTGCTGACCCCGGAGCAGTTGGACGTACTCGCCGAGATCTCGGACAAGGTGCGCGCCGGTTTCCACCAGGACCCCTGCCCCCCGGCAAAGGCCGAGCCGTGCGACGCGGAGCCGGCCGACTGCCCAACCGACGCCGCCTCGCAAGACGCCTAGCCCGGACCCGGCCGGGGACAGCCGGGGCACCGGTCAGGCGCGGTTGAGCACCCAGGTCAGGCCGCCCGCGTCCTTCGGGGTCAGGGTCAGCGTGTTCCCGCCGCACTGGTAACGCCCGGCACCGAGCAGCGGCTGGATGTCGACCACGTCGGCGCTACGGGTGGCGCCGTCGCCGACGTACTCGGCAATCCGGACGTTGTCGAAGAGCTTCGCCGGCGCCGGCTCGGTCAGCTCGACGGTGACCCGGGTGTCGCCCCACCGCAGCGGTGGGATCGGAGCCCAGTCGCCGGACGTGCCGCCGGGCCCCCCGGTGCTCACCGTGCCGTTGGCCTGCCCCGCGTAGCTGAACCGGCCGGCGACCTTGGCATCGCCGAGCTGCGCGTTGAAGGTCACCGGACGCATCCCGGCGAAGTCCACCGTCGCCACACCGGTCGGACCGACCTTCACCAGGACGCCGTCCCCGCCGCTGATGCTCGCGCTGGCCAGGGCTCCGCCGGTCTGCCCGGCGGCGGAGGTGGTCCGCCAGTCACCGGTGACACAGGTCGCCACCGGACCGGCGGACGGCGGGGACGCACCCGCACTGCCGGTCGGTGCCGCGCTGCCCGTAGCGACGCTCGGGCTCGGGGTGGCCATACCCACCACCGACCCCTCGCCACAGCCGGCTACCGCCAGGCCGAGCCCGGCCAGCGTCGCGACCGTCGCTATCGCCGATGTACGCATCGATCCTCCTCCGAGTCGGGGCGACGGGGTTCGTACCCCCGCCGGGACGGGCGGCATGGGAAATCCGCCCACCTGTCCTGCTACCCCGAACCGGACATCGACCAAACCGAGGGTCGACGCCAGCGAAGATCAAAAGCCGGGCTCAGGTCCCGGCCGGGTACGTCTCCAGCTCGCCCGGCTCGACGTTCGCCGGCAGCTCGTGCAGGGCGGTGGTCTGGTCGCACCAGATGAACCCGTCGTACCGTTCGGCCAGCCGGGTCGGTACGTAGTTACCCCACTCCTCGAACGACGGGTCGTAGACCACCCCGATGGCCCGGTGCTCGGCCAGTTCGTTCAGCCAGCCCGGCCGGTCCCCGTGGGCGAGTACGAGCAGCGCCCGTTCCGGCAACATGCGGTGCAGCCGCTCCTCGATCGAGCCGGGCCGGGCCGGCGGCACGGTCATGATCTCCGCTGGCGCACCCCAGCGCGGGGCGGCGACCACGGTGCCCTGGTAGCCGCCGAAGCCGATCAGGGCCACCGCCTCGGCTCCGTGCCGCTCGCGGGCGAGCTGACCAATGTTGACCATGCCGGCGTCGGCCATGTCGGTGGCTCGTGCGTCACCGATGTGCGTGTTGTGCGCCCACACCACCGCCCGGGTGTCCGGACCGTACCGGTCCAGCAGTCGGTCCAGGGTGTCCGCCATGTGGATGTCGCGGATGTTCCAGGACTGCGGCCCGCCCGCCACCATGGCCCGGTAGTACCGTTCCGCCCCGGCCACCACCTCGGCGTTCTGCCAGGCCGCGAACCGATCGGCCCCGCCTGTCGGCGCTCCACCCGCCGCCGCCCCGCCGGTGCTGGCGCCGGCACGGATCGCGCCGAGCAGCCGGACCACCTCGTCCTCGCAACTCGCCGAGACGAACCTGCTGGCCAGCCCGTACTCCTCGACCTGGTGCCCGTACGGCTCGAAACACCGGTACGCCTCGCGCGCGGCGGCCAACGCCTCCTGGTCGTCGTCACCCAGATAGTCGAAGATCGCCTGCATCGACTCCCAGAGGGAGTAGACGTCGAGCCCGTGGAAACCGACCCGGTCCGACTCCGGCCGTTCCAGGTTCCAGGCGCGCAGCCACCGGCAGAACCGGGCCACCTCCGCGTTCGCCCACATCCAGGTCGGCCAACGCTCGAACCGCTCCAGTGCGAGCTGCGGGTCGACGTCGCCACCGGGAGCGGAGATCACCGACTGGTGCACCCGGTCACAGTCCGGCCAGTCGCCCTCGACCGCGACGAAGTTGAACCCGCACTCGGCGATGAGCCGGCGGGTCAACTGCTCACGCAGCCGGTAGTAGTCGTACCCTCCATGGCTCGCCTCGCCGAGCATCACCACCCGGGCCCGACCGGCCAACCTCAGCAACGGATCGAAGTCGCCCGGTCCCCCGAGCCGGTGCACCTGCATGCCCCGGGCTACCCGGCCGATCGGGTGTGAAACCGCGCCGATCCGGCCACCGACCCTCCCCGGACATCCCGGGCCCGACCGGAGCGGCCCGACGGTGACTCCTCCCGAACGGTGGGCGCCGAGAGCAGTCCCGGCTGGGCGCCGTGCGGGCCACCCGCCGCCCACGCCCTTCGGACCCGCCCCGCAGCCGCTCCGAGAAGCACCGCGACGACCAGGAGCAGGAGGTAGCCGGCGCTCCGAACACCATGCCAGTGCAGCTCGCCGTACCGGTCGAGCAGGAACCCACTGAAGCAGAGAAAGCCGAGCAGGCCAACCACGAGACTCGCCCGTAGACCGGGTACGACAAGGGCGAAACCGGCGACCGCCACCATGACCACCAGGAGCCGGGCCAACGGTGCGGAGGCGGGGAAGAGCGCGGCAGCCAGACAGGTCGCGGCGACGACGAGCGCCGCTCCACCGCCGATCCGAATGCCGAACGGTGCCGGCGGGACCCCGGGACGACCCGTCCGGCCACCACGCTCCAGGCCCATCGCCGCTCCTTCCGTTTCCCCCCGGGCCACCGCGCACGGCGGCCCCGAAGGACGAGTCAAGCGCAGGAGTACGCCCTGGTGGCAGCCGCCTTGACGAGGGCCTTACGCCGGCCGTCCCGATCTCTACGGGACCTTGACGGCCGGCGTACCGCACTGGTCTGCCCGGTGCTGGGTCAGCCCGGTGCGACGGGCTGGAGGAGGCGGAACAGGGTGAGCCACTGCTCCGGCCAGACGTACCCGACCGGGGTGTCGGCGGCCAGCCGGATCGCCCGGAACGCCCCGTCCAACCGGGCCCGGGGATAGTGCCGGCGCAACGACCCGTAGAGCGAACCGCCCTCGCCCCGGAAGCCGAGTTCGACCAGCTCGCGGTAGTCGGGCAGCAGTGCCGGTGGCAGCAGCGGCTCGGCCCGCCGCTCCAGGCGCAGGATGCCGGCATCGACCCGGGGAACCGGACGGAACGCCGACCGGTGCACCCGTCCGCCCAGCCGCCACCGGGTGGACGGCCAGGTCAGTACGGTAAGCCGACTCCACCGGCCGTAGTCGCCGGTGCGCTTGCGCGCGTATTCCAGTTGGGTGAGCAGCGTCGCCGAGGTGAGCGACCGGGCTCCCAGGCACCACTCGACCGCCCCGGCGGTCAACGCCCACGGGATGTTCGCCACCACGGCGAACGGCTCCGCCGGTGCCCGCGCGGCGAGGAAGTCCCCGACCCGGCAGGTGACGTTGCCGAGCGGGGCACAGGCGTCGGCGAGCGCCCCGGCCATCTCCGGGTCGATCTCGTACGCGATCACCCGCCCGCACCGCGCGGCCAGCGCCCGGGTCAGCGCCCCCCGCCCGGCGCCGGCCTCGACGACCAGGTCCTCCGGGCGCAGTCCAGCGGTACGCACGATCCGCTCGATCGCCTCGGCGTCGTGCAAGAAATTCTGGGAGAGTACGCGACGGGACCGGTCGCGCTCGGTTTTCCTGATGGGTCCGGGAAATCCATTGACGGGTTGGCGAGGTGCCACAGCCGGTGTCCTTGTCTGCCACGCCGGTGGATACCGGTCGGCGATCCGGACAGGCAACACGAGTCGGGGCCTGTCCGAGCGGGATCTGGACTCGGGTGGCCCTGGACGTGCGCGGCGGACGCGGCGCGCGTAACGACGATCAGACGTACGACGATCAGCCGGCGGTGGGCGCGTCCTGGCAGGCCAGGGCGGTACGCCGGACTCGCGGACGGGACGCCAACAACGGGCCCCACGCGGCCGACGAGGCGGCCACGTTGATCAGGGCGTGCGTCATGATGCACATGGCGGTGAGGCTAACCAGGGGCAGCGAGGCGAACAACCGATTTCCACCGGTCCGCCGCCCACGCCGCACCCACAAGCCCACGCCACACCCACAACGCCGGCTGTGTAGCCGCCGCCCACCGAACCTCAGCCGGGCGGCCACGTGCGCAACCGTCAGCCGGGCAGGCGGACGGTACGCCCCTGCCGGCGGGCCGCCTCGGCGGCGTCGAGTACGGCCACCACCTCGCGGCCGAACCGGACGTCGCACTGGTGGTCCCGGGCTCCTGAGTCGATCGCCTCGGTGAGCTGGTCCAACGCCAGAGAGAGGGCCTGCACGGCGGTGCCGTCGCCGCGCGGCACGCTCTCGATGCCGTTCTCGCCGTAGAAGACGAAATCGAACGCCCGGGCCGCCGGCGACGCGTTCAGGGTCAGCGAGAGGGTGCTGGTGGCGCCACCGACGTGCGACAACAGCAGGTGCACGGTGTCCCGGGGGCCGTCCATGGCGGCCACCTGGGTCACCCGGCCGAGCACCGGCACGATGATCGACAGGGCGTGCGGTCCGATGTCCCAGAGCCCGCCCCGCTCCCGTCGCCAGGGCGAGGCGCCGTACGGGTTACCCGGCTCGAAGATCGAGGCGTACATGGTGGCGCGGGCGCCGTGCCAGCCCCCGGCGGCGGCGGTCGAAGCGAGGAAGCCGGCGACGTTCGCGTGGAACCGGTTGGTGAAGAAGACCAGTGAGGCGACTCCGGCACGGGCGGTCGCGCTCACCACCCGTTCGGCGTCGGGCAGGCTCAGCGACAACGGCTTGTCCAGCAGCAGGTGCTTTCCGGCGTTCGCGGCCTGGACCGCGATGTCGGCCTGGATGTCCGGTGGCAGTGCGACCGCCACGGCGTCGACCATCTCGATCAACTTCTCGACATCGTCGAAGGCCGGTACGCCGTACCGCTGCCCCAGCGCCCTGGCCTTGTCCGGGTCACGTCCCCAGATACCTGCGAGCTGCGCCTTCGGGTGCGCGGTGAGTGCCGCCGCGTGCGTCTCGGCGGCCCAGTGCCCCGTGCCGAACAACCCGAACCGTTGCAACGCCGGCTCCTCTCCTCGCCCCGCCAGCCTGGCGGCATCCCTGGTTAACCTAACGCCTCCCCCCACCCCGACCGGGAAAGGAAGGGCCCCTTGTTATCGCTTTCGGATGTACAAGGGGCCCTTCCTAACGTCGACGGCGCGGGAAACGGCGACGGGCAGTGTGCCGCTCCACCGACAACAGGGCCTCGTCGGCTTCGGCTGCGGATTCGGCCGCCTCTCCGACCAGCGCCTCGGCGGCCACCTCGGCGACCCGGGCCGCCTGCTCCGCGCGGCGCACCCCGGCGGCGGCCCGGTCGTGCGTACGCCGGGCCGCGGCCTGCTCGATCCGGCGCTGTTCGGCAACCCGCTCCCGTTCCTCCTGGGCCGGGTCCCAGTCACCGGAGCGCCGGAACACCTCCCGCAACTCCTGCACCGAGATGTCGCCGCGCCGGTACGCCGAGAGCGCCGCACGGGCCACCGCCCGTTCCCGGTCCGCTCCCCCGGCCTCGTCCCGGTCCGTCACCTTGGCCGCCTCCCGGCCAGCGGAAGCCACCTGCCAGGCCAGGTCGTACGCCTGTTCAGCGGCCTCCTGGGCAGCCCAGGCCAGGTCCCTCGCCTGCTCGGCCACGGCCACCGCGGCACGGGCCAGAACCGCTCGCTCGGCCGCCCCGACAGCGTCGACTCCCACCCGGGCGGCGTGCGCGGCCAACTCGTCGGCATCCGCACGCAACTGCGCCAGGTCCGGGCGGGGCGTACGGGTGCGGTCGCTCATCACTGCGAGCCCGAGCAGAGCGAGCACGACAAACCCACCGGCCATCAGCAACGCCCACACGCCCGTCGCGCCCACCGTCGCACTCCCCACGGTCCGCGTCGCCCAGCGGAGCCTGACCGGAGCCACGCGGATCCGACCAGGTCCATGAAGCCCGAGCCATGGCGTGCGGCCCGGGACCGACCGCACTCGATGATAGACGCGTGTTGATGGCGTGACCAGCGGTGACGGTTGACCGGTGGCCAGGTCGGGGGCATCGGAAGCGGCTCACTAGGCTGTCCACGTGAACGGCTCCCTGGTAACGGTGACGATCGTGCTCTCACTCGTACTCGCGGCTTGGAGCCTGATCACGACGGTGCGCAACCGGCCACCGGACCTGACCCACCTGGTCGGCCTGGCGATCGTGGAGGCGAGCCTGCTGGTCCTCGCCGGCCTGGCGCTCGCCGCGTGGGCCAGTGGTGAGCATCCCGGCGAGCCGGGCACCTTCTTCGGCTACCTGGTCACCCTGGTCTGTCTTCCGCCGCTGGCCGGGGTGCTGGCTCGGATGGAGCCGACCCGCTGGGGTTCGGTGATCGTGACCGTGGTCTGTCTGGTCATCCCGGTCGTGGTGGTACGCCTGCAACAGACATGGGAGGTGACCGGTGGCTGAGAAATCGACCGGTTCGGTTGACGAGTCGCCGGTCGGATCCCCGGCGGGCGAGACACCGCCCCGCGTGACCAACCGGGGGCCGGGGCGGGTGCTGATCGCGGTCTACATCCTGTTCGCGATCGCGGCGACCTCACGGGCCACCCTCCAGATCGTCACCAAGTTCCACGAGGCGCCGGTGGCGTACCTGCTCTCCGCCCTCGCCGCCGTGATCTACATCATCGCCACCGTCGGGCTGGCCAGGGGCGGCCCGAGTGGCCGCCGGATCGCGCTGGTCTGCTGCACCGTGGAACTCGTCGGGGTGCTCGCAGTCGGTGCCACCAGCCTGCTGGACGGGGCCCTCTTCCCGGACGACACGGTCTGGTCCGGCTTCGGCGCGGGCTACGGTTACATCCCGCTGGTCCTGCCGGTGCTCGGTCTGCTCTGGCTGCGCCGGACCCGCGAGAGCGCCTGACCGAGCCGGACCCGCGAAAGCGGCTGACCGAGCCGGACCCGCGAAAGCGGCTGACCGAGCCGGACCCGCGAAAGCGCCTCACCGAGCCGGACCCGCAAGGCCGCGCGGGCCGGCGCGGGTCCGCACCGACCCCCCGGGGGCCGCTCAGTCGCGCGGACCGCCGGCCACGTAGATCACCTGACCGGAGACGAACGAGGCCCCCTCGCTCGCCAGGTACGAGATGGTGTGCGCCACGTCCTCCGGCCGGCCGACCCGGCGTACCGGGATCTCGGCGGCGCCGAGCCGCTGGAACTCCTCGAACTCGACCCCGATCCGGGCGGCGGTCGCCGCGGTCATGTCGGTCACGATGAAACCGGGAGCCACCGCGTTCGCGGTGATGCCGAACGGGCCCAGCTCGATCGCCAAGGTCTTGGTGAAGCCCTGGAGCCCGGCCTTGGCCGCCGCGTAGTTCGCCTGCCCCCGGTTCCCCAGGGCGGAGGTGCTGGAGAGGTTGACGATCCGGCCCCACCGCTGCCCGACCATGTGCTTCTGCGTCGCCTGGCTGAAGAGAAAGGCACCCCGCAGGTGCACTCCCAGCACGGTGTCCCAGTCCGCGTCGGACATCTTGAACAGCAGGTTGTCCCGGAGCACCCCGGCGTTGTTGACCAGCACGCCCGGCGTACCGAGTTCGGCGGCGACCCGCTCGACAGCGGCCTCCACCTGCACCCGGTCGGCCACATCGGCCCCGACCGCGATCGCCCGACCGCCGGCGGCGGCGATGGCCTCGACCGTCGACGCCGCCGCCGACTCCTCCAGGTCCACGACCGCGACCGCCAGCCCGTCCGCGGCCAGCCGCAGGGCGGTGGCGGCGCCGATGCCTCGGGCGGCGCCGGTGACGATGGCGACGCGGGACTGCTCCGACATGCTTACCTCCCGGTAACTTACGTTCAGTCGGAGGAGCTTAACCCAGTTGTCCCTGGCCCCGGTGCAACCGAATCCAGCGGTAGCCGTACCCGGCCAACGCCAGCGCGTCGAGCCTGCCGACCGGCCCGTACTCCTGGTCGGCGAGGACGTCCCCGGGGAGTTCCGCCTCGGCGTACAGCTCACCGAGGTCGACCGTCACATCCTCGACACCGAGGTTGTGCAGGAAGACCATCGTCCCGGTCGGGCCGTCCGCCCGGTGCGCCAGCACCCCCGCCGGCAACACCCGGTCGATGTCCGTACACCGGCCCGAGCCGACCTCCGGGGCCTCGCGCAGGGTACGGATCATCCGCTCGAACCAGGAGAGCAGCGAGCCCGGGTCGTGCCGCTGGGCGGTCACGTTCACCCGTTCGTAGCCGTGCTCGCCGCCGGTGATGACCGGTCGGATCAGCTCCTTCGCCGGTGCCGTCGAAAACCCGGCATTCTCCTGGAAAGACCACTGCATCGGGGTACGAATCGCGTCCCGCCCGGGCAGCGACAGGTCCTCGCCCATTCCGATCTCCTCGCCGTAGCGGAGCACCGGCGTGCCGCGCAGCGAGAACTGCAACGCGTACGCCAGCTCGATCCGGCGGCGGTCGTTACCGAGCATCGGAGCGAGCCGACGTCGGATCCCCCGGCCGAACAGTCGCATCCCCTCGTCCGGGCCGAACTGCTCGAACACCTGCTCGCGCTGCTCGGCGGTGAGCCGGGAGAGGTCGATCTCGTCGTGGTTGCGCAGGAAGGTGGCCCACTGCCCGCCGTACGGCAGTTGCGGGGTGTCCCGCAGCGCGGCGATGATCGGCTCCGGGTCCTGCCGGGCCAGGGCGAGCACCAGGCGGCCGTTGAGCATGAAGTCGAAGAGCATGTGCAGCCGGTTGGCCGATCCGCCCCGGTCGCCGAAGTAGTGCACCAGTTCGGCCGGCTCCACGTTCGCCTCGGCCAGCAGGACGGCGTCCGCCCGACGCCACTGGGCGTGCTGGCGCAACTCGGTGAGGAACTCGAAGTCCTTGGGCGAGTCCGGGTTGCCCGGCTCGGTCAGCTCGATGATGAACGGCACCGCGTCGATCCGGAACCCGGAGACGCCGAGCTGGAGCCAGAACGAGACGATCTTCTTGATCTCCTCCCGTACCGCCGGGTTGCCCAGGTTCAGATCGGGCTGGAACCGGTAGAACCGGTGGTAGTACCAGCCCTTCGCGGTCCGGTCGTAGCTCCACGTCTCGTCCTGCTCGCCCGGGAAGACCATCCCCTGGCGACGGTCGGGCGGCGCCTCGTCCGCCCAGACGTACCAGTCCCGGTACGGCGAATCCGGCGACGAGCGGGCTGACTGGAACCAGGGGTGCTGGTCGGAGGTGTGGTTGACGACCAGATCGATGATCACCCGGATGCCCCGGTTGTGCGCCTGGTGCAGCAGCTCGGCGAAGTCACCGAGGGTGCCGAAGCGGGGGTCGACGTTGTAGAAGTCCGTGGTGTCGTAACCGTCGTCCCGGTTCGGGGACGGGTGGATCGGGTGCAGCCAGAGGCAGGTGACGCCGAGCCGGGCCAGATAGTCCAGCCGGCCGATCAGCCCACGCAGGTCGCCCACCCCGTCGCCGTCGCTGTCCGCGTACGTGTCGATGTCGAGGCAGTAGACGACTGCCTCGGAATACCACCGGTCGCCCATGCCCGACTGCCTTTTCCTACGGCGGGTGCGGGTAAACGGCCCCCTGGTCGGGGCGGAGGTGTGAAAGTCGATCGTGACGGGTACAGCAGACGTCATCACCCCGAACGGACGTCGTCCCGACGACCGCTCGGGCGATCGCCGTTACGGGCGACTCCCGCTGCTGTCGACGCTCACTGGTGCAGCGGTCGTTCACCAGGGCTGGCCCGACCCCGTGGGCCGGTCACCGATGCCGACGGGCGGAAGGAGCCATGTCGATGCTGGTCGTGGCCGAGGCGGAACCGACCGAGATCGGAGGAGTGACCGGCTGGGTCGCCTCGGTGATCGACACGCTGGGGCCACTCGGAGTCGGCCTGCTGGTCGCCCTGGAGAACCTCGTCCCACCGGTCCCCAGCGAGGTGGTGCTCGCGCTCGCGGGTTACCTGGCCGGCGAGGGAAGAGGCAACGTCGTCGTGATGTGGGTCGCGGCGACCGCTGGCTCGGTGCTCGGTGCGCTCGCGCTCTACTGGGTGGGCGCGGCTCTGGGCGAGGCGCGGCTCAAGCGTTGGCTCGACCGGGTTCCGTTGGTCGACGCCGAGGACCTGGAGCGGGCCGACCGCTGGTTCGCGCGGTACGGCAACTGGGCGGTGCTGCTCGGTCGGATGGTGCCGGTGGTCCGCAGCCTGGTGTCGGTGCCGGCCGGCGCGGACCGGATGCCACTCGGGCGGTTCCTGGCGTTGACCACGCTCGGTAGCGGGATCTGGAACTCGCTCTTCGTCGGCCTGGGTTTCGCGCTCGGCTCGCGCTGGCAGCAGATCGACCGCTACAGCACCTGGTTCGACCTGGCCCTGCTGGTCGGATTCGTGCTCGTGGTCTCGACCTGGGTGGCCAAACGGCTGCGGCGGCGGCGCCAACCCGCGTCGCCCCGGCCGTCGGCCCGCCAGGACACCGGACAAGTGGCTGATCGACACTGATCAGCCACTCGTCCCGCGCGCCCTGGATGCGGGTCCAGAGGGGTCGGTGTCCCCGGTCGGGTCAGTGCTGGACGGTGATGGAGGTGAACTGCCAGGCGTTCTGGGAGATTCCACGGCAGTGGGCCACCACGCCGCCGCCCGGACACGACCGGTCCCGGTTGACCGACCAGTAGGTGAACCGGGCTGAACGGGTTACGGCAGCGTCGCCAGGTGCGGCTTGACCGTGCGGGCGAAGTTGTTCCCGGTGGCGACGTCCCAGTTGATCGACCAGGTCATCGCGCCCCGGATGCCCGGGTAGGTGCGCGGCGGCTGGAAGCTGCCGCAGTTGGTGCCTCGGGCAAGACAGTTGAGCGCCTGGTTGACCAGGGCGGGTGCAACGATGCCGCCACCGGCCGCCCCGGGGCCGGCGGGCAGGCCGAGCGCCACCTGGTCCGGCCGGAGTCCGGCTTCCAGTTGCAGGCAGGCGAGCGCGGTCATGAAGTTGACCGTGCCCTGGCTGTACGCGAACCGCTGGTCGCAGCCGAGCATCGAGCCGGAGTTGTAGAACTGGGTGTGTACGACGGTGAGGATGTCCCGGATGTCCAGCGCGAGCTTGAAGTAGCTCACGGTCGGCGACTGCATGTCGATGGTCTGTGGCGCCATCGTGATGATCAGGTTCGCGCCGACCCGGTTGCGCAGGCTCCGCAGTGCCTGCGCCATGTACGTGGGGTTGAGCCCGTTCTCCAGGTCGATGTCGACGCCGTCGAACCCGTACTCCTGGATCAGGTTGAACACGGTGTTGCTGAAGTTGGTGGCGGAGGTCGCGTCGTTGACCGCCACCCGACCGGTCTCCCCGCCGACCGACAGGATCACCTTCTTCCCACGCGAGTGCAGGGTCTGTACGTCGGTCCTGAAGTTGGCGTTGGTGTAGCCGCCGAGGGAGGCCGCCAGGCCCGGGTCGATGCCGAAGGTGACCGCCCCCGGGGTGCTGGTCGCCTCGGCGAACGCGACCGCGATCAGGTCGTACTCGCCCGGTACGTCACGCAGCCGCAGTTCCACTGCCGCGTTGTCGAAGTTGTGCCAGTAGCCGGTGAGGAAGTGTCTCGGCAACGGCGAGTTCGGCGGCGGGGTGACGGGCGGTCCGGTGGTGGGGGGCGGAGTGGTCGTGGGCGGAGTGGTAGGCGGAGTCGTCGGGGTCGTACCACCACCACACGCCACACCGTTCAACGTGCAGTTCGACGGCACACCAGCACCCGTGGCGTTGAACCCGAACGACGCCGACGCACCCGGAACCAACGTCCCGTTCCACGACCGGTTCACAAACGTGAACCGCTGACCCGACGACGTCATCGACGCGTCCCAGAACGTACCCACCCGGCTCCCCACCGGCAGATCAAACGCCACCACCCACGACGAGATCGTCGACGGCCCGCCATTCGTGACCGTGTACTTCCCCTCCCAACCAGAACCCCAGTCCGACACCTTCACAAAAGTCGCGGTCGGACCGGCCGCGAACGCCGGCATCGCCACCGCGACGGCACCGAACGCCGCCACCAGGGTCGCGGTCAGGGACAGGAGCAGGGTTCTGGAGCGCTTCATGCGGTCCTCCACAGCCGGTCAGGCATCGCCATCCATCGACGGATGGCCAATTATTAGGACTGTTAACTGTTCCTGTCCAGCCCTGCCGGGAGAAGGAAGGGCCCCTTGTTATCGGAATCCGTTGTACAGGGGGCCCTTCCTAACACCTCGCGCGTGGGAGGCGGGGCGGGTCAGCGGCGGAAGGTGAACCAGTTGACGTTGACGAAGTCGGCCGGCTGACCGCTGCTGAAGGTCAGGTAGACGGTGTGCACCCCGGTGGTCGCCGAGATGTTGCCCGGGACCGAGCGCCAGCTCTGCCAGCCACCGGTGTTGCCGAGCGCGAACCCACCGATCGGCGGGTTGGTCGGGCTGTCCAGGCGTACCTCGACCAGGCCACTCACCCCGCCGGGGGCACCGGAGGCGACCCGGGCCACGAAGTCGCGGGCCGGGGTGGTGCCGAAGTCGACGTTGTCGTACCGGGCCCAGTCGCCGCCGGCCAGGTGGCTCAGGTTCTGCCCACCCTCACTGCACGCCTCGATCTGCACGCCGTTCTGCCCGCTGTACGCCTCGGCCTGGATGGTCGAGTACGCGCTGCCGCCACCACCGGCCGGTGGTGTGGTCGGCGGAGTGGTGGGCGTGCCGCCGCCACCCCGGCTCCAGACGGCCACGTAGTCGACCAGCATCGGCCGGCCGGAGACGGTTGCCGACGTCGGCGTGGTCGCACCGGCGACCCCGTTCGGGAACGAGCCACCCATCGCCACGTTGAGCAGCAGGAAGTAGCCGGCGTGACTGGTCATGTTGTTCCAGTACGGCTGGCCGACCTGGTTCTGGGTGACGGTGTGGTACTGCTGGCCGTCGACGTACCAGCGCAGTTGCTGGGGGTTGGACCCGCTGTCCCACTCGAAGCGGTAGGTGTGGAACGCGGACTGGCAACTGCTGCCGGGGCAGGCACGGTTGGTGCCGATGCCGTTGAACTCGTTGCACGGCCCGCCCGGCGCCACCCCGCAGTGCAGTACGCCCCAGACCGAGTTGATCCCGTTGACGTTCTCCATCACGTCGAACTCGCCGATGCCCGGCCAGTTCTGGTAGTTGCCCCGGTACGGTGCGCCGAGCGCCCAGAACGCCGGCCAGTATCCGGCCGCGGCGGCTCCGGTCACGTTCGGCATCTGGATCCGCCCCTCGATGGCGAGTACGCCACCGGACGGGGGTTTGAAGTTGGTCCGTACCGTCTCGATCCGGGACGAGGTCCACTGACCATTGGCGCCCCGGATCGGGGTGATACGCAGGTTGCCGGCGCCGTCGTGGCTGACGTTGCTGGTGCTGTTGGTGTAGGTCTGGATCTCACCGGTGCCCCAGTTGGCCGGACCGCCCGGGTAGCTGGTGCCGGTGTCGATGATCCAGTTGCTGGCCGAGGGCAGGGTGTTGGCGGCGCCGGTGAAGTCGTCGCTCCACACCAGACTCCAGCCGGGCGGGGTCGGTGGTACGGCGGCGCGGGCGTTCACCGAGACGGCGCTGACCACGGTGACGATCGTGGTGAACGCGGCCAGCAGAAGAAACGCGCGGCGCCTCGGGACGGGACCGGCCGGAGCCGGAACGGTGCTGGTCATGATCTGTGGCCTCTCTACGGGACGGATGAGAGAGCGCTCTCTCCCTGGTTGTACGTCCCGACCCCTCTTATGTCAACGTTCATCGATGTTCACCGTCGGCGCCACACCTCGCCGCGAGCGACAGCAGAGGCAGGGGCCGGCTATCGCAGGGGACGGGGCCGACTACAGCAGAGGCAAGGGCCGGCTACGCCAGGGGACGGGGCCGGCGCAGGACCGCCCGCTCCAACGCTGTCCACCCGGTGGTGGTGACCAGGTAGAGAACCGCCGCCAGTGGCAGCACCAGAGCGGCGAGCACCGTTCCGTACGGCAGCAGCGGCAACAGCCGGGCCAACACCGCCGCACCCGGCAGCTCCGTACCGTCGGGTGCGGCGGCCGGGGCCGCGGCGGCGGCATCCCGCCGCATCCGCCGCGACGTCCACCAGGCCAACGCGGTCAGCAACACCAGCAGTACGCCGAAGAGCGGCCCCGCCGCACCGCCGAGCCCGTCGGCGACGTGGTGCCCGAGCGGCACCCCGACCAGCCGCCCGTCGAGCAAGCCGGAGGTTCCGCCGATCGGGCCCACCGTGGTGAAGAGGTGGTACATCACCACGAAGAACGGCACCTGCAACAGCCCTGGCAGGCAACCCGCGATCGGGCTCGCGCCCGCCTCCCGGTGCAACGTGACCAGTTCCTGTTGCAGCCGCGCCCGGTCCTTGCCGTACCGCTGCTGAAGTTGGCGGATCTGCGGGGCGAGCTCGGCCCGGCGCCGCTCACCGCGTACCTGCGCCCAGGTCAGGGGCGTGATCAGCAGCCGTACGACGATGGTGAAGAGCACGACGGCGGCGGCCGTGGCGGCGGTGCCGGCAATCGGGGTGACCGCCGAGGCGAACGCCTCGACGATGGTGGCGGCGACGGCGACCGCGCCGTCGAGTGGCGCGAACGTGAGCATGGTGAACCCCTCGGTCCGATTCCGGAGGGCACGACACCGGTGTGCGCGGCAACCTGGTGGCGCGGATCAGCGCGGGCGCGGGTCAGCGCATCCGGTGCGAGCCAGAGACAGCGTCCGATGTGGACGATGAAGAACGGAACCGGCCGCGTGGCGGCGGGAAGGAAAAACCGCTACGCGGCCGAGAGGAGCACCGACGGTGCTCGGGGACGGGGCCGACCGGCCGCGTCCGGGTCGAGCTGGCGCGGGATCCGGGCCCGGCGGGCCCGCTCCCGGATGGTCAACCCGCGTCGGGCCGCGTTCCCAGCCCCGGGCACCGTGCCGAGCAGGCGCACCGCCACCGCGATCACCAGCAGCGTGGCCGCGGCCACCGCCGCCCCGGCGAGCAGTTCGGACGGTTGGGTGGCCACCGTGACGACGTGTGCGAGGGCGTACGCCCACCAGCCCACGAAGGTCAACAGCGATTCCGGCACCCGGCCAGTGTAATCGGCCGCGCCACCCCGCAGCGCCGATCGGGCGCGCTTCCTTTGCTGCGGCTTAACAATCCGCCGCGACCGTTGAGCGGTCACTCAGCCCCTGACTAGGGTGCGCCAGGGGCACGGCCGCGCCGCCGCCCCGAGCCGACCGGATCGACGAAGAGGTGCGCCGAGAATGGCCGAGCGGGACCAACGGGGCTTGCCCGCCACCCGGGCCGGAGGCAACGTGCCCGCCCGTCTCGCTCCGGTGCTCGGCACGATGGCCCGCGCGGCCCGGGCGAGCGAACCGGCCCTCTTCGGCCTGCTGCGCAACCGGCGCCAGGTGGTGATCGGGCTCGGCGCGGCGGCCGTCGCCACCGGCGCGGTCGGCTCGGCCGCCGCCGTACTCGGTGGGGGTGGTGGGATCGCCGCCGCCGTGAGCGACCAGGCCACCTCGACCCGCTCGCCCCGGGATGCGGGCGCCTTCGCCGACCGCGATGCCAGCTACAGCCAGTCTCTCGGCGAATCGATCAATCTCGGCGCGGCCGGCCTCTCCGACACCCCGGCCAAGGCCGCCGAGGCGGCACTCGCGGCCACACCGCGCTTCCCCAACCCGCTCAGCCGTGACCCCGTGCAGCACCTGCTGCGGCGCACCACCTTCGGCCCCACCCGGGCCGAGGCCGACGCGGTCCGGGCCATCGGCATCGACGCCTGGATCGAACAGCAGCTCGACCCCGGCAAGCTCGCCGACCCGATCGGCGAACAGGTGGTCGGCGTGTTCCCCACGGTGAACATGTCGACCGCGCAGATCCGCCGGACGGTGAAGGAGTTCGACTGGTCCGCCCAGTACGACCTCGGCCACGCCACCCTGGCCCGACAGTTCTGGAGCAGCCGTCAGCTCTTCGAGGTGATGGTGGACTTCTGGTCCAACCACCTGAACGTGACCAACCCGTTCGACGGCGGCTGGGACGTACGGACCTCGTTCGACAGCCAGGTGATCCGCAAGCACGCGCTCGGCAGGTTCTCCGACATGCTCGCCGCCAGCGCCCGGAACCCGGCGATGCTGCGCTACCTCAACAACAACGAGTCGCACCGCCGCTCCGTGAACGAGAACTACGGCCGCGAACTGCTGGAACTGCACACCGTCGGAATCGACGGCGGTTACACCGAATCCGACGTACGCCACAGCGCCTACATCATGACGGGCCGGACCGTGACCAACGCGGGCGAGTTCCGGTACGAGGCCGACCGGCACTGGATCGACCCGGTCAAGGTGCTCGGCTTCACCGACAAGAATCCGTCCCGGGCCAAGGGACTCCAGGTCGGTGACCGCTACCTGGAGTACCTCGCCACTCACGAGGCGACCGCGAAGAACATCGCCCGCAAGCTCGCCGTACGGTTCGTCGCCGACACCCCGCCGCACAACCTTGTGCAGCGGCTCGCCGAGACGTACCTGGCCAACGGCACCGCGATCGCACCGGTGCTGCGGGTCCTCCTCCGGTCCCAGGAGTTCTGGATCGCCACCGGCCTCAAGGCGCGCCGGCCGTTGGAGAACTTCGTCGCCACCGCCCGTTCGCTCGGCATCGCACCCGGCTCCGACACCCGCACCGGAATCGAGGGTCTCTACCGGATGACCCAGCGCTTCGGGCAGCCGCCACTGGGCTGGGTGCCGCCGAACGGCTACCCCGACGTCGCGGCGGCGTGGCGGTCGGCCCACGCCACGCTGGCGATCTGGAACAGCCACCGGGCGCTGGTGCAGGGTTCGCAGCGCGGACTGTCGTACCCGAAACCGGAGGGGCTGGTCGGCAAGCGCCCGCCCACCACCGGCCAGTATCTCGACGCCCTCGCCGCCCGGCTGTTGCAACAACCGCTGGCCGCGAAGGACCGCCAGGCGCTGCTGACCTTCCTCGGCTCGAAGGAGGGTACGGCGGTGAAGAACGCCACCCTCGGCGGCAGGATCGAACACCTGGCCCCGCTCTTCCTCGACTCGATCTACCACGCGCTGCGCTGAGGAGAGACCCATGACGCAGGACAGTCCTCAGCCGCCCGACGGCAATCCGCCGCGCCAGACCGACGACGCGCCCCCGCGTCCCCGTACCGCCCAGGAGCTGCGCCGGCACGGCCCGAACCTGGCCGAGGCGGCGATCCGGGTGCACGCCGAGTCGGTCAACGGAGAGCTGACCGGACAGCGGGACCGCTGGCGGCACGGCTTCACCCGACGCAGGGTGATGGCCGGCGCCGGTGCGGTCGGCGTGGCCAGCCTCGCCGGTCAGATCGCCACCACCCGGGTCGCCTTCGGCGCGCCCGCCACCACCAACCGCACCCTGGTGGTGGTCTTCCTCCGCGGCGGCATGGACGGCCTCTCCGTGGTGGTGCCGCGCGGCGACCGGAACTACCTCAACGCCCGGCGCAACATCGCCGTCCCGGACGGCGCGCTGATCGCCGGGGACGACCGGTTCGGGCTGCACCCGGCCCTCGCCCCGCTGGAGCCGTTCTGGAAGTCGGGCAGGATGGCGGCGGTGCACGCGGTCGCGTCGCCGGACGCCAGCCGCAGCCACTTCCAGGCCCAGGACTGTCTGGAACGGGGCGCCGCCTCGACCGGCGTACACACCGGTTGGCTGGACCGGGTGCTGGCCGCGCTCGGTCCGGGCACCACGTTCCGGGCCGTCGCCGAGGGCTCCGCCCTGCCCCGGTCACTGGTCGGCGGCGAGAACAAGCTGGTGTTGCAGGGCATCCGCGAGTTCGACCTCCAGGGCTTCAGTGGCGTACGTGCCAGCACGCTGACCGCTTTGAAGTCGCTCTACACCGGCCTGGACGACCACCCGCTGGCGACCCAGGCGACCGAGACTCTCGCGTCGATCGCGGCGGCTCGGAAGATCGCCAGTCAGGACTACCGTTCCACCGCCCAGTGGCCCGGCGGCGGCTTCGCCGACCAACTGCGGGACGTGGCCCGGCTGATCAAGGCGAAGGTGGGGCTGCGGGTGGCCGCGGTCGACATCGGCGGCTGGGACATGCACACCAACATCGGCGGCCCGGACGGCGGCGACATGCGCAACCGGCTGAACGAACTCGCCGGCGCGCTCGGCGCCTTCGCCGCCGACCTGGGGCCGGCGATCGACGACGTCTCGGTGGTCACGATGAGCGAGTTCGGTCGCCGGGTCGAGGCGAACGGCAGTTCCGGAACCGACCACGGGCACGGCGGGCTGATGCTGCTGCTCGGCGGTGGCATGAACGGCGGCAAGGTGCACGGGCGTTGGCCGGGGCTCGGCGCTGGCGCGCTGGACCAGGGTGACCTGGCCGGCGCCAACGACTACCGCGACGTCCTGGCCGAGTTGCTCAAGTCCCGGCTCGGGGTCGCCGACCACAAGCCCATTTTCCCCGGCCTCAAGCACAGGGAGATCGGCGTCTACCGTTAGCTGGCACCGCGACGCCACTGACCGCGAGTCCCGTTCACGTTCGTCGGCTGTCGCACGGCACCTCTCCGCCAGTCCAGGTGTGGGCCGGCCCCACCTGTTGCGCCCCGCGCACGCGGGGGGTACTGTACCGATCGTTCCCAATAGTTGCCCGGACCCACGAGAGGAGGACGACCATGGCTCGACCGAAGGAGTTCGACCCGGAGGTCGTCCTTGATCGTGCGATGACCCTGTTCTGGGAGCAGGGCTACGAGAAGACCTCGATGCAGGACCTGGTCGAGCGGATGGGCATTCACAAGCGCAGCATGTACGACACGTTCGGCGACAAGCGAGCCCTGTACCTGAAGGCCCTGGACCGGTACGCGGACACGGTGGTGCGAATCAAGCGCGAAGCCGCCGAGCGGGAGACAGACACCCGGGTGGCGCTGCGAGGACTGTTCGAGTCGGCGGTGGCGAACATCGGGCGGTATCCCGCCGGCTGCCTGTCGGTCAACTGCGCGACGGAGCTTGCCCTGCATGATTCCGACGCGGCGGCGCGGGTGGGCAGGACCTTCGAGTACGAGCAGCAGCTCGTGCTCGACCTGGTTCGACGCGGCCAGGACGCGGGCACGATCGCCTCCAAGCATGATCCGCGCAGTCTCGCACTGTCGCTGTTCAATGCGTGGGTAGGTCTACGGGTCAGGGTTCGGACCGGCCTGCCACAGGCGCAACTGCAGCGAATGGTCGAAGACATGATGACCATGCTCGACTGATTTTTTTTTGACCAAATTCTGCACCGATCGTTCCCCTATGATCAGGGCGCGGATCACTGGTGCGTAACCCCCTGACTGAAGGAGTGTCCGTCTTGGCTCGGACTGGTCCGTATCCCGCACCTCCCCCGTCCAGGGGTTCCTGGGCCGCCGTGGTGGGCATCGCGCTCGGCGCGTTCGCGCTCGTCGTCACCGAGTTCCTACCGGTCGGGCTACTCCCCGACATGACCCGGGAATTCGGCGTCTCCGAAGGAACCGCCGGCCTGGCGATCACCGCCACCGCCCTACTGGGCGCAATCGCCGCACCACTGACCACCGTCGTCATCCGTCGGATCGACCGCCGAGCGGTCCTGCTCGCCCTGACAGCGCTCCTCGTCGTCGCCGGGGCGATCTCGGCAGTCGCATCACACTTCGCAGTGCTCATCGCCGGCCGGGTGCTGCTCGGCCTAGCGGTCGGCGGGTTCTGGGCGGTTTCCCTCGCCGCAGCGGCCAGGCTGGTGCCGCCCGATCGCGTACACACCGCGTCGTCACTCGTCCTCGGTGGCATCTCGATCGGCGCCGTAGTCAGCGTTCCAGCCGCCTCCTTCATCAGCGCCCACTACGACTGGCGAACCGCCTACTGGGCAGCCACCGCACTCGCCCTCATCGTGTTTCTCATTCAAGTCGCCCTGCTCCCGAAAATCCCCATCCAGAACGCGGTGGCGGTCAGCCAGTTCCGCCAACTGCTGGCGATGCCCAAGGTCCGGGCGATTCTGCTCACCGTCGTGCTCGTCGTCGGCGGCCACTACGCGGGATACACCTTCATCACCCCGTACCTGGAGCAGCTCACCGGGCTCCGGACGAACTCCCTGAGCATCCTCCTTCTCGCCTACGGCGTACTCACCGTGGTCGGCACCTTCGTCGGTGGAGCCCTCGCCGCACGCCACCGACACCGCGCCGTCCTGATCACCACGATCGTGTTCCTCCTCGCGATGACCGCTGCGGCGGCTTTCGCGCACCAGGCCGCAGTCACGACGATCGCGGTGCTGGTGTGGGGTCTCGCCATCGGTATGGCGCCCGTCTGCACCCAGTTGTGGCTGCACACGAACACCACCCGATTCGTGGAAGCCGCACAGGCGGTGAACACCGGCGTCTTCCAACTGTCAATCGCCCTCGGCTCGCTGCTCGGCTCGGTGACGGTCGACCTCATCAGCCTGCACAGTTCCATGTGGCTCGGCGCGGCGGCGCTCGCACTAGCCGTCATCGTCGTCGTCATCGTCGGCCGGGTGGCCCCGGACGACGCGCCCGAACGCCAGCACGGCACCGAAGCGGGCACTCCCGCGGAAGCCGGCGATCCGGTGGCGTCGCGGTAACCGTCGTCGATACCGCAGCACCCATATCCATTTCCACTCAACACCATGAGGTATGACATGACAAAGCGCCAATTCACCACCACGGAAATCGACAGCTCATACTGGCGGATTACCTTCTCCAACGGTGACATCAACCTGATGGACGCGGATACGCTGGAGCAGCTCGCCGAGTTGGTCGCGGCGATCGAACAAGCTCCCGACCTCAAGGTCGTGGTGTTCGACAGCGCCAACCCCGACTACTTCATCGCGCACTGGGATGTCTTCGCCGACACGGACCGCGTCGGCGCGATGGCTCCCGGTCCGACGGGGCTCCACCCCTATATCGACAACTTCGTACGCCTGAGCCGCGTCCCCGCTGTCACGATCTCCGCAATCCGTGGCCGTGCACGGGGAGCCGGCAGCGAGTTCGCCCTCGCCACGGACATCCGCTTCGCCGGCCACAAGGCGATACTCGGACAGTTCGAGGTGGGCGTCGGAGCGGTGCCCGGCGGAGGCGCGATGACCCGCCTCGCCCGCCTGGTCGGACGCGCCCGCGCGATGGAGATCGTCCTCGGATCGGAGGACGTCCCCGCCGAGGTCGCCGAACGGATCGGTTACGTGAACCGCACAGTGCCCGACGCCGAGTTGGACGCCCACGTCGACGCATTCGCCCGACGGATCGCCGGCTTCGAGAAACATGCCGTCGCAGGCGCGAAAAAATTCATCGACGAAGCTACTCTGCCTGACGACAACTCGGTGTTCGCCGCCGGGCTCAATGCGTTCTTCCAGTCCGCCGGCCGGTCCGAGTCCGTAGCCCGGATCGCAGCCCTGCTCGAACGAGGGTTTCAGCAGCCCGATGGTGTCGAACGAGACCTGGGGCGCCACGTCGCCGAATACCGCGCCGACGCGACCGTAACCGAAAAGAACTAGTCGGCCCGAACGTCACACTCCGCACAGACAACGCAGGGCACCCCCCTCGTACACCCCCTCACGCGACCTTGGTCGTCCGAGGGGGTGTACGAGGGGGTGTACGAGATTCGTGCTACGTAGCCGAATGGTGTGCAGGCGCGGCGTTGTCGGTCGACTGGTGCGGTGTGCGTGTCGCCACGCCGGAGCCGCGTTTCCCGGCCTGACCGCGCTGGGTAACGGAGTCGCCAGGCGCTGATGTCGGCGCGACGGCAACGACGGAACGGCGGGTGGTGGCGATGGCCGGCATTGTGGCGATGGCCCAGGGTGCGGCGGTTTCCCAGGAGACGGCGGCGCGCACCCCGGCGGCCGAGGTTCCGGCCGACCAGCCGGGCCTGCGTACGGTCGGGGTCGAGGAGGAGTTCCTGCTCGTCGACCCGGACACCGGAGTGGCGGTACCCGCGGTCGACCGGGTCCTGGAACGGGTGCCCGAGGAACTCCGGGGCCAGGTGCAGCACGAGTTCCAGACCAGCCAGATCGAGATCGGCAGCCCGCCCGGGCTGGAGCTGGGCGGGCTGCGCCACTCGCTCGGGCTGCTCAGGGTCGGTCTGGCCGACGCCGCCGAGGCTGCCGGCGTACGGCTGGTCGCGGTCGGAGCCGGGCTGGTCGACGGGCCGGTTCCACCGGTCTTCGACAACCCCCGGTTTCACCGCATGGTCGAGCAGTTCGGCCCGTTGGTGGACGGCCCGGGCAACAACGGCATGCACGTGCACGTCGGGATCCCCGACCCGGAAACCGGCGTACGGGTGCTCAACCACCTGCGCCCCTGGTTGCCGATCCTGCACGCGGTGACCACCAATTCCCCCTTCCACGCCGGTCGGGACACCGGGTACGCGAGCTGGCGTTCGGTGCTCTGGGAGCGCTGGCCCTCGGTCGCGCCGACCCCGTGGCTGGAGTCGTACGCGCACTACCAGTGGCTGGTTGACCAGCTCGTCTCGACCGGCATGCTGCTCGACGAGGGGATGGTCTACTGGTACGCCCGGCTCTCCGCGCGCTATCCCACCGTGGAGGTCAGGATCGGCGACGTCTGTCCGAGCCTGGACGACACCATCCTGGTCGCGGCGCTCGTCCGGTCGCTCGTCGGCCACGCGATCGGCGAGGTCGAGCGGGGCCGCGAGCCGGTGCGAATCGATCATCACCTGCTCACCGCCGCGCACTGGCGGGCGGCGCACGACGGGCTGGACGGGCTCGCCGTCGACCCGGTACGCGGTGGCACCACGCCGGCGTGGGAACTGCTGGAGAAGCTGGTCGACCGGGTACGGCCGGAACTGGACCGTCATGGTGACCTGCCCGAGGTGACGGCGCAACTGGACCGGCTGCGCCGGGACGGCACCGGCGCCACCCGGCAACGCGCGGCGTACGCCCGCCGGGGTGAGCTCTCCGATGTCGTCGCCGACCTGGCCCGGCAGACCCGCGGCGACGAGGCCGATCGGCGCTCGGGCGATCGGCGCTCCGGCGATCGGCGCTCGGGCGATCGTGCCGAACCGTACCCGGGCAACCGCGCCGAACAGCAACGTCGTGACCTTGCCGAACAGCGACAATAAGGTATGGCTGGTCGACTGGTAGTGATCGGTGGGGACGCCGCCGGTATGTCCGCGGCATCCCAGGCGCGTCGTCGTCGGGACCGGGACGACCTGGAGATCATCGCCTTCGAGCGGGGGCACTTCACGTCGTACTCGGCCTGTGGCATCCCGTACTGGATCAGCGGCCTGGTCGACTACCGCGAGTTGATCACCCGCGATCCGGAGACGCACCGCAGGGAACACCAGATCGACGTACGGCTGCGACACGAGGTCGTCAAGATCGACCTGGAGCGGCGCGAGGTGGTCGCACGGGACCTGGAGAACGGCGGGCGCGAGGTCCGGGAGGGCTTCGACGACCTGGTGTACGCGGCCGGCGCGGTGCCGACCATGCCCGGCTGGGCACGGACCGACGCGGGTGGGGTCTTCGGGGTACAGACCCTCGACGACGGCAAGGCGCTGCGGCACTGGCTGGACGGGGATCCGAAGCCGAAACGGGCGGTCGTCGTCGGCGGCGGTTACATCGGGGTCGAGATGGCCGAGGCGATGATCGAACGTGGGCTCGCGGTGACCCTGGTCGAACGGGGTGAACAGCCGATGTCGACCGTCGACCCGGACATGGGCCGGATGGTTCGCGACGCGCTGAACGGGCTCGGCATCGACGTACGCACCCGGGTGACCATCACCGGCCTGACCACCGAGGGAGGCCGGGTCTCCGGCGTACGGACCAGCGAGGTCACCATCCCGGCGGACGTGGTGGTGCTCGGCACCGGCGTACGCCCGAACGTGCGGCTCGCGGCGGAGGCCGGCCTGCCGATCGGCCCGACCGGCGGCATCCGTACCGACCTGCGGATGCGGGTGATCGGCGTACCCGGGGTCTGGGCGGCCGGCGACTGTGTCGAGACCCTGCACAAGACAACCGGCCAGCCGGTCTACATACCGCTCGGTACGCACGCCAACAAGCAGGGCCGGGTCGCCGGCATCAACATCGGCGGCGGGTACGCCACCTTCCCGGGTGTCATCGGCACGGCCGTGACCCGGGTCTGTGACCTTGAGGTGGCCCGGACCGGGCTGCTGGAGCCGGAGGCACGGATCGCCGGGTTCGAGTTCATCACCGTGACCGTGGAGTCGACCAACACCGCCGGCTACTTCCCGGACGCCGCGAAGATGACGGTCAAGCTGATCGCCGAGAAGGGCACCGGGCGGCTGCTCGGCGCGCAGATCGTCGGCCGGTCCCAGTCCGCGAAGCGGATCGACACCCTGGCCGTGGCGCTCTGGAACAAGATGACCGTGGACGAGATGTCGATGCTCGACCTCGGCTACGCACCTCCGTACTCCCCCGTCTGGGACCCCGTGCTCGTCGCCGCCCGCAAAGCCGTCGACATCCTCCACTCGACGTAAGGAAGGGCCCCCTGTTATCGCTTTCGGTATAGGAAGGGCCCCTTCCTAACCGGGGGATGGACGCCGCGAACTTGTCGGTGGGGGTGGCTACGGTTCGGGCCGTTGGTGCGTCGGTGTCCCCCCACCCGGCGCGAGTCACACCACCCCCGGAGGCCCCGCCGATGTCCCAGGAGAAGACGTACCTCGAACTGTCCGAGACCGACGGCACCTCGCACAAGTTCTACGAGGTGACCGTCGACGGTTCGGAACTGACGGTCCGCTATGGCCGGATCGGCGACAGCGGCCAGGTGAAGCGGAGCAGCTTCGCCAGCGCGGAACGGGCCCGGCTGGAGGCGTCCCGCAAGATCGGCGAGAAGGTACGCAAGGGCTACGCCCCCGCCGTCGCGGGGGTACGGCAGAAGCGCAGCGTCTCCCGCCGTCAGATCGTCAGTGTCCGTTCCACCGCCCGGCGCGCCCCGGTCCTCTGGCGTTACGACTCGGGCGCCCCGGCGTTCGGCATCTTCGTCGACCGGGACGGCTGCCTGGTCGGCAACGAGCGTGGGGTGATCACCGCGTTGAACCACAACGCCGAGGTGATGCAGCAGTACCGGCTGCCCGACGGGGTGAAGTGCATCGTGGCCGACGACGACTGGCGGTATGCCGGCTGCGACGACGGCAACGTCTACGACATCTCCGGCAAGGTGCCCCGGCTGGCCTACCGGATCGCCGACGACATCGACATCTACTGGCTGGACATCCACGACGGGGTGCTCGGGGTCTCGGACTCCGGCGGCGGCATCGCCTCGATCGACCACGAGGACGAGTTCCTCTGGCGGCGGCAGGGCAACGGTTCGAGCGGCTGGATGGTGCGGTGCGACGCGGACGCCGTACACCATGGTCATTCTCGTGGGGTGACCAGTTACGACTGGCGGACCGGCCGTGAGGTGTGGCACCAGTCGACCGGCGCGGTCCTCTTCGGCTGGCAGGAGCCCGGCACCCTCTACGCGGGCACGGCCACGAACCAGGTGGCCCGGCTGAGCAAGGACGGCCGGTTCGAGCGGACCTACCGCTGCGACGCCGCGGTCTATTCCTGTGCGACGGCGGCGGACGGCGAGTTCGTCTTCGCCGGGGACAGCCACTCGTCGATCTACTGCTTCGACGCCGCCGGCAACCGGCTCTGGAAGCTCGGCACCGGCTGCGGCTCGGCCTACTCCATGCAATACCACGAGGAGCGGCTCTATCTGGTCACCACGACCGGGGCGCTGGCCTGCGTCGACGCCAGCGAGCCGGCGATCCGGGCCGCCGAGCAGGGCACCGTGCCCGACGTGGTGGATGTGAAGGCGCCGCCCCGGATGCCGGCGGTCCCGGTCTCCACCACCGTCGAGGTGGTCCACGACCAGGGTGACGGGGTGCTGGTGGAGTGCGTCGAGGAGGGCGGACGGCTGCGCATCCATGTCCTCACGCCGGGTTTCCGGCGCGACTGGCTGGTCCAGTTTCCCAAGGGCATCCGCGAGCCGCGTGCCCGCTATCTGGTCTCGGAGGTCCGGGAGTCGGGCCGTGGCGGTTTCTACCGGGCGTACGGGGACATCCGTCGGCTGCGCGGCTGAGTCGCCGGTCTCGGGCCGGCTCCGAGTGGTCCGCGAACGGATCCCCACACACCGTTACTTCCTACCGCTTAGTGTCTGTTTACGGCGATAACGGTGGACCGGTGGCGGGCGGGGTGATGGATGGCGACGGGCGGCGCCGAGGTGATGGCCTCGACCTCCGAGAATCCGCAGCGGCCGGCTTTCCTGGAACTCTTCTTCGACCTGGCCTACGTCGCCGCTCTGCTCGGCCTCGCAATAAAGCTGGGCAACCACATGAGCTGGGCAAACATCGGTCAGACCCTGACGCTGCTGCTGGCGTTCACGATGATCTGGGCACTGACCGCCTGGGCGGGCAACAGGGCCGACCCGGCCCGGCCGCTGATCCAGCCGCAGGTGCTCTGGGTGATGGCGGCCAGCCTGCTGCTGGCCGCCGCGATCCCGGACGCGTACGGCGACCGCAGCGTGTTGTTCGCGATCACGTACGTGGCGATCCACCTCACGTCGAACCTCTACTACTGCCTAATCGAGCGGACCGGCCCGTCGGCGACTCGCGGTCGCCGGGTCCTTTTCTGGGAATCCATCGCCGGCGTCGGCTGGATCGTCGGTGCGCTGCTCGGCGGCACGTCGCAGGGGGTGCTCTGGGCGACAGCGGTCGGGATCGAGTACCTCGCCGCCGCGTTCGGCTGGCCCGTACCCCACGCCGGGCGTTCCCACTCTCGTGAATGGCGTCTGATCGGTGAGCGGATCTCCGAGCGTTACCGGCAGTTTGTGATCATCGCGCTCGGCGTGTCCATCTTCGTGACCGGCAAGGCATTCGGCGAGTCAACAGCTCAGCGGATCGACCAGGCGTGGGCGGTTCTGGTGGTATTCATGATGACGGTGCTGATGTGGCGGATCTACATCTACCGCGCCGGCGAACTGATGACGATCGCCATCTCCCGGTCGGCGGACCCTTCCCGACTCGGGCAGTTCACCGCCGCCATCCACGTGGTGATCGTGGCCGGCATCGTCCTCACGGCGGGGACATGTCAACTCGTCGTCGAACATCCGTTCGGTACGACGCCGCCGCACTGGGTGCCGGCGCTTCTCGGCGGTCCGGCCCTCTTCCTGCTCGGCCGCGGACTGCTCGACTACGTCGTCTTCGGGCACGTCTCCCGGTCCCGGCTGGTCGGGCTGGTCATGCTCGCCGCGGTGGTACCCACGACGCCCCTTATACCGCCGATCACGATCACCATCATCGACGTGGTCATTCTCGCCCTGATCGCGGCAGCCAACCTGCTCAGCACCCGGAAGCATCCCCGGGAGCCACATCCGCCCGCACTGAGCCGGCCTACCTGACACAGATCCCGGCGCCACACACATCACGGCGCCGGGACCGGCGGGCCACTCAACCACGTGGTCCGGACCAGCGTCTCCACGAGCAGGGTCAGCAGCAGCACCAGGTTTGCCAAGATCATGATCATGAGCGGCGAGAGGAGGGGCATCACGGGCCCGATCGCCCCCAGGACGACCAACGCGACCGCACGAGACCGGAGCAGCCGGCCGGTCATCACAAGATCGAAAAGGAAGCCCCCGAGCAGGAACAGCGCCGGACCGCCCAAAATCAGCACGACCCAGCTCGTGGGTGCCTCGCCGAACGGGCGACCGATGACGAGGATGTCGCTCGCCGAGATGACCACCACCCCCGCCACCATGACGAGGTGGGTGTAGGAGGTGGAGGTGCCGGAACGGACCCGCTCCACCAGGGCGACGTTGGCCGGTGCCAACAGTTGACGGACCCGGTGGAAGTAGAGCTGGAAGAGCAGCACCGCGTTGAGGAACGCCACCGCGCTGGCCACGACCCGACCCGCCTCGAAGCCACTGAGGGAGAGTTCCAGCCCGGTCGTCAGGATCAACTCACCGAGCGCGATGATGAAGATCTCCCGGTGCCGTTCCGAAAGGTGGGTTCCGGTGAAGATCTGGCTGGCGAGTTCCGTCCGACCGAGTCTCGGCGTAGGCCAGCCGACCCGCGCCGAGCCGAGGTCCACCGCGACCGCGACGGCCCAGAGCACCAGCCGGGCCGTGCCGTCCACGAGCGCGCCGGCCACCCAGAACGGACCGGTGACGCCGAACCAGAAGAACACCCGGACACTCCTGGCCTGGATGTAGCGGTTGACCCGGGTTCCCGGAATCAACACCAGGTCGCGGGCGAGATGGATGCCGAAATACCCGGCGACGAATATCCAGCCGGCGGAGCCGAACGCTCGGGGCACTGAGATCGCCATGACAAGGGTGCCGAACATGACCGCGAGAACCGTCGCCTGGATGATCGGCATCTGCGGGTTGAAGAGGTCGGTCAGCCACGCCGTCAGCACCCAGACCCACCACGCGGCGGCCAGCAGCACCGACAACATCACCGCGTTACGCACGCTGGGGTCGGCGGCCAGGGCACCCGCGATACGGGCGAGCAGGAAGATGTAGACCAGATCGAAGAAGAGTTCCAGGAACGTGGGGTACTCGGGCTCGTCCCCCTTACGCAGGATCCGTGGTAGCGGACTCGACGTCACGGCGGCTGCCTCCTATGCACGCCGGACCAGCGAGAGGCGCCCATTCCTGGTCTTGTTCCTACCTCCGTAAAGATATAAAACAGGCCGTTGTCCGGCAGCTAAACCGCTCGCTCCCGGCCCCGGCGAGAACTGACTGGTCGGGTCCTCCGCCCTCGGCGTCGGCCCGCCCGGTCAGCGCGGCTGGCAGGTGGGGCACCAGTACAGGTTGCGCCCGACCAACTCGCCCTGGCTGATCGGCGTACCGCAGACGTGGCAGGGCTGACCCGCGCGGCGGTAGACGTACACCTCGCCGCCGTGCCGGTCCACCCGGGGCGCACGACCCATCGCCTCCGGCAGGTGCTCCGGGCGTACGGTATCGATCCGACCGGTCGCCACCGCGGACCACATCAACTCCCCGAGATCGTCCCAGAGCGCCGCCCAGCCGGACCCGGTCAGCCGCTGCCCGGACATGCGCGGATGCGTGCCGGCCCGGAAGAGCGCCTCGGTCACGAAGATCAGACCAGTGCCGGCCACGATCGTCTGGTCCAGCAGCAGCGCCGCCAACGGGGTCGGACTGCGCCCGATCCGCCCGTACGCGGCGTCGGGGTCGGCGTCGCGCCTCAGCGGATCGGCGCCGAGCCGAAGCCGCAGCGCCTCGACCTCGGGCGGGGTGAGCACCTCGCAAGCGGTCGGCCCGCGCAGTTCCAGCCAGTGCCGGTCGGTGCTCATCCGCAGCCTGACCTGCCCGACCGGGTCCGGCGGCTCGCCGTCACCGTCGGCGAACTTGCCGTACAACCCGAGGTGGACGTGCAGGCTCACGCCGTTGGCGTAATGATGGAGCAGATGCTTGCCGTACGCCTCGGTGCCCTCCAGGACCGTGCCGCTCAGCAGCGCCGCCCCCTCGGCGAACCGGCCCTGAGGGCTGTCGACCAGCACCTTGTCGCCCGCGAAGAGCGCCCGGTGGCGTGCCGCGAGCCGGTGGATGGTGTGTCCCTCAGGCATGGTGACCAAGCCTATGCGGTCTGCCGCCTCGGCCGCCCCTCACCCACGGCGTGGGTTAACAGGGGGCCCTTCCTCTACCGAAAACGATAAGAGGGGGCCCTTCCTTACAAAGCCAGTGCCCCCTCGGCCATGGCGGAGGCGCGAGGGGGCACTGGGGTCGCGGCGACGGTTGACTGTACGTCCGTCCAGTCCATTGTCGACACGACCCTACGAGCCCGATCATCAGCTAGTCAACCGGGCGTTGGCAAGTCGACGGTCTGCGAGCGGACGGCCACCGTCAGACGGGGGTACGCAACCCGTCGGTGACCCGGAAGTCGTCCGGTGGCAACGGCAGCGGCGACGGCTCCCCCAACTGATAGAGCTCGTACAACCGGGGCCGGACGTCCGCGAGCGGGTAGGTGTTCTCGTACACGGCGAGCTTGTAGACCACACCTTCGAGCACGCTGCGCAACAGCACCTCCTCCAACGCCGGGTCAGCCGCCCCCCGCGCCTTGAAGATCGCGCGCAGCCGCTCCTCGAAGGCCCGTACCGCGCCCGAACGTGACCGCTCCACCTTGGCGAACACCTCACGAGTGCCGGGCTGGAGCATCAGGCAGAGCATCAACCGCTGCATACCGAGGAACTCGCGGGCGCCGAGCAGAGCCCGGTCGATCACGACGGCGAGCAACCGGTCCGCCGGCACGTCCTCGCCCTGGTCGTCCAGCATCGAGAGCACGCTGTCCAGCCAGCGCCCCAGGACCGCCTCCAGCAGGTCACGTTTGGAGGCGAAGTAGTAGGAGATGAGCCCCCGGGACACCTGCGCCCGCTCGGTGATCTGGGAGATGGTCGCTCCCTCGTATCCGTGAGCCGCGAAGACCTCCAACGCCGCACCGATGATCCGTTCCTGGGACCGATGGCGCATCTGGACGTTCACCCGAGGGGAACGAGGGGACACCGATGACCTCCAGTTGGGAGCGCGCAACAACATAGGCATCATTGCGTACCGACCCAGGTCGCGAGGGTCCGGCGGCGCCCGGGCGGGGTATCCGGAGATCGCCAATGTCCGCTGGAGCGCCCCACGATCGTCAATGCCCGTCGCGGCAGTCGCCGGCCGTGGGCCGGCACCCGGCGAGAAAGGCACCCGGGGTACGCCCATGAGACGCCGGAACTCCGCTGTCATGTGGGCCTGGTCGTAGTAACCGGCACCGCTCGCCAACTCCGACAAATGCGTACGGGGAACGCGTGCGAGCACCGTACGCGCCCGCTGGAGCTGCCCGAACTGCCTCGGCGGAAACCCGGGTGTGGACCGCCCTGACCAGGCCGGGCACGCCCGCCGGGGCGTCGGTAGAGTCGCGGGGTGACCGACTCCTCCTGCCCCTGTCTGATCTGCGCCGACGCCTCCGCCGGACGGGACGACAAGGTCCTCGCCACCATCCAGGAGCACGGCTGGTCGGCGCTGCGGGTCGAGGGCGGGATCGGTTTCGCGTACACGGTCGGGCTGTGGCACTCGTTCCGCCGACCGGAGATCGTGATGTTCGGGCTCGACGGCGAGAACATGCAGCACTGGCTCAACGCGTGCGTGGCGCTCGGACGCGAACAGGGTTGGCCCGAGCCCGGGGAACCGTTCGAAGGCGTCCTGGAGGGCTTCCCGACCCAGTTGCGGCCGGTGCATGACTCGTGGCGCAATGCCCTGTTCGGCACCGCGCACCGCTTCTACGACGGCTTCGCCGTCCCCGTCCTCCAGTTGGTCTGGCCGGACCGGGACGGCCGCTGGCCCTGGGCGGAGCAGGCCAGCGCGAGCAGTCGCAACCGGCAGGCATTCGCCTGGTTGCCCGTCTCGGAGCACCCGGTGGGCGCATGGCGGCTGGTCGGCGAGTTGGAGCCGGACTTTCCCTTCCCGGTCGGCCCGGACAGTTGGGCGCTGACCACCACCGCGGTGCTCGACGGAGAGCGTCCGATCACCCGGATCAGCCTGGACGAGGGCGCGTACGACGTGCTCGACGAACGCGGCTACGACGCCGACGACCTGTGCCTGGCCTTCCTCGGTGACCTGGTCGTGCGGTACCCGCAGGTCGCCGCCGCCGCCGATCTCGGTGAGGGACACGTCGCGATCAGCGGCGACGAACAGGTCTGGCTCCGCGCCCGCCAGTCACCCGGCGACAGCCGGGCGAGCCAACGTGCGTGGGACTCCGCCCGGCCCCGTTAGCCGCCGAGCGGACCGGCTCCGGGTCAACGGAGCCAGGGGATGGTGCGGTCGAGGCCCCGGCGCTGCTTGAGCTCGCGGCGCAGCGGGATCTCGTCGTCCACGTACCCGTCCCAGTTGACGCCCCAGTGGTTGGCCGTGTGGGTGCTCTCCCCCAGCAACTGCCGCTGCACCGGCGTACGCGCTGCCCACCACGGGCCGTCCTGGTCGAGGTGCAGGTCATCGAGGGGACGGATCCAGCGGTACGTGTAACCGACGAAGAGCATCTTGCGGGTGATGCTGGAGCGGTTGATCGACCGCGAGTGCCACAGCCTGCGGTCGAAGACGAACGCGTCGCCGGGGTTGGCGGTGATCTCGACCGTGCCCTCCGGGTCGGGGTGGTGCACCGAGAGATCCGCCGGGCGGGGTAGCGAGTTCTTGGTGTGACTACCCGGGATGACCTTGGTGGCACCCCGGCCGGTCTCCGAGAGATCGGAGAGCACGTACGCGACCTTCAGTGAGAACATCGGCCGAGGCTGGTCGGGATCCAACGTCTCCGGATCGGAGTTCTGCCGGTAGCCGTCCTGGTGCCAGCCCCAGTAGGGCCGCTCCGCCTCGGCGGCCGGCTCCGGGGGCGTCACGTCGAGGTGGTTGTGGTGGGTGTAGATGTTCCAGCCGAGCAGCCCCCAGATGTACGGGAACGTCGTCGGGTGGGTGAGTAGTTCGCCGAAGAGTTCGTCCCGCTCAAGGAAACCGAGCAGGTGCAGGGTCCCGTTCTTCGCGGTGTTGCCCGCCGTGGCCATCCGGTCGTGAATCCGGTCGACCGCCTTCTCCAGCGCCGCCCGGTGCTCCTCGGTCAGCACCTGCCGCAGCAGCAGGAAACCCTGCTCGTGGAACTCCTTACGATCGACGTCGCTGATTGTTTCGTACCCTGTCCGCCCCTGGTAGTCGAACATTGCGCCAACCTCTCCCTTGACCCGCGTCGCGTGAAGCTGTCAGGGAGTGAACCGGCCGGATACGAAGGAAGTATGTGGTTCGGGTCAGCGAACGATGCTGACGGCCCGGGCAGTTCGGGCTCCATCGCCGCCGTACCGAATCTTTGCCGCCTCTTCACAAAAGCCCTGGTCAGGCGGTTGGCCGGTCTTTCAACGGGAGCTTGCTCAGGACCGCCTCGTAGGAAGCGTCGAGCGCCTCGACGAGTTCGTCGTCCGGGATGGTGCCGTCGATCCGCAGGCTGTTCCAGCCGTACCGCCCGATGTAGGCCATCACCGAGGCGTCATGGGGGTGGCGGAGCAACCACTCGTCGGCAATCTCGCGGTCCGCACCGCACTTCACCCCGACCGCCGTCCGTGACTCCGAGCCGAGAAACGCGAAGATCTTGCCGCCGACCTTGACCACGATGTCGGTCTCCCACGGCTCGTCCCGCCAGGCACCCGGTTTGGCCAGGCAGTATTCGAGCACCTCATCCCACGTCATCTCGGGCCCCCTTACTGACAGCCATGTTCACATGCCGGTACGACACCACGCGTGACCCGCACTGACAAACACCAGGGAAGAGTGAGGATCACTGGGTACACGTAGCTCCGCCGGTGAGCGTTCAACGATCGCCGGCCGGTTTGCCTGCCGGGATCCACGCCATACCGTCGGCGGACGCCCTGGCTCGGTCGCGGGACGACGCCCGGCGCCGCCAGATCAACGCGAAGGGATCCAGCGTGCCCACGTTCGACCGAGACGCACGACGTGCTGACAGGAAAACGGGGTGGCGTACGACGAGCACACGGGTAGGTACGACGCGGTCACGGTGGGCTTGGTGCACTCGTGGTGGGCTACGGCGCACTCGCGGTGACCGACCGCGTCACCTCGGACCAGCTCTACCTGGGGATCGGCTCAGCGCCGCGGCACAACTGGGTGCAGATCATGCTCAAGTCCGAATGAGCCCTCGAACCATGGGCGGGGTGGCTGCGCTCGGGCGGTTCAGGACTGACGGATCGCCTCACCGGCGATCTCGATCCGTACCGTCTTGCCGACGAGAACTCCGCCGCTTTCGAGAACCACGTTCCAGAGAAGTCCGTAGTCCTCGCGGTCGACGTCCGCGGTCGCACTGAAGCCGAAGATGTCCTGCCCGTAGGGATCACGACGGGCACCCCCGAACTCCACCTGGAGGTCGACCGCCCGAGTGATCCCCTTGACCGTCAACTCTCCGGTGAGCACGAATCGTCCGGGCGTCTGGACGGCGTGCGGCAGTACCTCGCGCCCCGCGCCCCGTTGACCCAACCGGTGGTTCCTCAACCGGGCCCAGGCGAAGATCGGGTCTTCGTTGCGCTCCCACTTGATGCCCGTACTCCGGTATTCGAGCGTCCGATAGCGCTCCACGTCGAGGAAGTCGGGACTCCTCAGGTGGGTGTCCCGATCGTTGCTCCCGGTGGTGAGGCTCGCCGCCAGGATCGTCGCACTCACCGAGGAGGCCAAGGGGTCCGCCGCCACGTGGATATGGGCGGTCGCCTCGGCGAACTCCCCCCGTACGGGGCTCACCATCATGTGTCGGGCCACAAAACCGATCCGCTTGTGCGACTGATCCAGAGAATAGGAACCGGCAGCCGGGATGGTCATGCCTTCCCAGGTACGTGTGGCGAAGTCGGTCATCGTGTTGCCTTCCCCGGTTGTCTTCCCCCCGAGTTGTTCCCGGGTGTTTGCCAGCGCGCCACAGGAGCCCGCGGGTAGGCGAGTCGATCGGACCCGTGCACCCGCAGCCCAGCATAAGGACGCTTCGGGGCCGCTTTCCGGGCTCCACCGAACGGTGGATCTTGACAAACCCCTCGCTCGGGAAGAAGGTGCGTCCGACGGCGAATTCGCACGGCATTTCGGTCATTTCCCCTGACAAATCAGCCACTGGAAGGAAGTTGCCGACGGCCGAATTCGACGGAATTCGATCGCGGCGCGCATCGGTGCCGAGGACCGGCGTCGACCCGCGCACGTGATAACGCTCACCCGAGGATCGGCTGACGGCGCGGATGCCGGATCGCGTCCCAGACCCCGACACCGGCCACCACCAGGGTGGCGATGGCGGACAGAGCCAGCGGCGACACGTTCGGTCCCACCGGCACCAGGGCTGCGAGCGCGACGATGGCGAGCAACCGGGGCAGCGAGAAGGTGGCGAAGACGGAACGTTTGAAGAGCAGGTGTCCGGCAAGGAAGAGGGCCGGCCCGCCGAGCACGGTGACGATGGTGACGGTGTCGGCATGGCCGCCCGGATGGGCGATGACGAGGTCGTCCCCGACCGCGGCGACGATGATGCCGGCGACCATCGGCAACTGGAAATAGGTGTACGCCGAGCGGCCGATCTGCCCCGGGTTCTCCGACTGGTCGATCGCCGCGCTGGCGGCCTCGGCGCCTCGGTCGAAGTAGAGCCACCAGAGGGCGACACTGCCCACGAACGAAACGGTGAACGCGAGCAGGTGCAGCGCCTCGGCCGGACGGGCCCCGAAGACCGTACCAGTGATCAGGATCGATTCGCCGAGTGCGATCAGGATGAACAGCTGCCCGCGTTCGGCGAGGTGCCGGCCGTTGACCGGCCAGTCCGCCGGGGTGGACTTGCCCGCTCCGGGAACCCAGAAGCCGGCGATGGCGGCGAGGTATTCGATCACCACGGCGGCGGCCCAGAACGCGAGCCGGGTCGGCCCGTGCGAGAGGCCACCCGCCACCCAGAGCGCGCTGGAGACAGCCTTCCACACCAGCAAACGCTGAAAGTTGAGCCGCAGCCCGAGCCGTTGGCGCTTCTGCTCCGCCGACTCCGTCGCCGCTCCAGTGCCGGGCCGACCCAGCGTCAGTATGACGAAGACGTTCCGCCCGACCTGGATCGCCGCGTACGCCCCGGCGACCCAGATGCCCCGCTCCCCGTACGCCTGCGGCAGTGACGCCGAGACGATCAGGCTGAGCAACATGAGGACGACCAACATCAGTCGGACACCCAACTGGTCCGGGTCGAACCAGTTGGTGACCCAGGCGGTGTCCACCCAGGCCCACCAGATCGCCAGCAACAGCAACAGGGTCTGCACCGCGCCGAGAGGAGTCAGGTGGGTGAGGAGGAGGTGGGTCAACTGTGTGACCGCGAGTACGTAGATCAGGTCGAAGAACAGTTCGACGAACGTGACCCGGCCGCGTCCCTCGGAGCCCCGCAGGCCCCGCACGCTCTCCCCGATATCCGCCACCTGATCGGCCTCCGACCGCATCGGCCCAGCTCAACCACTGTGGCCAGGCCGATGGTAACGGCGGGAACGGCACCAGGTCCGCGTGTTGCCGCAGGTCAGGGTACGAGCACCGGGAGCGTGGCCAGCGTGGTGGCGACCAGTACGTGGCGCCGACGCTGCTCCGCGACACAGCGGCCCCCGGCCTGGGTGGTTGGCGGTTCGGAGATCGGGGTACTCCGATGCTCGTAACCGCGTGGGCACCGGCGAACAGGCGTAGGTAGCCGCGCTCCGACCAGGAGGTGTGTGGTGGTCAGAATTCCTTCGCTCTCGCGGCGAACAGCGGCGTCGACCGAGCCGGAGTCGACGGTGACGTCCGCGCCGACGACCGACAGTGCGCCGACGACCGACAGCGGGCAGGCGGGCGCCACCGGTGTGGTGGCTCCGCCGGGCGCGGTGGCTCCGCCGGGTGAGCGGGCGACGTACCGCAGTTCGTCGGCCAGCTCGGCGACCGCACCGGTCATCAACCGCCCACGTACGAGTGTCACCCAGGACGACGACACGCGGGTCGACGGTCGCCCCGCCCGAGAGGACGTACCCCGGGACGACCGTCGCGACCGGAGCCTCGACCGGACGACCGGCACCGAGCGGGTGGACCGCGAGCCCACCGTGGTGCCGCCGGCGGGCCCGCGTCCCCGGGCCAGCCTGCTCGCCACCCTGAGCCTGATCCTCGGCGTGGCCGCGGCCCTCTTCGTGCTGACCGGTGCCCTCGCCGGGTACGGCATCGCGATCGGCGCGATCGGCGCTTTGCTCGGTGTCGCCGGCGTCTCGGCCACCAGTCGCCGACACGTCGCCGGCAAGTCCGACGCGCTGCTCGGCCTGGTGTTGGGGCTCGGCGCGGTGGTCCTGGGCATCCTCGCGATGACCGGGCAGTTCACCTGGCCGACCACGGACGGGGACTGGGTGCTGCGGTTCCGCGAGTGGCTCGACTCACAGTTTGTGGACCGTTTCTAGGGGGCAGATATGACGCCAGAGCGGTGGTGCACCGCTCGGGCGTAGCTCGCCGGGGGTGGTTCACCGCCAGAGCTGAGTCGATGAAGGGGGCGGCGTCCACGCCGCCCCCTCAGCGATGACCGGCGACACCGGGTGACCGGGTTGCCGATCACCTGACGCAACGAATCGCCGCAAGGGGCGGCTTCAGACGCAACGATCCGTCGCACAACGCAACTTCTCCCAGTGGTTCCGGCCAGGCCCGGCCGCATAGCGTTGGGTTACGCGCCAGCCCGTGAGCCGACCCCGGCCGGGCGCGCCCGACCACTGGGAGCAGGGCATGACGCTGGATAGCAGCCGCCGGCACTACCTGATGTGCCGGCCCACATATTTTGCCGTCGAATACGCGATCAATCCGTGGATGGATCCGAGCGCTCCGGTCGACGCCGCGCTCGCCATCCGGCAGTGGGAGACGTTGCGCCGCACGTATCTCGACCTCGGCCACACGGTCGACGAGATCGAACCGGTGCCCGGCCTGCCCGACATGGTCTTCGCCGCAAACGGCGCGACCGTGGTGGACGGCGAGGTGCTCGCCGTCCAGTTCCGTGACCCGCAGCGGGCCGACGAGGCACCCGCGTACCGGTCGTGGTTCGAGCGGGCCGGGTACCCGGTCCACGAGGCCAAGTACGTCAACGAGGGCGAGGGCGACATCCTGCTCGCCGGCGGGATGCTGCTGGCCGGTACCGGGTTCCGCACCACCCACGCGGCGCACGCCCAGTTGCAGGAGGTCTTCGGCCGGCCGGTGGTGACGCTGCAACTGGTCGACCCGCGCTTCTACCACCTGGACACCGCGCTCTGCGTGCTGGACGAACAGACCGTGGCGTACCTGCCGGAGGCATTTTCCGCCGGCAGTCAGGCCGTACTGCGGCGGCTCTTCCCGGACGCGGTCCTGGCCGACGCGGCGGACGCCGAGGTGCTCGGTCTGAACGCGGTCAGCGACGGACGGAACGTGGTGCTTCCGGCCCAGGCGACCGGCCTGGCTGCCCAACTTCGGGAGCGCGGATACGCGACAATTGGCATTGATCTGTCCGAGCTACGCAAAGCGGGCGGCGGACCGAAGTGCTGCACCCTGGTGCTGCGGAAGCGAGAGGCAAGCAAGTGATCGTGGACGACATGCTGCTCACCCCAGGGGCGGTACGCGACGCGGAACGCTGGACCGCGCACAACTACCACCCGCTGCCCGTGGTGATCTCCTCCGCCGAGGGCGCCTGGGTGACCGACGTCGACGGCAAGCGCTACCTCGACTGCCTGGCCGGTTACTCGGCGCTCAACTTCGGCCACCGCCACCCGAAGCTGATCGCCACCGCGCACGAACAGCTCGACCGGCTCACCCTGACCAGCCGCGCCTTCATCCACGACCAGTTCGCCGACTTCTGTCACGAGCTGGCCGACCTCTGCGGCACCGAACTCGTCCTGCCGATGAACACCGGCGCCGAAGCCGTGGAGACCGCGATCAAGGTCGCGCGCAAGTGGGGGTACCAGGTCAAGGGCGTACCGGCGGGCCAGGCGACCATCGTCGTCGCCGACGGCAACTTCCACGGCCGGACCACCACCATCATCAGCTTCTCCACCGACCCGGACGCCCGCAACGACTTCGGGCCGTACACCCCCGGCTTCCGGATCGTCCCGTACGGGGATCTCACCGCGCTGGCCGAGGCGATCGACGAGACCACCGTCGCCGTACTGCTCGAACCGATCCAGGGCGAACAGGGCGTGGTGGTGCCGCCGACCGGCTACCTGCCGGGCGTACGGCAGCTCTGCACCGAACAGAACGTGCTCTTCCTCGCCGACGAGATCCAGTCCGGTCTGGGCCGGACCGGCACCACGTTCGCCCTCGACCACGAGGACGTCAAGCCGGACATGTACCTGCTCGGCAAGGCGCTCGGCGGCGGCATCGTGCCGGTCTCCGCGGTCGCCGCCGACACGTCCGTACTCGGCGTGCTGCGCCCAGGCGAGCACGGTTCGACCTTCGGCGGCAACCCGCTGGCCTGCGCGGTCGCCACCGAGGTCGTGCGGCTGCTCGCCACCGGCGAGTTCCAACGCCGCTCGGCCGAACTCGGCGCTCGGCTGCACACGGCACTCGGTGGGCTGGTCGGCGAGGGCCTCGTCGCCGTACGCGGCCGTGGCCTCTGGGCCGGGATCGACATCGACCCGTCGTTGATGACCGGCCGACAGGCGTGCGAACGGCTGGCCGACCGGGGCGTGCTCGCCAAGGACACCCACGGCTCGACCATCCGGCTGGCCCCGCCACTGGTGGTCGAGCCCGAGGAGCTGGACTTCGCCGTCGAGCAGCTTCGCGCCATCCTGAGCTGAGACCGGGGAGTCACCTCGACGAACCGGTCAGGAGACAGTCGAGTTGACGAATCGGGCTGACCGCTTGAGATGTGTGGTTCGGGCTCCCCGCATCTGCATGAACGGGCCGATCACCTGACGAACCGGTACGTGGAAAGCGGTCACCCGAACCCGGGTGACCGCTTTCCACGTACGCGAAGGTTGCACTCAGGGGCGCTCGATGACCCGCATCGCCATCGTCGGCGCCTCGGCCATCACCGAGGTGGGGTTGATGACCCCGCCGGAGGTCCAGTTCGACGACCGACCGATCTGGACACCGGGGTACAGCTCGACGATGTCACCGCCGCGCAGCACCCGGTTGGCCTGCTGCTTCAACGCGATCCGGTCGTCCTCGTCCATCGAACCACCGGGCCGGACACCCGAACCGTTGGTGCTCACGTCGAACGCCACCAGGTCGCCGCCGCGCAACTCGAAACGGACGTGGTTGCGGCTGATCCAACGCCGGGCCTCCTCGCTCAGCCACTGGCCGAGCACGACCCCACCGGACTCCTCCGGCGCGCGGCCGACCATCACCGGTCGGTCTGCGGAAACCACGAAACGACGACGTACCTGGCCACCGACGCGGACCGAGAGCACCTCGGCGTCCGGCCGGGGGCCGGCGTCGGTGAGACGGCGGTCGTGCCGGGGGCAGCTCGGGGCGCCGCCGCGCAGCGTGGGCGGGGGCTGCCCGCCCGGTTCGCGGTCGGACCGGGCCAGATCGGCGAAGGAACCGCCGCCCCCACCGCCACCATCGCCGAACAGCACGCAGCCCGGTTCGGGGCAACGCCAGAGCCGGGACAGCAGCTTCGCCCCGGTCGGGGACGGGCCGGGCGAGGTCCATACCGCCTTGCCACCGGCCTGGGCCACCAGGGTCGGCCCGTTCGGGCTGTTCACCGGGGCGAGCAGGCGGCCGGGCTGCGAACTCAGCCAGGGGTAGCGCCCGAGCATGCCGTCGAACCGCATCCGGCTGAGCACCGGCAGGCCGAGCAGGTCGGCCAGCTCCAGCATCCGCTCGACCGGGTTGGGCAACACCTCGACCAGCCCGTCATCGGCCCACCGCCGGACCACCATGCGCTCGTTGGAAGTGAGGTCGGCGTCGGAGAGGAGCGCCCGGTGCACCACCGGATAGACCGGGACGCTGTCCTCTTCCAGTTGCCGGCTGAGTGCGTCGATGACGATGCCGAGCCGGAGCATGCTCGCCGGCCGGCCGCCGTCGAAGTCGGTGTAGCGCACCACCTCGGCCAGGTCCAGTACGGCACGGGCCAGCGACGGATCGGTGCAGACCCGGCCCTCGATCGCGTCGAGGACCTTACTGATCTCGAATCTCACGCCGCTCCCCCGAGGATCTGGTCGATACGCTGTGCGAGCTGGATGTCCCGGCGGGTCACGCCCCCTACGGAGTGGGTCGTGCACCGGAAGGTCACCGTACGCCAGCGGATGTCGATGTCCGGATGATGGTTGAGTTCCTCGGCCACCGCCGCGACCCGGTCGACCGTCGTGATCGCCTCCGGGAAACTGCCCAGCTCGACGGAACGGGTGATCATCGCGGGGTGACCGGACCAGCCGTCCAGCCGCTCCAGCTCACCACGCACCGCCTCGGCGTCCAGCACCTCTGCCATGAGGCAGACCTTACCGCCGCACTTCCCGCCCGGGGAGGGCAACCGGGGCCGGCGCACCCACCGGATGCACCCACCCCGGCCTGCACCGGGCCGACCCGGGACGGATCAACGTTCGGCGCGGGACGGGTCAACGGTCGGCGCGCAGTCCGGCTCCGACACTGTGCAGGTGCCGCAGCGCCTGGGCGTACGAGTCGAGCAGGCCGGCCTCCTCGTACGGGATGCCCTGTTCCGCGCAGTACTGCCGGACGATCGGCTGGGCCTTGCGCAGATTCGAGCGGGGCATGCTCGGGAAGAGGTGGTGTTCGATCTGGTAGTTCAGCCCGCCGAGCGCGAAGTCGACGACCCGGCTGCCCCGGACGTTGCGGGAGGTCAGCACCTGCTTGCGGAGGAAGTCGAGGTCGTCCTCGGCGGTCAGCACCGGCATCCCCTTGTGGTTCGGGGCGAACGAGCAGCCCATGTAGACCCCCCACAATCCCTGGTGTACGGCGATGAAGACCAGTGCCTTGACCGGCGACAGTACGGCGAAGACCACACCGAGGTACGCGGCCACGTGCGCGACCAACAGCACGGCCTCGACCGCCCGGTACCGCATCGGTGCCCGGAACAGTCCCTGGAAGCTCGCGTAGTGCAGGTTCAAGCCTTCCAGGGTCAACATGGGAAAGAAGAGGTACGCCTGGTGCCGCGCCAGCCAGTGGCCGAAGCCGCGCCGCTCGCGCGCCTGCTCGTCGGTCCAGACCAGGGCTCCGGCGCCTACGTCGGGGTCGTGGTCCTCGTGGTTGGGGTTGGCGTGGTGCCGGTTGTGCTTGTCGATCCACCAGCCGTAGCTCAGCCCGACGGCCAGGTTCGCGGCGAGCAGACCGGCGACCTCGCTGGCCCGACGGTTGCGGAACATCTGCCGGTGACCGGCGTCGTGTCCGAGGAAGGCGACCTGGGTGGAGCCGATCGCAAGGAGGACCGCGACGAGTAGTTGCCACCACGAGTCGCCGACCAGGACAAGGGAGACCCAGCCGGCGGCGAAGAGGCCCACCGTCAACGCGATCTTGGCTACGTACCAACCGGGTCGGCGGTTCAGCAGACCCGCCTGACTGATCCGTCGAGATAACTGCGCGTAATCACTTCCTCGCCGAAGGGCAGGCTCCGCCACCGCACCGACCGTCATGACTTCTCCCAGAATGCTCGGAATTCGATGACGCGCCGGGCGACGCGCGCTCACCCAAGTCTCGCGATCGAGCTTGCGCTGAGTAACCCAGGAAGCCCCCTAATGCGCGGTAGTGCCAGCCCTACCGCCGGCGGCGTAAGGGGGGGGGGGGGGGGGGGGGGCTGCGGGGGGGGGGGCGGGGGGCGGCGCGCCACCGCGCCGGCGCCCCGGGCGCGCGGGCGCCCGCCGGGGCGGCGCCGGCCGCCGGCCCCCCCCC
>NZ_JBITIH010000015.1:175897-219035 GCF_044458865.1 Micromonospora sp. NPDC050417
CCCCTCCCGCCCCGTTCTGTGTGTGCGCGACCCCCCCCGGGCGCCGGGTCGTTCCGGGCCCCCTCTTTTCCCCCTCCCTCTATACCGCGCCGCCCCTCCTTACATCCGGCGGTCAGCTCATCCGGGAGACCGCCGCGCGCCAACGGACCAGGTCCCGCCGCCGACGCTCGTACGTGATGGCGAGCCCGATCAGCGCGAGCCCGCCGGCGGCCAGGAAGATCCACCGGGGTAGCTGGTCCCACGCGCCGACCACCTCGTGCAGGGCGACGACGGCCAGGGTGGCGCCGCCGAGCAACACCGGCGCCTGCCGCCGCCAGTGCGCCCCGGCAAGCACCACCGCCAGCGCGCCCACTCCGAGCAGCAGCCGCCGCCACGGTTGGTCCCCGTCGACCAGCACCGACGCGAGACTGGGCAGGAGTGCCGCCGCGAGCCCGGGGCCGTGCGTCACCCAACTGCTCAGCGCCGGCTGGACATGCAGCGCCAGCGCACCGACGACCAACGCGCAGAGCGCTGTGGGCAGGGTGTACGCCTCCAGCACCGCCACCTGCGCAGAGGCGAGCAGCACCCAGACCGCGAGCAGTTCACAACCGGCTGCCGCCGAGGCGAGCAGTGATCGGCGCCGGGCCGGCTCACCAGGGCGCAGCGCCCGTACCCCGACCACCACCCCCCAGATGGTGGCGACCGCGGCGGCGTACCGGGCGGAACCGACGGTGAGCAGCAGTGCGACCAACGCCCCGGCGTGCCCGGCCGCCTCGATCGCGATCGACTCGGCCGACCGCCGTCCGCGCAGCAGCACGCCGCCGGCCAGCACCGCCACGGCGACCCCGAGCACCACGAGGGCGGCCACCCGTAGCGGCAGTTCCGCCGCCCGGCTGACGGCGACCGCGAGGGTCAGGGCGGCGCCGCTCGCGACCAGCCAGCCGACGATCCGGACCGCCGGCAGTGGCGCCGCGCCGCCGGCCGCCGCGCCGATCGCCGTGGCGACCAGCACGACCAGGCTCAACGCGAGCAGGGTGCTGGCCTTGGTGGGCAACGCGCCGGCCAGGCCGGCCCCGGCCAGCAACACCCCCACGGGTACGGACACCAGCCCGAACCGGGTCGCGCCGGGCGCTGCCGTGCGGCCGATCGGTACGGTGCCGGCGAGCAGCGCGGCGAGTCCACCGAGCAGGGCCACCCCCGGCACCACCGGCCAGTTGGCGCCGACGCAGGCGAGCACAACCGGCACCGCTGTCGCGGCCACCGGGAACGCCACCATGGCCGCCCCGCCGATGGTGCGGTGCCAACTCCAGCCGGCGAGGGCGAGTACGGCGGTCAGCACCACCAGTGCGGCAGCGGCACGGCCGTCGACGGGCCAGCCGTACGGGGCGAGCCCCACACCGGCGGGCGCCCCCGACCAGACCTGGCCCAGCCAACCGTACGGGCCGAGCAGCACCGCGCCGACCGTCGGTGCGACCGCCAGCAGGACCGGGAACGCCAGCACCGGCACGCAGAACAGGCTGGCCAACGCCGGGCCGGATACCCGGTGTCCGGGCTGCGGCGCCTGGACCGGTTCGGTGTCGGTGGTTCGGGCGCCCACACCCCGGGTCGTCAGCGCTCCGCCAGTCTGGAGCGCGGCGACCACGAGGAGCAGCGCCAACGCCGAGTAGAGCCCGACCGGCTCGTCGGTGCGGCCGGCCAGCGGGGCCAACCCGGTCACCAGTGCGGTGCCGGCGAGCGCGGTGTCGGCGTACGGCAGGTGGCCGGGTCGGTGGCGACGTACCAGGAGCATCGCACCGAGGACGAGTACGCCGCTGGCGAGCGCGGCCCGCGCCTGCCACCACGGTTGCGCCCCGGCGGCGAAGAGTCCGACCGTCGTCGTCGCGGGTACGGCGAGGAGCCCGACGGCGAGGGACGCCCCGCCGATCATCCGCCGTACCGCTGTCACCGGGTCCGGTGCCTCGTCGCCGCCGGTGCCGTCCCGGCCGGGTCGACCGGTCCCGGCTAGTACGGCGACGACCAGCCCGGTCAGCATGATCGTGCCGAGTGCGGCTGCGGCACTGGCTGGACGGGCGAAGGCGACCAGGAGCGCGTGCCCGGCCAGTGCCGCTCCGACGAGCGCCCGGACCAGCACCGACGCCACCCCGGGGGCCGGTACGCGTACGGCGGCGAGCAGCAGCGGCACCGCGAGCGCCAGCTCCACCACGGCCAGTCCCCACCAGGGCAGCGGCAGCGCGGCCGGGAAGGCGAGCACCGCCAGCCCGACGCCGGCTACTCCGACCGGTTCCCGGGTCGGCCGGGGCAGCAGCACCGCGAGCGAGAACGCGAGCAGCAGTACGGTGACCGGCGCCTGCCAGTCCAACGTGCTGACCGGCCCGGTGCCGTCCGCCCACCAGGACGGCCGCCGACGGTCCAGCGCGACCTGTCCGGTGATCGCGGCTATCGCCAAGATCAGGCTGCCCAGGGCGCCGACGAGCAACAGCCCGCCGACCCACGGGCCGCGCCAGACCTCGACCGGCAGCCACCTGCGGCTCCACGCGACCGCGCCGGCCAGTACGGTGACCACCACCGCGCTCACCACCATTTCCCACGGCCCGACCAGGTCGAGGACCGGACGCAGGACCGAGGCGGCGAGGCTGAGCACGACCACCAGTCCGGCTGCGGCCTGGAAGCCGGCGTTGCGCGTGAGCACCGCGCCGGCCACCAGAGCCGTCACCGCGACCAGCAGTGGCCCACCGGCCAACACCGGCGCTCCCGGCCCGACGCCCAGCAGCAGCGCGATCAGGCCGCAGAACGCGGCGATCGCCAGCGCGGCGGCGTACGCCACCCAGCCGACGGCCCGACGGGCCGGCGCCACCCCTCCGGGCGCCGGACCATCAGTCCCCCCACCGCCCACACGTACGCCGGCCGGGACCGGTTCACCGCTCCGGGAGCCGGGACCGGAACGGACCCGCCCGACGTGCACCACGGCCAGGTTGAATCCGGCCAGCGCGGCGAAGACCAGCGCCCAGCCGGCCACACCGGGATCCGCCTCGCTCACCAGCAGCGGCAGTACCGGCTGGACCAGCGCCAGTGCGGTGAACCAGGGCGCATCGAGACGGGTCGACCGGTGGTAACCGAGGGCCACCGCGGCGCTCACCCCCCAGACCAGCGCCGCGTACGTGGCGCCCGGCCAGGATCGGACGTCGAGGAGGTTCACCGACCAGGCGGCGTAACCGTCGAGCGCCACCAGCAGGAGTCCGACCACCGAGAAGGTCTCGGCGGTGGCGGTGAGCCCTCGTCGCTTCGCCAACGGCGGCAACGCGAGGACACCGGCGGTGACCCCGGCCAGGATCGCCGCTCGGCCGGCCACCCCGACCACCGACCAGGTGACCGCGATGAAGACGATCGCGGCGGCGCAGAGCAGCAGCCCACCGAGGACGAAGAGCAGGTTCTGTACGGTCCGGGTGGACGCTTCCGGGCGTACCGGTGCGGGCGCGGCGGCGGGGGTGACCGGGGCGGGGGTCGGGCGTGTCGCCGCCGCGACCCGTACCTGGGCGGCCAGCTCGGCGCGGCGGCGGCGGAGATCGTCGAGGGTGGTGACCAGCGCCGCGTACGCCTGCCGGGTCTGCTCGACCCGGGCGGCCAGCGCGACGATCTCACCGTCCAACCGGACCACCTCGGCGGCGACCGGATCCGGTGCCCGTCCACAGCGCGGGCAGCCGGTGCTCAGATTGGCCCCGGCCCCACATCCGGGGCAGGGATACAGGCTCGGCGGATTGCTCACCCTCGCATGCTCGACCCGCCGGCCCCGACCGGCACAGAGTGCGGATACTCAGCGGCGGGCAGGGTCCCGGGGGCGGGTACTCACACCACCTGGTCCGAATCCCCGACTCAGGTCCGGGTCTGGTCGTGGATCCAGGTGGTGTAGTCCGGGTTTCCGCTCTCCACCCAGTGCACCAGGATCTCCGGCACCTCGTACGGGTGGGAGCTGCGGAGGTGGTCGACGAGAGCCTCCACCCGGTCCGGCGCGGTTTTGAACTGCACCGACCACTCCCGGGTGGTTTCCATCCGGGACTGCCACCAGTAGGTGCTGTCCATCGGGCCACCCACCTGGGCGCAGGCCGCCAGCCGGCCGGCGACCGCGGCGGCGGCAAGCAGATCCGCCACTGACCGGGCATCCACCACGGTCGTTACCACGCAGAGCTGGTCCACGTGGCGCACCTTACGCGCTGTTGCGGTGGATATCGACCCATTCGTCAATACGTTTCCACCAGTCGTAAAGCCAGTCGATCCGCTCCTGCCGACCAACTGGTATTTCTTCCGGCGGCACCGACCAGAAACGCATCACAATCTTCTTATCCATCGGCAGTTCGCGCCAGACGTCAGCCACGGTCAGCATTCGGTCGAGTCCGGTATGCGCGACAAAAATGACACCCGCGTCGGGTGCCGCATCAAGCGCGGCGAGTACGCCACCGGGCTGTGGTGCCAGCACGTGACGCATCGCCTCCGCCCGTACGGCCATCTTCTCCAACCCTCGGGCCCGCAGCCGCTCGATGGCCCGGACCCGCCGACGCGGGGTGAAGTTCCCGCCCTCCGGAAAGATCACGAACGCGTCGTTGCTGTCCAGGCCGACCGCGAGGTGCCCGATCTGCTCGGTGAGGGGACGGCCCGGCTGGCGACTGTCGCCGCCGATCGCCGGGTCCTGGGCCCGGCCGGGCGCGATGAACCGGTTCGGCAGTCGGTTGAGCAGGACGTCGACCGCCGGGTCCCATTGCAGGGTCTGCTTGAGGACGATTCGCGGCTCGCGATCGAACCAGTTCACCAGGGCGTGGATCAGAATGAACGAGTCACCCGGACCGGCATGGCGGCAGAGCACCAGTTGCGGACGCCCCGGCAACGCGCTGTCCGGGTCCGTACCCACCATCTCGATCGTCAGGCGCAGCGTCCACTGCGCCTGCCAGAAAAGGAAGTTGAGGAACCAGCCGGTGAGCACGTAGTGCGCCCGCTGGAACCGTGGTGAACGCTTCTTCCAACCGAATCCGGAAGCGACCCAGAGCCCGAAAAGTGCGATCAGCGCCGTCGCGTCCCAGGCCAGGTAGATGATCCCCATCCAGAGCACGCGCAGCGGGCGCAGGTAACCCGGCACCAGTGGCGACACCGCCGCCGCGAGGATCAACCAGACCGGCAGCGCGCTGACCACCACGACGGCCAGCAGCACCACCGCCGGCGCGAGAAGCACCCGCCGCAGCCAGCGCGGCGGCAGCCACATCAGCTGCCCTCGACGTGCGACTGCAGGTAGCGCCGGGAGGCGGTGTACGCCCGGCTGATCCGCCGGCCCACCGCCGCCATGTCGCGGTACGCCCACGGAGTGTCATCGCGCGGCTGTGACCCTCCGGTCGGCAGCACGTGCACGTCCACGTCGTCCGGCAACGCCGCCATCTCCCGGGCGAACCGGTGCCGACGGGCGATCTCGAAGGCGACCTGGGCGATCTCCCACGGCCGCCGGGGCGGGGTCAACGGCCGTTCGATCCGGCCCACCTGGAGCACGAAGATCTGTTTCGCCCCGCACTCCACCGCCTCGCCGATCGGAATCGAGTTGACGATGCCGCCGTCGACGAAGTGCTCCCCGTCGATCTCGGAGGGTGGGAGCAGGCCGGGAACCGAGGCGGAGGCGAGCACCGCGTCGACCACCGGCCCGCTGGAGAACCAGTGCTCGGCGGCGCGCTCGATGCTCGCCGCGCAGCAGCGGAACGGCACCTTGAGGTCGGCGAAGGTGGTCCCCTCACCGAGTTCGGATTCGAGCAGCCGGCGCAGCGGTCGGGGCGAGTGCAGGTGCGTACGGGCGGCGAACCGGCGGAGTTGCCGGGCCACCGAGTCGCCGTACACCTCGCTCGCCTCCGGCGACGCCCAGAGCCGGACCAGCCGGTTGGTCACCGCCTCGGTCGGGTCGGCCGCCACCAGGGCGCCGTTGACCGCACCAATCGACGTGCCGATGACAAGCTCGGGGCGGATGCTGGCGCGGAACAGCGCCCGGAGCATGCCGACCTCGACCGCACCGAGCACGCCCCCGCCGCCGAGCACGAACGCGACCGGACCCTTGACCATGCCTTTCATCGTGGCACGGCCGGTCACGAGGCGGGCAGGCACGGCCGCTGCGACGTGCGCGTCTTCACGCCGTCCGGCCGCCCCGGCGAGCCGTGACCTGTCAGGCGGGGCGCTGCTCCGAGGCGAGCGAACCGCCGCCGATGCGCGGGAAGGGCTCGGTGGAGAAGACCACCTCGACCGGCACCTCGAAGAAGGCGGCGATCCGCAGCGCGAGATGCAGGCTGGGTCGGAACTCGCCCCGTTCGAGGTAGCCCACGGTCTGGTAATGGACCCCGAGCGCCTCGGCGAGCTGCCGGCGGGAGATACCCCGCTCGACCCGGAGCACCGCGATCCGGTCGTAGATCACCTCGTTCATGGCATCCGCCCTCTCACGTGACCCGCTGCAGGGCCTTCTCGCGACGAGCGGCCACGCTCGACCCCGACTCCCGTCGAGCCATCCGACGCAGCACGACCGGCGCCACGACCAATCCCACGACCGCCCAGACCCCGAGTACGCCGAGGGTCTCCAGGTGCCGCCAGGACTGTCCGATCTCGACCGCCGAGAGGTTCTCCGGAAGCAGCGCCGATCTCATCCCCAACCCCAGCCAGTAGATCGGGAACACCTGCGCGACCCCCTGCAGCCAGGCCGGGAAGTTGGTGATCGGGTAGAAGATACCGGAGCTGGCGACCAGCCCCATGATCGGCAACATGATCAGGCCCATGTTGCGCGGGTTGTCGAAGAGGGAGCCGAGGATCGCACCGATCGGCATGGTCGCGACCAGCCCGAGCACCAGCACCCAGACCAGGGTCAGCCAGGCGGCCGGACTCGTCACCGTCAGGCCGTCGACCAGGAACAGACCGGGTACGAGCTGGAGGGTGGTGCTCACCACGGTGATGCCGGAGATCAGCACGATCTTGCCGATCAGGTAGCCCAGCATCCCGTTCGGGACCGCCTTGGCCCGGAGCAGGGTGCCGTCCTCCCGCTCGACGATGAGCTGCTGGGCCACGTTGACCAGCCCGCCGAAGGCGACGCCCATGCCGATCGCACTCGGCAGGGTCCGCGACCCGAGCGAGAAACTCGTCCCGGGCACGGTGACGTCCCGGGTGAAGAACATGACCGCGAGCAGGATCGCGGTGGGAAAGAAATACGTCCAGAGGTTCTGGGCGGTGGTGAACGACTGACGTAGCTCGATCCCGCCACGCACGAGCCCGGACCGGACCGCGGTCAGCACCGGTGTCATCGGACAACCTCCTCGAACGTACGCGCCGCCGTGGCGGCCCGCCCCGACTCGAACTCCCGGACCATGGCCATGTAGGTGTCCTCCAGGCTGGCCCGACGTACCTCCAGGTCGGCGATGGACTCACCGTGCTGGCGGAACAGTTCCCGGACGAACCGGGTGGCGTCCACGGTGGTGTGCACGAAACGCTGGTCGTCGTGGGTCCAGCGGATTTCCGCCTCGGTAGACATCCGTCGGGAGAGTTCGTCGGCCGAACCGTCCGCGATGATCCGGCCACCGGCCAGGATCAGGATCCGGTCGGCAAGCTTCTCCGCCTCGTCCAGGTCGTGCGTGGTCAGCAGAATCGTGGTGTCGTCGGTGTCGGAGAGCCGGTGCACCAGGTCGTGGAACTCCCGCCGGGCGGCCGGGTCGAAACCAACCGTCGGCTCGTCGAGGAAGAGCAGCTCCGGGCGGCCGACGATGCCGATCGCCACGTCGAGCCGCCGCCGCTGCCCACCGGAGAGCTGGCCGACGCGCTTGCCGGCGTGCTCGGTCAGCCCGACCGCCGCCACCAGCTCGTCGACGTCCCACGGGCGACGCACCTGCCCGGTGGAGTACGGCACGTAGTAGGAACCGATCTGGGCGAGCAGTTCGCGTACCCGCCACTTGGCGTGGTCACGCCAGGACTGAAGGACCACGCCGAGCCGGGCCCGCCACCGCTCGTCACCGTGTCCCGGGTCCACACCGAGCACACTGACCTCACCCGCGGAACGCATCCGGAAGCCTTCGAGGATCTCGATGGTGGTGGTCTTGCCAGCCCCGTTCGGGCCGAGCAGCGCCAGCACCTCGCCCCGGCGCGCGGTGAACGTGACGCCGTCGAGCACGTCGTTGGCGCCGTAGCGCATGCGCAGGTCGCGTACGTCGAGCACGGTCGACCCGTCGGTCCGGCCGGCGACCCGGGCGGGCGCGTTCAGCTCCTGCAACCCCGTCATAGACCTTCACCTCCCCGTCTAACCAGTAGGCCAGACCATAGCATGAGTACTACATTCTGAAGCAGTCTCATTTCTGGCAGCCGCATTTTCCTGCCCGCACCGGCGCTGGGTAACATGAGCCCGCCCCGATGCTTCCCGTAAAGCCCCGTCCGGCGGCTGAGGAGACCAGGAAGTGCCCCTATCGCAGGGCGTCGATGCCCTCACCCGGCTCCGCCGCACGATCTTCCGTACGCCCGGTCCACTGCGCTGGGTCGCCATCGGCACCGCGCTCGGCCTGGTTCTCCTGCTCGTACTCTTCGGAGTCGTGTTCCGGACCGGACTCGGCATCGTGCCGGTGGTCGGCGCCCGGGAACCCGACGGTGGCAACCGGGTCGGCGCCGCGGCACCGATCGGCATCGCCCCCAGTCCGGGGACCTCACCGAAGCCACTGCCGGACGAATACCTACCCCTGGTACTGGCCGCCGGCAAGGTCTGCCCGGAACTGCCGGCGCCCCGGATCGCCGGGCAGGTGATGGCCGCCTCCGGCTTCACACCCGGAATCCTCGGCGAGGACGGCGCGGAGGGGGTCGCACAGTTCCGACCCGAACTCTGGCAGGCGTACGCGCCCTCCACCGCGGCCTCGGCGACGGACCCCGCCGTGGCCGTACCCACCCTCGGCCGGGCCATGTGCGGCCTGGTCGACGAACTCGCCCCGCTCGACGGGGACGCCTACCTGACCGCGCTGGCCGCGTTCCAGTGGGGACCGGAGGCGATCCGGGAGGCCGGCGGGCTGCCCGACGCCCCGAGCCTGCGCGCCTTCGCCGACATGGTGTCGGACTACACCGCCTACTACGCGCGGGATCCGCGACTCTCCGGCGCCTCGCCCACCCCCACCCGGCGAACCAACCCGACCGGACCGACACCGAGCGGACCGACGGGCACGGCCAGCGCGCCGGGCAACGGCACCCCGAACCCCACCAGCCCCGGCACCAACCCCAGTGGCACCCCCAAGCCCCCGGCGACCACCACCACCGCGCCGCCGCCCCCACAGACGCCGGTCTGGCAGGAACGGGTCATCCGGTCCGGCTCCGCGCTCCGCCCCAACCAGTCCTGGACCTCGAACCGGTTGGAACTCACCCTGACCGGCGACGGCGACATCGTCCTGCGGGACCAGGGACGGACGGTGTGGCGGTCGGGCACCGCAGGGAGAGGCGGTCAGATCCTGGTCTTCCAGGGCGACGGCAACCTCGTCCTGTACTCGCGGTACGGCGCGACTCTCTGGAGTTCGCGTACCGCGCGCAACAACGGCGCGACGCTGGTCCTGCGGGCGGACGGAAACGTCGTCATCTCCGACGACGGCAGGAGCATCTGGCAGACCGGGACCGCGAGCTGACCAACGCCTCGCCGGCCGTGGGGAGCGGCCGACGAAGCGGGTACCCCAGAGCCGGAAACCCCGGCCCGACCAGGGGTTGACGGCAGGTGCCGGGTCGGACCGTCGATCGTTGACAGAACGATGACATTCACGCAACCTGATACGATCCCCCTCCCCAGGCAGGTGCTGCACACGATGGCTGCGCTGTACGCGGGCGGTCTACTCGCCCGCAGGTACCGACTCATCGACCAGATCGGCGCGGGCGGCATGTCCGTCATCTGGCGCGCCCGCGACGAGGTACTCGACCGGGTCATCGCGATCAAGGTCCTCGCCGCGTCGCTCGCCGCCGACGCCAAATTCCGTGACATGGTCCGCGAGGAGGCACGCGCCGCCGCCCAACTCGTCCACCCGCACGTCACCGCCGTACACGACTACGGCGAGGAGATCGCCCCGGACGGCGCCGTCACCGCCTTCGTGGTGATGGAACTGCTCACCGGTGAAGAGTTGGAAGCCCGGTTGCGGGGCGGTCCGCTGCCCTGGGCCGACTCGGTGGAGATCTGCGCCCAGGTGGCTGAGGCCCTGGCCGAGGCGCACGAACTCGGCATCGTGCACCGGGACATCACCCCGTCCAACGTCATGATGACCTCGGTCGGCGCGAAGGTGCTCGACTTCGGCATCGCCACCCACGTCGGTGCGCCAGACGAGGACGAGGACGGCGAGACCTTCGGCACGCCCGCGTACGTGGCGCCGGAACGGCTCGACGGGACTCCGGCGCAACCCGCCACCGACACGTACTCGCTGGGTGTGCTGCTCTACGAGACGCTGACCGGACGGGTGCCCTATCCCGCCGAGACCTGGGACGACCTGACCGAGGCGCTGCGTACCGGCGGTCCCGTGCCGCCGCTGACCGGCGTACCCGGGCTGCCACCGAAGGTGGCCGACGCCTGCCTGCGCTGCCTGGCCCGCGATCCGGCCGACCGGCCGACCACCAGGGAGGTTGCCGAACTGCTCCGCGGACAGTTCCTCGCCGCCGAGCCACCACCACCGGCCGGTGCGGCACCGCCGCCCAGCCGACCGGCGATCGTCGCCGAGCCGTCGCCCTCCCCGACCGCGACGATCCCACCGACGCCGAACCCGCCAGCCTGGTCGTACGAGCGGACAGCCACCGCCGTACGGGTGCTGCCCGCCCTCGGCGAGCCGGCCGGATCCGGTCCCGGTGCACTGGCCACCGCACCCGTACGCCGCCCGGAGCAGAGCAGTGTCCGCTCCCGGATCGGAACGCTCGGACTCGCCTTCGGCGCGGTCGCCGTACTCGGACTGGCCGTGGTCATCGGCGCCCTGATCAGCGGCCCGCGCCAGCCCCGACAGGTCGGCCTCCCCACCGCCCCGATGCCGAGCATCTCCGCACCGGCGCCGTTCGCGAACGGGTCGACGCCGTCCAGAACACCAACCACTGCTCCGGTCAGACCGACGCCGACCAAACCGGTCGTCGTGACCGCGGCGACGTTCCCGGAGGCGGTGGCGGAACTCGACCGGTTGATCGGCAACGGCCTGGCCGCTGGCGCGATCCGCGGAGATGTCGGACTCGACCTGCGCAACCAGCTACGCAACCTGCAGACGTCGATGATCTCGGGACCGATCGACCTGGTCGGACCGGTTGACCTGCTCAGGCAGGCGGTGGCGACCCGAGTGCACGAAGGTGGCATCAGCCGCGACTACGCCAAGCAACTGGACGCGGCCCTGGCCCAACTCACCGCAACCTGACCCGAAGGAAGGGCCCCTTGTTATCGCATTCTGTATAGGAAGGGGCCCTTCCAAACGGCTGTCCAGCCGACGCCTTCACAGAAGTCGCGGTGGGACCGGCCGCGAACACCGGCATCGCCGCCGCGACGGCACCCACCCCCGGCACGCCGGCCCGGGGGCGACGCGTGAACGCCGACGGACGGTCAGGAGACGACGAGCGACTGGATGCTGACCGCCGCCGCACCACGCGCCCACTCCTCGAACGGGAGCGGGCGGATGGAGAGAGGGCACTGGGCGGCGGCGCCGAATGCCTGGCGTTCGAAGCCCGCTCGGATGTGCGGTTCGAACAGGTCGTAGACGGCCAGCCCTTCACCGGACACGACGATCCGGGCCGGGCCGACCAGGTTCGCGACCGCCGCGATGCCGGTGCCGATCGCGTTGCCGGCGCGGGCGAAGACGGCGGCGACCCGTTCGTCGCCGGCTCGGGCCAGGGCTACCGCGTCGTCGATGGTGAGGTCGGGCCGACCGGTCCGGTCCCGGGCCTGTTCGACGATGGCGTACGTGCCGGCGATGGACTCCACGCAGCCCCGCCCGCCGCAGTGGCAGCTCGGGCCGGTCGCGTCGATGCCGATGTGGCCGACCTCGCCAGCCACTCCGTGCGACCCGGAGACCAGCCGGCCGTTGACGACCAGGCCACAACCGATGCCGGTGCCGACGGTGACGAGGGCGAAGGACTCGACGCCGACGCCCTCGCCGAACCAGTGTTCGGCGGCGGTCAGCGCCTTCACGTCGTTTTCCACGGTGACGCTGAGCCCGGTGAGCAGACTCGCCTGCTCGCGCAGTGGCACGTTGTGCCAGCGCAGGAAGGGCGAGTATCGGACCAGGCCGCTGCTGCGGTCCACGTCCCCGGAGATGGCCAGTCCGAGCCGACGAGTGCGCTGGCGGTAGTCGTCGGGACCGTCGAGCAGTTCGTCGACGAGTTGGCCGAGTTCGCCGAGGACCACCTCGACACCGGTGTCGGTCAGCGGCCGGTGGGCCGCTGACCGTACCCGCGCTCCGAGGTCGCAGACCACGCCGATCAGCTCGTCTGCGGTGATCTTCACGCCGACGAAGAACTCGCGGTCGCTGCGGATGGCGAGCGGACTGGCCGGGCGTCCGGCCCCCGGTCCGGTCCGTTCGGTCGCGGCGAGTTCGTGCAGGTAGCCCAGTTCGATGAGCGGTCGCGCGGCCTTGGTGACCGCCGCGGACGAGAGTCCGAGCCGGCGGGCGAGGGTGACTCGGCTGAGTGGACCCTCGGTCAGCACGGCGGTGAACACGGCCGTTGCCGCCGGGGCCACGGAGAGGCTGCCCGGGCCGGTCTCGGGAAACATACGCGAAACCTAGAATCAATAATTAACTTCGTCAAGTATTGATTTCGGCGCGGCGACGGTCCTACGCTCGGCGGCACTTACGGCCCGCCCCCCACCCCCGGCCCGGCGGAGCCACCACCCGTTAGCCGCACAACCGAGGAACCGATGCCCACCGTGCTGTTTCACCCCGACCATCGCCTGTGGCTGCTGCGCGGGCCGACCGCGGCGTACGCCGTCCGGCTCGCCGAGGACGGCGCCGTGCGGCATGTCCACTGGGGTGCGCCGATCACACTCGACCAGGCGGTTCAGGCGGGCGAGCGCACCTCGCCGGCGGCGAGCAGCTTCGAAGCGGTGGCCGGGGTGGACGAACTGACGGTGGAGGGCGGTGCCCGTTTCGGCCCGCCCAGTCTGCTCGTACGGTTCTCCGACGGCACCCGCGCCCTCCAGTGGCGGTACGCCGGCCACGACGTCGACGGTGGGCACCTGAGCATTCACCTGGACGATCAGCACTACCCGCTACGAGTGACCCTGCACTACCACATGCATCCGGACAGTGACGTACTCGAACGGTGGACAACCGTCCGGAACCTCGACGCCCACCACCCGGTCACCCTGCTCCGCTGCGACTCGGCGACCTGGACTGTGCCGGGCCGGCCCCACTACCGCCTCAGTCACCTGGTCGGCGGCTGGAACAGCGAGTTCCAGCTACGGCGTACCGAGATCCCGGTGGCCGAGACGGTGCTGACCAGCCGGCGCGGCATGACCAGTCACCACGCCAACCCCTGGATCGCCGTCGATGACGGCACCGCCACCGAGGAGCACGGCGAGGTCTGGAGTACCGCGCTGGCCTGGAGCGGCAGTTGGCGGATCACCGTGCACCGCGACCCGGTCGGCCGGACGACCTGGACCGGCGGCTTCGGCCACGAGGGGCTGACCTGGACCCTCGCACCCGGCGAAGCTCTGGACACGCCGACCGTCGCCGGCCTCTACAGCGTCGGCGGATTCGGGTCGGCCAGCCGCGCCTGGCACGGATACGTCCGCCGGCACGTGCTGTCGCACCCCGACGAGACCCGGCCGGTCCTCTACAACTCCTGGGAGGCGACCGGCTTCGACGTCGACGAGGCCGGCCAGATGGCCCTCGCGGCCCGCGCGGCGAGCCTCGGCGTCGAACTGTTCGTGATGGACGACGGCTGGTTCGGCGCCCGCAGCAGCGAACATGCCGGCCTCGGCGACTGGGTTCCCAACCCGGCCCGTTTCCCCACCGGCCTGCGCCCGCTCGCCAGCGAGGTACGCCGGCTCGGCATGCGGTTCGGGCTCTGGGTGGAGCCGGAGATGGTCAACCCCGACAGCGACCTGTACCGGGCGCACCCGGACTGGGTGCTGCACATGGCGAACCGCGACCGCACCGAGATGCGCCACCAACTGGTACTCAACCTGGCCCGACCGGACGCCGCCGAGTGGACCCACTCATGGCTCGACCGTCTGGTCAGCAAGCACGACATCGACTTCCTCAAGTGGGACGCCAACCGCCCGTTCACCGAGGCTGGATGGCCCGGCCACGGTGACCCCGACCGGCTCTGGATCGCACACACCCGCGCCGTCTACCAGATCATGGACCGGCTCCGGGCGGACCACCCGGACCTGCGGATCGAGGCGTGCGCCGGCGGCGGCGGGCGCGCGGACCTCGGCGTGCTGGCCCGTACCGACCAGGTGTGGACGTCCGACAACACCGATCCGGTCGACCGGATCGGCATCCAGCACGGGTTCGGTCAGCTCTACCCGGCGCAGGTGATGGGCGCCTGGGTCACCGACAGCCCGAACGTCGCCACCGCCCGACGTACCCCGCTGCGCTTCCGCTTCCACGTCGCGATGGCCGGCGTGCTGGGCATCGGCGGCGACCTCACCGCCTGGACCGAGGAGGAGCTGACCGAGGCGGCTGGACTCATCGCCACGTACAAGCTGATCCGGCCGGTGGTCCAGCACGGGACGGCGTACCGGCTTCGCGGCGACGGCACGCTGACCGGCATGCAGTACGTCCACGGTGACGACCACGTACTGCTCGCCTGGTGCCCCACCCGACGGTTCGGCCACCAGCCACCACCGCTCCGCCTGGCCTCGGTCGACGTCGCCGCGACCTACCGCGACCTGGAGTCCGGGGCGACGTACCCGGGCGCGCTGCTCCGGCATGCCGGGCTCCCCCTCGACCTGCCACCGGGCGACCACGCCAGCACCCTCGTCCGGCTACGGCATCTCGGCTAGCCGGGATGCGCACCCCCGACCGACCGAGGCCGATCTGCGCACCTGGGCGGCCGACCATGCACCAGCCACACCACGCCCACCGAACGCACCGACAGCCAGACACCGGCGAGATCCGGTGTCCGAACCCTCACTGGGAGGTTCCCCATGGCACACCACCAGGCCACACCGTCCCCCTTCACCTCTGACTCCCGCCCCGGTCGCCGTACCCTCCTGAAGGGCATCGGTGGCGTCACCGCCGCACTCGCCTCGGCACCACTGCTCGCGGCCTGTAGCGGGGGCTCCCCTTCGGGAGAGGGGGACGACAAGAACACCTCGCTCGGTTCGGGCCTCTCCGACGCCGTGCCGCGCAGCGCCATCCAGGCGATGGTCGACACGTACCAGCAGAAGTCGGGCGCGACCGTGAAGACCAACGTGATGCCGCGCAACGAACTGGTCAACAACATCAGCACGTACCTGCAGAGCAGCCCGGAGGACGCGGTCACCTGGTTTGCCGGCTACCGGATGCGCTACTACGCCGCCAAGGGTCTGCTCGCCCCGCTGGACGACATCTGGGAGAAGATCGGCAGGAACTTCTCCGAGGGCATCGCCAAGGCGTCGACCGGCGACGACGGCAAGAAGTACCTGGTGCCGAACTACAACTACCCGTGGGGTTTCTACTACCGCAAGAGTGTCTGGCAGTCGCACGGCTACCAGATCCCGGCCACCTTCGACGCCCTGCTCGCACTCTGTACGCAGATGAAGAAGGACGGCCTGACCCCGATCGCCTTCGCCGACAAGGACGGCTGGCCGGCGATGGGTACGTTCGACTACCTCAACATGCGCACGAACGGCTACCAGTTCCACGTCGACCTCTGTGCGCACAAGGAGTCCTGGGACCAGCAGAAGGTCAAGGACGTCTTCGACAACTGGAAGGCACTGCTGCCACACCAGGACCCGGCCGCCCTCGGCGCCACCTGGCAGGAGGGGGCCCGGAGCCTGGCCACCAAGAAATCCGGCATGTACCTGATCGGCTCGTTCATCGGTCAGGAACTCACCGACCCGGAGGTCGCCGCCGACCTGGACTTCTTCCCGTTCCCCGCGATCGCGGTCGAGGGCACTGACGCCATCGAGGCGCCGATCGACGGTTTTGTGCTCTCCGCGAAGGGTGGGAAGAACAAGGCCGCCAAGGACATGCTGGCCTTCTTCGGCAGCGGCGCCGGGCAGGACGTGTACGCGGCGAAGGACTCGTCGAACCTGCAGACCGCCAAGGACGCGAACACCTCGTCGTTCAGCGCGCTGAACCGCAAGGGTGCCGAGGCGATCGCGAACGCGAAGTACATCAGCCAGTTCTTCGACCGCGACGCCCTACCCGCGATGGCGAACAACGTCATGATTCCGGCCCTGCAGAGCTTCCTCAAGGACGGCACCGTCGACACCCGCAACCTGGAGTCGCAGGCCAAGACCTTGTATGCCGCACAGTGAGCCGTCACCTGTCATGACAACCACCACCGTGTCCCCGTCGGTCGCGCCGTCGGCCGACGGGACCGCACCCCGGCCACGGTCCCGTCGGGTACGGCGACTGACCGGCTCGGACCGACTCGTGCTCGGCCTGATGGTGGGTGTACCCACGCTCATCCAGGCCGTGCTCGTGTGGATCCCCACACTGTTGTCGGTCGGGCTCTCCTTCACCCGTTGGAACGGGCTTGACCTGGCCGACATCCGACCCGCCGGCCTGACCAACTACACGTACGCGACGCAGGAGTACCCGCCGTTCTGGCCGGCGGTCTGGCACAACGTGATCTGGCTGGTCTTCCTCGCGCTGGTGGCCACCCCGATCGGCCTGCTGCTCGCGGTCCTGCTCGACCAGAAGATCCGGGGTAGCCGGCTCTACCAGAGCATCTTCTTCACCCCGGTGATGCTCTCGCTGGTCATGGTCGGCATCATCTGGCAGCTCGTCTACGCCCGCAACGAGGGCCTGCTGAACAACCTGTTGGGCACCGCCGGAACACCCGGCGCGACCGACTGGTTCGGCGACTCGCAGGTCAACCTCTGGGCCGCCCTGATCGCCACCACCTGGCGGCACGCCGGCTACATCATGGTGCTCTACCTGGCTGGTCTGAAGGGCATCGACCCCAGCCTGCGGGAGGCCGCCGCGCTCGACGGCGCCACCGCCCGGCAGACGTTCCTGCGGGTGGTCTTCCCGGCGATGCGACCGATCAACATCGTGATCGTGGTGATCACGATCATTGAGGCGCTACGGGCCTTCGACATCGTGTACGTGATCAACCGGGGTACCAACGGCCTGGAACTGCTCAGCGTCCTGGTCATCCAGAACCTCGTCGGCGAGGGCCAGGTGATCGGCGTCGGTTCCGCCCTCGCGGTGATCCTGCTGGCGATCTCGCTCGGCCCGATCGTCTACTACCTGGTCCGCACCTTCCGGAGGGCAGACTGATGACGACGACCGCGACGCCCGCGCCGGCAACCGGCCTCGTGGACGGCGGCGACCGGGCTGCCACCCGACGCCGGCCCCCCGGACGCCGGCACTACGGCACCCACCTGTTCCTCGTCGCGATGGCGGTGCTGTGGCTGGTACCGCTGCTCTGGGCCCTCTACACCGCGCTGCGACCGAAAGCGGTGACGGACCGGTACGGCTACTGGAGCCTGCACGGACCGCTCAACCTGGACAACTTCTCCGCCGCCTGGACCCAGGGCGGCATGGCGACGTACTTCGGCAACTCGGCGATCATCACCATCCCGTCGGTGCTGCTGACCCTCGCCCTCGCCTCGATGATGGCGTTCGCGGTGAGCCGGTTCAGTTGGAGGTTCAACCTGACGTTGCTGATCATGTTCACCGCCGGCAACATGCTGCCGCCACAGGTGCTCGCCGCACCGCTGTTCGAGATGTTCAAGCACACGCCGCTGCCGTACTCGATCAGCGCCTCCGGCAGCCTGCTCGACACGTACTACGCGGTGATCGCGGTGGAGGTCGCCTTCCAGTTGGGCTTCTGCACGTTCGTACTGGCCAACTACATGAAGGCGTTGCCGGGCGAGCTGACCGAGGCGGCGCTGGTGGACGGGGCGGGCGTCTGGCGGCAGTACAGCCGGATCATCCTGCCGCTGTGCCGACCGGCCCTGGCAGCCCTCGGCACGCTCGAAGTGATCTGGCTCTACAACGACTTCTTCTGGCCGCTGCTGTTCATCCACAGCGGCGACCAGTTACCCATCACCACGGGCATCAAGAACCTGCAGGGACAGTTCCTGCTGGACTACAACCTGATCGCGGCCGGCGCCACCATCACGGTCATCCCGACCCTGGTCGTCTACCTGGCCCTGCAGCGGCACTTCGTCGCCGGCCTGACTCTCGGCGCGAACAAGGGCTGAGGCACCGTCGGGGCCCCGGATCGGATCAGGCCGGACCCGATCCGGGTGGGTCGAGTCTGATCCGGTTCCCGGCCCGGTCGAAGAGGAGGAGCCGGTCCAGGTCGACGGCGAGCACCATTGGCGCTCCGGGACGGGGTGGGGTCAGCGCGGGAACCCGCACCACCAGATCGGCGACGGGCGGCTGCTCCTGCGCGGACTCTGGCTCGTACACCGGGTAGAAGCCGTACTCGGTCCTGGCGGTCGGGGGCGGTGAGTCGGTGCGCTGGTGCGGAATCATGCGGGCGAGCGCGTGCCGGAACGGGTGGGCGGTCGGCGGGTCGTCGGCGAGCAGTGCCGACAGGTGCTGGCCGGTGTCCGGGTGCTCCAGCCTCGACTCGACAACCGAGGTCGGTACGCCGCCGATGTCCACGTGCACCAACGCCTCGTGCCCGAGGTGCTCCACCGACCGTACGCTGCCGCGCAGCACCGCCCCCTGCCCGGCACCGGGCGTCACCGGAGTCAACGTCTCCGGTCGCAGTGCGAGCGTCACCCGTTCGGTGTGCCGGCGGACCAGCGTCCGTAGTCTCGGGTCGTCACGGGGCAGTTCCATCAGTTGCGAGCCCACGTCGATCAGCACCCGTTCGCGGTCGACGTAGACCGCCCCCTGGAGCAGGCTGGGGCGGGGTGTGCCGAGGAACGCCGCCACAAAGAGGCTGACCGGATCGGCGTACACCTCGGCCGGTGTGCCGATCTGCTGTACCCGGCCCCGGCGCAGCACCGCCACCCGGTCCGCCATCGCCATGGCCTCGACCTGGTCGTGTGTCACGTACAGGGTGGTCACGCCGAGCCGCCGGGACAGCCCGGCGATCTCCGTACGCAGTTCGGCCCGGACCCCGGCATCCAGATTGGACAGCGGCTCGTCGAGCAGGAACGCCTGCGGGCGTCGGACGATCGCGCGTGCCATCGCCACCCGCTGCCGTTGGCCCCCGGAGAGGTTGGCCGGCCGGCGTTCCAGCAGGTGGGCGATGCCCAGTTGCTCGGCTGCCTCGGCCACCCGGGCGGCGAGCGTGCCACTCGGCTCCGCACCGAGCCGCAACGGGAACCCGATGTTCTGCGCCACTGTCAGATACGGGTACAGGGCGTAGTCCTGGAAGACCATGGCGACCCGGCGGTCGCGTACCGTCTGGTTTTCCATCAGGTCGCCGTCGAAGAGGATCCGGCCGCTGGTCGGCTCCTCCAGACCCGCGACGAGCCGCAGGACCGTGGACTTGCCGCACCCGGTCGGGCCGAGCAACACCACGAACTCGCCGGATCCGATCTCCATGCTCACGTCGTCGACCGCCACGGGCCCGCCGTCGAAGACCTTGGTCAACCGGTCGAGGGTGATGGCGACCAAAGGGACCACCTCCTGCCCCACATGGTCCGGGCCGGTACGCCACTCGCGCTACCCCCGCGACACTTTCGATGGGCCATCGATACGCCGAACATCCCCTCCCCTCCCCGCCGGACGCCCAAGGACAACGCGTTTGGAAGGGCCCCTTCCTATACAGAAAGCGATAACAGGGGGCCCTTCCTTCGGTTACCAGGCGCCGGTGGGGGTGAGGGCGGAACTGGTGAGGCGGGGGGCGGTCGCCGCCCAGCGCCGGTAGATCCGCTCGTAGCCCTCGGCCATCAACTCCGCCGAGAAGGAGTTCCGTACGTGTGCCACGCACACCGCCGGATCGAGACGACCCGCGTCCCGCAGCGCCTGTGGCAGGTCGTCCGGGTCGACACAGACGATCCCGGTCTCGCCGGGTCGGATCAGCTCCGGTACGGCACCACGGTCGAGCGCCACCACCGGCGTACCGGTCGCCATCGCCTCGACCATCACCATGCCGAACGGCTCCTCCCAGCGGATCGGCATGATCAGGCAACGGGCCGAGAGCATCAGCTCGAAACAGGTCGCCCGGTCCGGGTTGCGCAGCACGGTCAGATCGGGACCCTGGAGCGGTTCGATCACCTCGGCGAGGTAACGCTGCTCCTCGGGCTCGTCGCACTTGCCCGCCAGCACCAGCGACAGCCCGGCCGCCCGACATGCCCGTACGGCCAGGTCCGGTCCCTTGTCCGGGCTGAACCGCGCCAGCCAGAGCACCGGGCCGGTGCCGACCGAGGTCTTGTGCGGTACGTCGTCGAGCGCCATTCCGTTGTGGACGGTCGCCGCCCACGGCAGGTGGGGACGGAGTCGACGCTGCGCGTGTGAGATCGCCACCAACCCGACCGACCGGTCGATGTCGGCGAGAATGTCCCCGAGTTCGCCGGTCGGGCGGTTGTGCACGGTCGCCACTGTCGGCACGGACCGCCGGGGGGCGACGAACGGACCGATGGTGGTGTGGTCGTGTACCACGTCGAACACGTCGGGATTGATCATCTGGTCGACCCGGGCCAGGTGTGCCAGTTCGGGCAGGGACTGCCCGAGGCGTTCGTGCTGCAACTCCGGCATGGTGCCGACGAACCGGGCAGCGGTTCCCGATCCCGTACCCGCTCCGAAGAGGGTCACCTCGTGCCCACGGGCGGCCAGCGCGTCAACCAGCGCGGCGCAGACCTGCTCCACCCCGCCGTAGCCAGCGGGTGGAAGCTCGTACCAGGGCGGCACGACCATCGCGATGCGCAATGGCGCCGTCCGGTCGAATCGGTCGATTGGCATGTGGTTCACGACGTCGAGCCCTCCCCACTGCTCCGGCTGACCCGGATAGCTCGGGTTCCCCGGCTGCACGGGGGATAACCGGCGGTCATGGCCACGAAAACGGGCGACGGGCGGGACCGGCGGGCCGGCAGACGGTCACATCGCCATTCCGAGCTGGTCGTCGACCTCCCGGACGCCCGGTGCCGACCAGGCCACCCGGCGCGCTTCCTCCCGTTCCATCCACGAACGGACGGTTCCCGCGAGGATGACCGTGTCGGTCTCGACCCGCACCACGATCTTGTCGGCGTTGTCTTCGATCACCCGTGCCAGCGCCCGCCGGATGTCCCGTTCCCGCTCCTGTGGCATGACCCGTTCACCCGGTCGTACGGAGATGAGGTTGGTGATTCCCCGGACCCCGGAGAGCCGGCCGAGGTCCCGCTCAGCGGCCTGCTTCTGGTAACCCCAGTCGACCTCACCGCGCAACACCACCCAACCGTTCGCGACGGTCACGTCGATCTGCTCCACCGGCACGAACGAGTCCCAGTCGAGGGCGCGGCTGGCCGCCTTCGCGATGTCGGTGTCGGTGGGTGCGGTCGAGCCGTGGAACCGTACCTCGATGTCGTTGGCCACGCCTCGAACACCACGGATGCGGTGCGCGGTGCGTTCCGCTGCCCACCGGCGGGCGTAGCTGTCCACCCACCCGGTCAGCGTGACGACACCGTCCCTGACCACGACTCCGACCTCGTTGGGCTGCACCTGCGCCTCCCATTTCAACTCGGCCAGCAGATCACGCTGGATGACCGTGTCGTCCTGGATCGCGGTCGCTGTGGTCATCGCCTCTCCTTCCCGGGTCCGTGCCTCTTCTGCCGCTCCCCCGACCGTCACGCCGGCCGGGGTGACCCGTCCTCGTCCGGGCGAGGTGAGGAGAAGCCGGTGACGGAGAGACGCGAGAAGAAGCCGTGACGGATGAGACGTGAGAGCGAGCCGGTGGAGGGGTGAGACGTGAGAGCAAGCCGGCGACGGATCAGAGGAAGCCCGGTACCGGGGAGAAACGGAACCGGTACCGGGCGGGGCGGAAAGGAAGCGGCGGGCGACGTGACCAACCCCCTTGGTCACATCGCCCGCCGCTTGGGGAGGAGGCGCACTTCCGAGTTACGGACAGTGCCCTCAGGTCTGCGCGGTCGCTGGTGCTATGACGTCTCGGCGAGCGTCACGGTTGCGGTCTGCTCCACACCATTTCGGGTGAAGGTCAACTGGACCTTGTCGCCCACCTTGCCGGTCTGCACGGCGCCCACCAGATCGTTGGAGTCGTTGACCGTCTTGTCGCCGAAGCGGGTGATCACGTCGCCCTGTTGCAGGCCGGCCTGGGCGGCCGGGCTGCCCTGGGTCACCCCGTTGACCACCGCGCCGACGTCCTCGGACTCGGTCACGCTGACCCCGAGGTACGGGTGGCTGACCTTCTGGCCCTGCTGGAGCTTGCTGGCGACGTCCTTGGCCTTGTTGCTCGGGATCGCGAAGCCGACGCCGATGTTGCCGTTGCTGCCGGCGGTGGCGATGGCGGTGTTGATGCCGATCACCTCACCCTTGGTGTTGATCAGGGCGCCACCGGAGTTACCCGGGTTGATCGGGGCGTCGGTCTGGAGCAGGCCGGAGATCGAACTCGCCGCCTGCGGCTGCTGCTGTTGCTGGAACGGGTTCTGCGGCTGCTGCTGCTCCTCGCCGCCGGCCTGGATGGTCCGGTCCCGGGCGCTGATGATGCCGGCGGTGACCGAGCCCTGCAACCCGAGCGGGCTGCCCAGGGCGAGCACGGTGTCCCCCACCTGCATGGCGTCGCTGTCGCCGAACTTCGCCGGGTTCAGGTCGCTGACCCCCTGCGCCTTCACCACCGCGAGGTCGGTCTTCGGGTCGGTGCCGATGATCTTCGCCTGGGCGGTCTTGCCATTGGCGAGGACGACCCGGACCGTGTCACCGGAGGCACTCGCCACCACGTGGTTGTTGGTCAGGACGTAGCCGTCGGCGGTCAGCACCACACCCGAACCCTCACCGGTGCCGGTGGTGATCGAGACGACGCTGTTCTCCACCGATGCCGCGATCTTCGGCAGGTCCTCGCTGTTGATGATCGGTGCGGCGCTGTAGGTCCGACTGGGTCCGGAGGAGCCTCCGTCCAGCGCCAGCGCGACCGCACCACCGGCGATGCCGGAGCCGGCCATCAGCACCAGAGCCGCCGCACCGATCGCCGCGAACTTGCCGGCCCGGCTCGGCCGGGGCGCCGGAACGGGCACACCCGGGCCCTGCGCCCAGATCGGCGGCGGGTTCCCGCCGACCTGCGGCGGCTGCGGCGGCAGGTGCGCGCCGTGCGGGTGGTGCCCGGCGTAGGTCGGGTTACCGGTCCAACCCGGCTGGTTCTGCGCGGCCGGGTGCCAGGGGCTCGGCGGGTACGGGTTCGGCGCCGGGTGCGCGGGTGCCCCGGACTGCGGAGCGCCGTACGAACCGGCGTACGGGCCGGGCTGACCCGGGTGACCGGCGTACGGGCCGGCCGGTGCCCCGGAGGTCCCGGCGTACGGGCTGGCGTACGGGCTCTGCGGCGGCTCGGCCGCGGCGGCGGGCGTACCAGCCTGCTCCGGCTCTCCGGCGGTGGCCGGTTCGGAGGCGGCCTGGGCACCGGAAGTGGCCGGTTCGGAGGCGGCCTGGGCACCGGAGGCGGCGGTGGAGTCGGCCGGCCCGCGCTCGACGGGCGACAACTCCGCGGTGGGATACGACGGCGTGGTGTCGGCGTCGGCGTTGGCCGACGGCCTCTGCGGGTCGGTCTCGTACTCGTTCATGGCACCTACCTTGCCCCGTTGCTCTGCGACCCACCTGGAATCGCACTGGGTGTTCGCTGTGAATCGTTCAGTTCGTCTGGGCGCCCGGCACCGCTACTCGTCTTCGGTCGCGTCGGGCGTGCCCGGGGCGAGTGGCAGTGTGACCCGGAAGGTGGCCCCGCCGCCGGGTGTCTCAAGCACCTCCACGCTGCCGTGGTGTGCCGCGACCAGGGCGGCGACGATGGCCAACCCGAGACCGGTGCCGGTTGCCCCGTCGGCCCGCCGGGTACGGGCCGCGTCGGCCCGGTAGAACCGCTCGAAGACCCGTTCTGCCTGCTCGGGGGCGAGTCCGGGCCCGGTGTCGGCAACCTCGACGGTGGCCACGTTCCCGGTGTCGGCGCGCAGTCGCAGCGTCACCGAGGCGTCCGGTGGGGTGTGGGTGATGGCGTTGGTCATGAGGTTGCCGAGCACCTGTCGCAGCCGCGCGTCGTCGGCGAGCACCACCAGGTCCCCGGAGCCCGGCACGACCTCCAGGAAGATCTTCCGGTCGGGTGCGATCGCCTGTGCCGCCTGGACCGCCTCGGTGGCGAGCACCGGCAACTCGACCGGCCCCAGCACCAGCGGTCGCTCCCGGTCCAACCGGGCGAGCAGCAGCAGATCCTCCACCAGCAGACCCATCCGGGACGCCTCGTCCTCGATCCGGCGTACCAGCCGGGCGGTCTCCTCGGGCGAGCCCGCCGCCCCCTGGCGGTAGAGCTCGGCAAAGCCACGGATGGTGGTCAACGGCGTACGCAGCTCGTGTGAGGCGTCGGCGACGAACTGTCGCATCCGCTCCTCGGAGCGTCGGGCCCGTGCCTCGGACGCCTGCGCGGCGAACGCCGCGTCTCGTGCCCCCAACTCGGCGTTGCGGGCTGCGGCCTCGGACGCCGCCCGGGCGGTGAAGGCCGCCTCGATCTGGGTGAGCATCGCGTTCAGAGCCCGGGAGAGACGACCCAGTTCGGTCTTTGCCTCGGCCGCGCCGGGCTCGGGGTCCGGGACCCGTCGGGTGAGGTCGCCGTCGGCGATCGCCGCCGCGGTCTGCTCGATCTTGTCGAGCGGCCGGAGGCTGGTTCTGACGATCGCCGCGCCCAGCGACGCGAGCAGGATCAGCACCGTGCCACCGACCACCAGGTCGATCCAGATGAGCTGCTTCACCGCGAGGTCGACATCGTCGAGGTTCTGCCCCACGCCGATGAACCGGTGGTCGTCCACCTGGACAATTTTCATTCGCCAACGCAGCCGCTTGTTGTCCCCGTCGGTCGTGAATGCCTTACCGTCGGCGTGCGCCTCGAACCACGAGACACTGTTCAAGGTTCCCGGCAGGTCGACCTTGGTGAGCTGGCGGTCGTACTGCACCGTGCCTGTTCCGCTGCTCTTGTCCACGGCCACCACCAGGTAGTCGGTGGGCAGGCTGGGGTCGATCGTGGGCACCGACACCGAGCTCCGCTTCATGAAGGCGGACAGCTCGGAGTCGACCTGGTCGACCAGGTAGTTGCGGAGGAAGAAGGTGGTCATCACGCTGATCACCAGCAGGGCGGCGGCGACCAGGGCGAGGACCGCGGTGACCAGCTTGAAGCGCAGCGGCGTGCTCCGCAGCCGGCTCTTCAGCACCGAGGCCGGAGTGGTCACGCCGCCGGCTTGCGCAGCACGTAGCCGACGCCCCGCAGCGTGTGGATCAGGCGGGGCTGGCTGCTGTCGACCTTGCGCCGCAGGTAGGAGATGTACGACTCGACGATGTTGTCGTCGCCCCGGAAGTCGTAGTTCCAGACGTGGTCGAGGATCTGTGCCTTGGAGAGCACCCGGTTCGCGTTGAGCATCAGGTAGCGGAGCAGCTTGAACTCGGTCGGGGAGAGCTGCACCCGCTGCCCGGCCCGGTGCACCTCGTGCGTCTCCTCGTCCAGCTCCAGGTCGGCGAAGCTGAGACGGGACGGCGTCTGGTCCCCGGTCGCGGTCCGGCGCAGCACGGCCCGGATCCGGGCGGTCAACTCCTCCAGACTGAACGGCTTGGTGACGTAGTCGTCACCACCGAGGGTCAGTCCCCGGATCTTGTCATCGGTCGCGTCACGGGCGGTCAGGAACACCACCGGGGTACGCGTACCGCTCTCCCGCATCAGCCGGATGACCTCGAAGCCGTCCAGATCGGGCAGCATGACGTCGAGCACCACCAGGTCGGGGCGACGCTCCTTGGCCGCCGTCACGGCGGCACTGCCGCTCGTGGCGGTGGCCACGTCGAATCCCGCGAAACGCAGGCTGGCGGAGAGCAACTCCAGGATGTTGGGGTCGTCTTCCACGACGAGTAGTCGTGCCTCGGTTTGCGCTGCCATGACCACATCATCCGCCGCTCCCCTTCGGGCGGGCTGGAGGTCCCCTGAAAACTACCTGGGAACCCACCCAGCTCCGCCGGGGAAGGGTCGGGCGGCGCGCGGACGGGTCAGCGGAGCAGGCGGCGCAACCCGTCGAGGGCGCCGTCGAGGGTACGGAGCAGGGTTCGCATCTGACCGTCGGTGAGTTGCCGGCCGTGCACCAGTGCGCGTACCTCGGCGGTGAAGTCGGTGAGCCGGCGGTCGAACTCCGCACCGAGGTCGACACCGGGCGGCGGGGGCTTGCGGGGGGCGCCGCCGGGGTTGGCCCAGCCACTGAACCGGGTCTGGCGGGCGGCGGCGCGGAGTTCGCGTTTGAGGTCTCGGACCGAGCCGCGTACCTCCGTCGGGATCTCTCCGGCCAGGCTGGCGAGATCCTCCACCGAGGCCCGGATGTCCGATTCGAGGTCGGCCACCTCACCACTGCGCTGAGTCAGCTCGGCCCGACCGGCGTCGGTGATCTCGTAGACCTTGCGTCCACCGGCGGCGGTGTGGGTGACCAATCCCTCGACCTCCAGCCGCTGGAGCCGGGGGTAGATGGTGCCGGCACTCGGCGCGTAGAGGCCGAGGAACCGCTGCTCCAGCAGCCGGATCAACTCGTAGCCGTGCCTGGGTCCGTCGTCGAGCAGTTTGAGCAGATAGAGCCGGAGCCGCCCGTGGCTGAAGACGGCCGTCACGCCGCCCCCCGATCCTCGTTGCCAGCCCTGGTCCCGGTCCACTGGCCGCTTCCCGTCACACCCGGCCCCACACCCGTCCCGTCGCCTCCGGCCGTGGTGGGTGGCCGGACGTCGTCAGCGCACTGTCGCGTCTCCCCATGCTAACGCGATACATCGCGACATGACGAGTAGGTGCGGGTCGGGCTCAGGCGGCCAGGTCGAGTCCAGGCGGCGGGGCCCCCACCGACGTCGAGACGGGGAGCGCCGGGACGGAAGCCGCGTTCGACGGAACGACCAGGGTGACCGGGACGGGCAGCGGGAGCACGGGCTCGACCCGGGTGGCGGGGCGGTGCGCCAGGGGGCCGGCGAGGCGGACCGCCGACTCCGCAGCCTGGGCCAGCCGTCGCCGGGAGGCCGACTCCTCCGGGTGCAGCGCCGGTGCGGCGGTCACCGTGATGGAGAGCCCTCGCACGGCGATCACCCGTTGCAGCGACACCCAGAGGCTGTCGTCACCGAGGAAGGCGGCGGCGGTCGTACCGTCGCGCCCCGGACCGGTGCGGTAGCTGATCGTCAGCGGCACCACCGGCGCCCCGGCGTCGATCGCCGCCTGGAACATCGCCGGCCGGAACCGGCCCCCGGCCGGACAGTCGCTCGCCTCGCGGGGCTTGCCACACCAGGTCGTACCCTCCGGAAAGACCGCCACCACCCGGTCGGCCCGCAGCGCCTCCGCCACCAGGGCGACCGTTCGGGGCAGCGCCCTCGGCCTGCCCCGGTTGACGAAGATCGTGCCGCCGGCCGAAGCCAGCGGTCCGATCAACGGCCACTGCCGGACCTCCTGCTTGGCCAGCATCCGGGCCGGTGCGACCGCCAACGTGGCCATGATGTCGAGCCACGAGATGTGGTTGGCGGCCAGCAGCGCCCGGCGCCGGGGCAGCCGGCCCCGTACCCGCAGGGTGATGCCGAGGGAACCGAGGACCAACCGGGCCCACCAGCGCCCGCCGGCCTGGCGTCCGGCCGGGGGCAACACCGGAAGTACGGGGAGCAGCAACGCCCCGAAGAGCAACGCACCGAACAGGGCGGTCAGCCGGCCGGCCCGACGCAGCCGCGAGACCTCCGGGGTCTCCCCCGCGCCGGGAAGGCAGTCCGGCCCGCAGGCCGAGCGCGGTTGCCAGAGGGTGTTCATCCTTCTTCTCCGAGTCCGAGGAAGTGACGGCGGTAGCGGGGGTGCATCCGGTCCATCGAGAGCAGGACGTACAGGTCGGCGACGTCGAAGTCGGGGTCGTACGCCGGCTCGCCGCAGACCCAGGCGCCGAGCCGCAGGTAGCCGCGGAGCAGGGCGGGTACGACGGCCGGCGGTGCTCCGGGCGTACCGGCACCGGCGGCGACCGCCGACACCCCGGAGGGCTCGGCCAGCCAGGGCCGGTGCGGGCGTACCCGCAGCGGCGGCGGCGCCATGTTCCGGGCGGAGACCTGTGCCCAGACCGCGGCGGCGTTCGCGCCACCGTCTTCCAACCCGACCGAGGCGCAGCCGCCCAGCCAACGCAACCCGCGCAGGTGTAGGTAGCGGGCGATACCGGCCCACATCAGATTGATCACGGCGCCGGTGCGGTGGTCGGGGTGCACGCACGACCGCCCGATCTCCACCAGCTCGTCGCGGAGCGGCGCGAACGCGGAGAGATCGAACTCGCTCTCGGCGTACCGCCGGCCGGCACGCGCGGCGCGGTCCGGCGGCAGCATCCGGTACGTCCCGACCACGGCCCCGGTGCTGTCGTCCCGAACCAGCAGGTGGTCGCAGTGCGCGTCGAACTCGTCGGTGTCGAGTCCATTGACGTCGGAGTGCAGGGTGGCGCCGAGTTCTTCGGCGAAGACGTCATGGCGCAGCCGTTGCGCGGCGGCGACCTGAGCCGCGCTGTCGGCGATCAGCAGGGTGTAACCGCTGGTCCCGGTGGGTGCGGGAGCGGTAAGCAGAACAGCCATGCGCTATGTGTAAGGTCGCCGCCTACCGTTGGCGTGTCGCGCACCAGGTAAACGGGTGTCGATCGGGTGAACGGCCCTGGACGCGGCGCGCGGCCGGTCCGACCTGCCACCCGATGGCGTACGGCAGCGGTCCCGACTCCGCCGACCAGGCGACGACCGCGACTTGAATGCCAGGTGAACAAGACTTTCATGCTGTGAATCGCAACACGGGCCCGATGCGGCAATGCCCCTCGATAGCGTACGGCGTAGCCTGGGCGGTGACTTCTGACTCCAGCTTCAGGCGGCGGCAGAACCCGCGTGAACCGCAGAACCCGCGTGAAAGAGGCGATCACTGGCCGTGTCGACCCAGCAGACTTCGCAGGACAACCCACTGGCGGGTTTCGGCCCGAACGAGTGGGTCGTCGAGGAGATGTACCAGCGTTACCTCGCCGACCCCACCAGCGTCGATTCAGCCTGGCACGACTTCTTTGCCGACTACCGACCGGCGACCGATACGACCCCGGCCGGCGCTGACGGCAACGGGTCGGGTCCCAAAACAGTAGCAGCGGCCAAGCCGGCGCCGGAGGTGAAGAACGTACCGGCCGCCGCCCCGCCGGCCGCGAAGCCCCAGCCGGCGAGCGAGTCCACCGCGGCACCGGTCGCCACCAAGCCGGCCGAGGCGAAGTCGACCCAGGTCGCCGCGAAGGCCGAGGCGGCACCGGCCGCCGCCCCGAAGCCGAAGAGCACACCGGCCCAGCCGGCCGGCGGCAGCTCCACCACCGCGTTGCGCGGGGTCGCGGCCAAGATCGTGCAGAACATGGACGCGTCGCTGTCGGTCCCGACCGCGACCAGCGTGCGCGCGGTTCCGGCGAAACTGGTCGTGGACAACCGCATCGTGATCAACAACCACCTGGCCCGTGGCCGAGGCGGCAAAGTCAGCTTCACCCACCTGATCGGGTGGGCCATGGTCCGGGCGCTGGCCGAGCACCCGGAGATGAACAACTCGTACGCCGAGGTGGACGGCAAGCCGGTGATGGTCCGGCCGGAGCACGTCAACCTGGGCATCGCGATCGACCTGGTCAAGCCGGACGGTTCGCGCAACCTGGTGGTGCCGTCGATCAAGGCGTGCGAGCAGATGGACTTCCGCCAGTTCTGGCAGGCCTACGAGGACGTGGTCCGGCGGGCCCGCCGCAACGAACTGACCATGGAGGACTACGGCGGCACGACGGTCTCGCTGACCAACCCCGGCGGAATCGGCACCGTGCACTCCCAGCCCCGCCTGATGGTCGGGCAGGGCACGATCATCGGTGTCGGTGCGATGGAGTACCCGGCGCCGTACCAGGGCATGTCCGAGGAGACCCTGGCCGAACTCGCAGTCAGCAAGATCATCACGCTGACCAGCACGTACGACCACCGGATCATCCAGGGCGCGCAGTCCGGCGAGTTCCTGAAGGTCATGCACGAGCTGATCCTCGGCGAGCGCGGCTTCTACGACGCGATCTTCACCTCGCTGCGGATTCCGTACGAGCCGGTCCGCTGGATGCGGGACGTGGCGGTGACCTCCGAGGGCCAGATCGACAAGACCGCCCGGGTCATCGAGATCATCCACGCGTACCGGGTCCGTGGTCACCTGATGGCCGACACCGATCCGCTCGAGTTCAAGATCCGCAAGCACCCGGACCTGGACGTGCTCCAGCACGGCCTGACCCTCTGGGACCTGGACCGCTACTTCCCCGTCGGCGGCTTCAACAGCAAGCAGAAGATGAAGCTCCGCGAGGTTCTCGGGGTGCTGCGTGACTCCTACTGCCGCCGAGTCGGCGTGGAGTACATGCACATCCAGGACCCGGAGGAGCGGCGCTGGATCCAGGACCGGATCGAGCGCAAGTACGAGAAGCCGGCGCCGGACGAGCAGAAGCACGTACTCAACCGGCTCAACGCGGCCGAGGCGTTCGAGACCTTCCTCCAGACCAAGTACGTCGGCCAGAAGCGCTTCTCCCTGGAGGGCGGCGAATCGCTGATCCCGCTCCTCGGTGAGGTGCTGGAGGCGGCGGCCGAGGGCGGGCTGGACGAGGTCGTCATCGGCATGGCCCACCGGGGCCGGCTGAACGTACTCGCCAACATCGTCGGCAAGCCGTACGAGAAGATCTTCTCCGAGTTCGAGGGGCACCTCGACCCCCGGTCGACCCAGGGCTCCGGGGACGTCAAGTACCACCTCGGCCAGGCCGGCAAGTTCAGCACCCCGGACGGCGAGCACGCGATCAAGGTGTCCGTCACCGCGAACCCCTCGCACCTGGAGGCGGTCGACCCGGTGCTGGAGGGCATCGTCCGGGCCAAGCAGGACCGGATCGACCTGCGGCTTGAGGGCTACACCGTGCTGCCCGTGGCGGTGCACGGCGACGCCGCGTTCGCCGGGCAGGGTGTGGTGGCCGAGACGCTCAACCTGTCACAACTGCGCGGTTACCGCACCGGTGGCACCGTCCACGTCGTGGTCAACAACCAGGTCGGCTTCACCACCGCCCCGGAGTACTCGCGCTCCAGCCTCTACAGCACCGACGTCGCCCGGATGATCCAGGCGCCGATCTTCCACGTCAACGGGGACGACCCCGAGGCCGTGGTCCGGGTCGGTCGGCTGGCCTTCGAATACCGCCAGGCGTTCAACAAGGACGTCGTGATCGACCTTGTCTGCTACCGGCGGCGCGGCCACAACGAGGGCGACGACCCCTCGATGTCCAACCCGCAGATGTACCAGATCATCGATTCGAAGCGGTCGGTCCGCAAGCTCTACACCGAGGAGCTGATCGGGCGCGGGGACATCACCGTCGAGGACGCCGAGGAGTTGCTGCGCGACTTCCAGGCCCAGCTCGAACGGGTCTTCAAGGCCACCCGCGACGCCGCGACGGCGGGGCGGCAGTCCACCCGCCCGCGCCGCCAGCCCGAACCGGAGCCGCAGGTCGAGACGGCGGTGAGCGCCGACGTGGTCCGCTCGATCGGCGTCGCGCACACCACGCTGCCGGAGGGCTTCACCCCGCACAAGCGGATCCAGCAGTTGCTTGAGCGTCGGGCCAAGATGGCCGTCGAGGGCAACATCGACTGGGGCTTCGGCGAGATCATCGCCTTCGGTTCGCTGCTGCACGACGGGGTGACCGTCCGGCTCGCCGGACAGGACTCCCGCCGGGGCACCTTCGTCCAGCGGCACGCGGTGATCGTGGACTCGAAGACCGGCAAGGAACACCTGCCGCTCTCCGCGCTCACCGGCGACCAGGCCCGGTTCTTCGTGCACGACTCGCTGCTCAGCGAGTACGCCGCGATGGGCTTCGAGTACGGCTACTCGGTGGAGAACACCGAGGCGCTGGTGCTCTGGGAGGCGCAGTTCGGTGACTTCGCCAACGGCGCCCAGTCGGTGGTGGACGAGTTCATCTCGTCGAGTGAGGTGAAGTGGGGACAGCAGTCCGCGGTGACGCTGCTGCTGCCGCACGGGCACGAGGGTCAGGGACCGGACCACACCTCCGGCCGCCCGGAGCGGTTCCTCCAGATGTGCGCGGAGGACAACATGCGGGTGGCCATTCCGACCACCCCGGCCAACCACTTCCACCTGCTCCGGCGGCAGGCGCTGTCGGAGAAGCGCAAGCCGCTGGTCGTCTTCACCCCGAAGTCGCTGTTGCGGCACAAGCTCTGCGTCTCCAGCGTGGAGGACTTCACCAACGGCTCGTTCCAGCCGGTGCTGGGTGACCGGACCATCGCCAAGCCCGAGGCGGTCAAGCGGGTGCTGCTCTGCACCGGCAAGATCTACTACGACCTGCTCCAGGCCCGTGACGAACGCAAGATCACCGACACCGCGATCGTCCGGATGGAGCAGCTCTACCCGCTGCCGGTCGAGGAGATCCGGGCCGCCCTGGCCGAATACCCGAACGCCGAGGACTTCGCCTGGGTCCAGGAGGAGCCGGCGAACCAGGGCGCCTGGTCGTTCGTGGCGCTCAACCTGCTGGAGCACCTCGAAGGCGTACGGCTGCGGCGGATCTCCCGCCCGGCGGCTGCCGCCCCCGCGGTGGGCTCGGCGAAGATGCACGAGGTCGAGCAGACCGCGTTGATCGAGGCGGCTCTCCCCCGCCCCTGACCGTCGCACCGCGTTGAGTTGAGACCGGGGCGGATCGAGGTTCCCACCTCGATCCGCCCCGGCGTCTGAAAGGACCACGATGTACTTCACCGACCGGGGTATCGAGGAACTGGTCGAACGCCGGGGGGACGAGAGCGTCACCCTGGAGTGGCTCGGCGAGCGACTGCGCGACTTCGTCGACCTCAATCCCGAGTTCGAGACGCCGATCGAGCGGTTCGCCACCTATCTGGCCCGGCTCGACGACGAGGACGACGAGTAGACGACACCGCCCGGTGTGTCCCGGTAGACCTCGGCCGACCCGGCCGCTAGGGCGCCCGATCTTGTAGGTTGGGCAGGTGGCACGCAGTGTCTATATCGCCAGCCTGGGACAGGGCGGCGGCAAGTCGACGATCGCGCTCGGTCTGGCCGAACTCCTCTCCCGGCAGGTCGAGCGGATCGGCGTGTTCCGGCCGCTGGTCAGCGGGAGCGAAGAGGACCCGATCCTGGCCCTGCTCCGCGCCCGCTACCGGATCGACACCCCGGCGGAAGATCTCTACGGCACCACCTACGCCGAGGCGTCCGCCCTGGTCGCCGACGGCCAGCGGGAAGAGCTGATCGCCCGGATCGTGGAGCGCTACCGTACGGTCGAACGCGGCTGTCCCGCCGTCGTGGTGGTCGGCAGCGACTTCGACGACGCGGCGGAGAGCCGCACCGGTGGTCTTTCCCGGGAACTCGCCTTCAACGCCCGGCTGGCGACCGAATTCACCAGTGTGGTGGTGCCGGTGGTGGACGGGTTCGGCCAGGAACCGGAGGCGATCGCGGCAGCGGCCCGTGGCGCCTACCACGACCTGGAGGACCTGGGTGCGACCGTACTGGCGGTGATCGCCAACCGGGTTCCGGGGGCGATGACCCTGCCGGAGCTGCCGGTTCCGGCGTACGCCATCCCCGAGGTGCCGACCGTGTCGGCGCCGACGGTGGCCGAGGTGGCGACGGCCCTCGGCGCCCGGCTGCTCGCCGGGGACCGGGCCGCGCTCGACCGCGACGTGCTCGACTTCGTGGTCGGCGCGGCACACGTGCCGACCCTGCTCGACCATCTCACCGACGGCGCCCTGGTGATTACCCCGGGCGACCGAGCAGACCTGCTGGTGGCCGCCGCCGCGGCGCACGTCGCCGGTCAGGTCTCCGTCGCCGGCCTGGTGCTCACCCTGGCCGAACAGCCCGATCCACGGGTGATGCGCCTGGTCGAACGGCTTCGCACCGGGCTGGCGGTGTTATCCGTGCCCGGCGACAGCTACCACACGGTCGCCGCGTCCAGTCGGATCGAGGGGCGGCCGAGCATGGCCAACCCACGCAAGGTCGAGGCCGCTCTCGGCGCCTTCGAGGCGGCCGTCGACACCCCCGAGCTGGCCCGTCGGCTCCGGGTCACCCGCTCGGTACGGGTCACCCCGTTGATGTTCGAGTACGACCTGATCGACCGGGCCCGCGCGGCGCGGCGCCGGCTCGTGCTGCCCGAGGGCACGGACGAGCGGATCCTGCGCGCGACCGAGATCCTGCTCCGCCGTCGGGTGGCCGACCTGACCCTGCTCGGCGACCCCGGCGAGATCCGCCGCAAGGCCCGCGAGCTGGGGGTGGAGATCAACCAGGCCGAGTTGGTCGACCCGGCCACCAGCCCCTGGCGCGACACCTTCGCCGCCGAGTACGCCCGGCTGCGCGCCCACCGGGGCGCCACCCTCGACCTGGCCCAGGACGTGGTGGTCAACACCAACTACTTCGGCACCCTGATGGTGCACCAGGGTCACGCCGACGGCATGGTCTCCGGTGCCACCCACACCACCGCCGCCACGATCCGCCCCGCGTTCGAGATCATTCGGACGGTGCCGGGGCTCTCGGTCGCCTCCAGCGTCTTCTTCATGCTCCTCGCCGACCGGGTGCTGGTCTACGGCGACTGCGCGGTCAACCCCGACCCGGACGCGACCCAGCTCGCCGACATCGCGCTCTCCTCCGCCGAGACCGCCGCCCGGTTCGGCGTCGAACCCCGGCTGGCGATGCTCTCGTACTCGACCGGCGCCTCCGGGGCCGGCGCCGATGTGGAGAAGGTGGCCGCCGCGACCGCACTGGTCCGGGCCCGCCGACCGGACCTGCTGGTCGAAGGGCCGATCCAGTACGACGCCGCGATCGACCCGACGGTGGCGGCCACCAAACTGCCCGGCAGTACGGTCGCCGGCCGGGCCACCGTCTTCGTCTTCCCCGACCTGAACACCGGCAACAACACGTACAAGGCGGTGCAGCGCTCGGCCGGGGCGGTCGCGGTCGGTCCGGTCATGCAGGGCCTGCGTCGTCCGGTCAACGACCTGTCCAGGGGCGCCACGGTCAAGGACATCGTCAACACGGTGGCGATCACCGCGATCCAGGCGGCGGCGCCACCGGAGCCGGAAGGCAGGGTGGTCGCGTGAGCCGGATCCTGGTGGTCAACTGCGGCTCGTCCTCGCTCAAGTACCGCCTCTACGACCACGTCGACCCGGACGGCTCGGGCAGCACCGGCGGCGGGCCGGTGGTGCTCGGGCAGGGGGTGGTCGAGCGGATCGGCGAGCCGGACGGTGGCCCACCGGACCACGAGAGCGCGGTCCGACAGGTGCTGGAGAGGATCGACCGTACCGGCCTGACCGCGGTGGGACACCGGGTGGTGCACGGCGGCGAGCGCTTCGCCGCCCCCACCCTGATCGACGACGAGGTCTTCGCCGAGATCAGCGAACTGGTGCCGCTCGCTCCGCTGCACAACCCGGCCAACCTGACCGGCATCGAGGTGACCCGGCAACTGCTGCCGGAGGTGCCGCAGGTCGCCGTCTTCGACACCGCGTTCCATCGCACGCTGCCGGACTCGGCTTCGCGCTACGCCATCGACTCCGCCACCGCCGACCGGTACGGCATCCGCCGCTACGGCTTCCACGGCACCTCACACGCGTACGTGTCCCGGCGTACCGCCGCACTGCTCGGCCGGGCGTACGAGGAGACGAACACCATCACCCTGCACCTGGGGAACGGGGCCAGCGCCTGCGCTGTCGCGGGTGGCCGGAGCATCGCCACCTCGATGGGCATGTCGCCGCTGGAGGGTCTGGTGATGGGCACCCGCAGCGGGGACCTGGATCCGACGGTCCTGCTCCACCTGCACCGCTCCGCTGGGCTGTCGGTGGACGAGATCGACGACCTGCTCAACCACCGCAGCGGTCTGCTCGGTCTGAGCGGCGCGAACGACATGCGCGAGGTGCTGCGCCGCCGGGCGGCCGGTGACCCGGCGGCCGAACTGGCCTTCCAGGTCTACTGCCGGCGGCTCACGTTCTATGTCGGCGGCTACCTGGCGTTGCTCGGTCGGCTCGACGCGATCACCTTCACCGCCGGGGTCGGTGAGCATGCCGCACCCGTACGCTCGGCCGCGCTCGCGGGTCTGGAACACCTGGGCGTGGCGGTGGATCCCGACCGTAACGCCGGGGCCGGCGACCGTCTCATCTCGCCAGACGGGGCCGGGGTGGCGGTCTGCGTCATCGCCACCAACGAGGAGTTGGAGATAGCCCGACAGGCCGCGACGCTGGTCGCGACCGGCTGACCCCCGGTCCCGCCGCCGCCCGCCCCGCCCACGGATCGGGGCGGGTAGGGCGGCAGACAGGGCGGGGAAGGGTCGACGGGTAAGCGAACTAGAGGACCAGCCAGGCGATCAGGCCGATCACGACCACGGCCGAGACGACGAGGGCGACGACCAACGGCAGGTTCGACGACGACGACTTGACGGGAGCGGGCGGTTCGGCGGCCGGGTGCGCGAAGGCACGGAAGGCCTCGGTGTTGCCACTGGGGTCCTGGTACGTGTCAGGCATGCCGATGACCATAGCGAACGTGCCCGACAGCCTGCCTCGGACCACTCGTCGACCCGGCGAACCACCGAGGTGGCCGCCCAACATCGACCGGCTGGCCGCCGTACCGCAGCCGGACGGGTGGCCGTGTATCGCGGAGTGCGCGCTTACGGTCAAAGAGGTGCGCGGAAACAACCGTGGATCGGGTCGGTCGACCTGAGCCGGTCGATCACGCGTACCGACTACGGGCGGGCGGTCGCCGCCTCGGGGTGCGCCATCCAACGGGCTGCGCCCCGCCCAGCGCCAGAGGGAACGTACGCGGTCGGCGTGCGTACGCTCGCTCGTGGCCGCGGTGCCGCCCGCCCCCACCAGTACTCACACGTACACCTCCTCTCCTCGCGCCACACCCGGGCCCGCGCTGACGCGCGGGCCCGGGTGGAGGGGGGCGGGTGAAGCGGTCGGGTTACGGCACCACTGGCCTACGGTTGTCCGCCCAGACATTGCTGGGCTTGTCCCAGCTGATTCCGGCCTGGTTCGGGCGGGCGACCACACCGAACCGGAAGTCCCGGCCGAAGACGTTCTGGCGGAACCTGATGTTGCTGCCGTTGAGGTCCTCGCGGATGCCGATCGAGTAGTTGCCGCCGTTGCAGTAGTTGTTCTCGAAGGTCAGGTTCGACACCACCGGACCCGTCGTCGAACCGATCATGATGCAGGCGTTGAACGGGTCCCTGGTGATCGGGTTGTACGTCTCCAGCGAGTTGCCGCGTACCACGATGTTCGACGCGCCGGTGGTCTGCAAGGCGTCGTTGTGCGAGCCGCTGGCCCGGGTGAGGTGGTGGATCCAGGAGTTCTCGATCACGGTGTTGCTGCCCATGCGCGGGCCGTCGATGGTGTTGGTGATCTCGACCCGGCGCAGGGTGTAGTCGCCGCAGCAGACGGCGGCCGAGTTCTTGCCCTGACCGTTGATCTCGACATCCTCGACCAGCAGGTTCACCGCCCCCTTGGTCCTGATCGAGTAGAGACCGCCGCAACTGATCCGCGACTTGCGCAGCACCACGTTCTTGGCGGTGACGTTCACGCAGCCCTTGATGTCGAGCCCGGTGAAGACCTGGCCGTCCTTTGCCGCGTTGATCGAACCGGATGCCTTGAGCTTGACACCGGATGGCACCCCCGTGTTGTTCGGGCCGGGGAAGGAGTCCGGGATTCCGCTGACCGCCTCCGGCGGCGGCACGCTGCTGGGCCCCGGAGCGGTCGTACGGGAGGCGCTGGGGCGGGCACCGGGGGTCGCCGTGGATTCGGCCGGCGCTTCGGGTGCCGGGCCCATCTCGGCGCCGGCGGTCACCGCCTTGCCATTCCAGGTCGACTCGACAATCGTCGCCGGAGCGGAGTCGGAATACATGAATCCGTGTCGGCAGCCGAAAACCTCCACCCGTCGGGCGGTGTAGTTCCCGAACACGACTCCATTGGTCCGGGCCGACCCACAATGAATCTTGGTGTCCTCGATGAGGGTGCCGGAGAATCCGTCGAAGATCCGCAGCGCATGCGACGCACCACCGTAGCGGATGGTCGAATTCTTGATCGTGACGTTGTTCGCCCGTACGTGGAGGTAGCCGCTGATCGCCTCCCCGTCGATCACGGTCCCGTCCTTGTAGATCGCGATCGACCCGTCGCGGCTGCCCGCGACGGCCACCCCGATGCCGGCCACGGCGACGACCATCGTTGCCAGAATTACCAATAATGAACGCGGGCGACGGCTAAATAACTTATGCCCGCCTCGCGCGGATCGTGGCACTTGTTCAATATCCTTATGCGCCGCCGAGAACTTCAAGATCCGACCCCTTCGACCTACACATAGTCCGCAATCAGCAGAGCAGAACGGCATGACTGTACCGTGTATCCAAGGCGGCGAGGACGTATCACAAAAAGATCGGAATCCGAACCTTTAGTTTTCTTAAAGAAGACCTTACCCCGGTCTTATCTACGCTTTTTAAGTGCCTTATGCCGCTCGTTTGCCCCCGTTTACCCAGGGAGAAAGGTCCGGATTTTCAAATCGCGTGATCGCGCGTGTTCAGCTTGCCACCACTCACGGCCGGCCTACCGGGACCGCCGTACCGGCCGGTACGGGCGCTGTCGCTGCTCAGCGGGAGTGGTCGAGCACCACCTTGCCGAAGACCTCGCCGGAGTGCAGTCGGGCGAACGCCTCGGACACCTCGGAGAAACCGTAGACCGAGTCGACCACCGGACGTACCCCCTTGTCGACGCAGAGGGCGAGCAGTTCGGCCAGCTCTGCCGGGGTCCCCATCGAGGTGCCCAGGATCTCCAACTGGAGGGCGAAGACCCGCCGCAGATTCACCTTCGGTTCGTGTCCGGCGGTCGCGCCGGAAACCACGATCCGCGCCCCCGGTTTCGCCGACTTCATCGAATGGTCGAAGGTCGCCGCGCCGACGGTCTCGATCACCACGTCGACCCGCTCCGGCAGCCGGGCTCCCGGGGCGAGCGCGGTCGCACCGAGCGCCGCGATCCGGTCCCGCTTCGCCGCGTCCCGGCTGGTCGCGTAGACCCGCTTGCCCAGTGCGACGGCAAGCACCACCGCCGCCGTGGCGACCCCGCCGCCGGCCCCCTGCACCAACACCGCCTCGCCCTCGTCGATCCGCCCCCGGTCGGTGAGCATCCGGTACGCGGTGAGCCAGGCCGTCGGCAGGCAGGCCGCGTCGGTGACCGGAAGGCCCACCGGTACGGGCACCAGGTTCGCCCTCGGCACCGCCACCCGCTCGGCGAGCGTGCCCGGGAACCGCTCCGAGAGGATCGACAGCCCACGCGGGTCGGACGGGTCCACCACCACCGGGTAGACCAGCACGTCGTTGCCGTCCGGATCGACGCCCACCGCGTCGCAGCCGAGAATCATCGGCAACTGCTCCGAGGTCAGGCCGACCCCGCTCAGCGACCACAGGTCGTGCCGGTTGAGCGAACTGGCCCGGACCTCGACGGTCACCCAGTCGTCGTCCGGGTGGGTCGGCTCCGGCTGGTCGCCGACGGTGAGCGCGGCGAGCGGGTTGTCGACGTCGAAGGTCGAGGCGAAGGCAGCACGCATGATCCGCACGCTAACAGCGCCGGCCCTCGACCGGAACGCCCCGCCGCGCCTCCGCAGGTGATAGGAAGGGCCCCTTCCTATACAGAAAACGATAAGAAGGGGCCCTTCCTTACACCTCAGGCGCGGGCGACACCGTCGCGTCGGGCGGCGTCGAGGACCGCCTCGGCCACGGCCGGGGCGACCCGGGGGTCGAGCGGCGACGGGACGATCGCGTCGGCCGTCAGGTTCTCCGCGACCACCGCGGCGATCGCGTCAGCGGCGGCGACCTTCATGTTGTCGGTGATCCGGGTGGCCCGCGCGTCGAGCGCACCCCGGAAGATCCCGGGGAAGGCCAACACGTTGTTGATCTGGTTCGGGAAGTCGCTGCGCCCGGTGGCGACGACCGCGACATGCCGGCCCGCGACGTCCGGATGCACCTCGGGGGTCGGGTTGGCCAGCGCGAAGACGATGCCGCCCGGGGCCATGCCGGCGACCGCCTGCTCCGGGATCTGCCCGCCGGAGACACCGATCAGCACGTCCGCGCCGCGTAGCGCGTCGGTGATGCCACCCCGACAGCCGGCGACGTTGGTGAACTCGGCCAGCTCGGCCTTGACCGGGGTGAGCCCCTCCCGGTCCGGGTGCAGGACGCCCTGCGAGTCACAGACCACGATCTCGCCGGGGTTCACCCCGCCTGCGGCGAGCATCCGGGTCACCGCGACCCCGGCCGCGCCCGCGCCGCTGACGACCACGCGCAGATCGCCGAGCTTGCGGTTGAGCAGGGTGGCCGCGTTGCGCAGGGCGGCGAGCACGACGATGGCGGTGCCGTGCTGGTCGTCGTGGAAGACCGGGATCGGCAGCAGCTCGTCCAGCCGGCGCTCGATCTCGAAGCAGCGCGGGGCGGCGATGTCCTCCAGGTTGATCCCGCCGAAGGACGGGGCCAGCGCGGCCACCGTCGCGACGATCTGGTCGACGTCCTGCGTGTCGAGGCAGATCGGCACCGCGTCGACACCGCCGAACTGTTTGAACAGCACCGCCTTGCCCTCCATCACCGGCATCGCCGCGCGGGGGCCGATGTTGCCGAGTCCGAGTACGGCGGAACCGTCGGTCACCACCGCCACGGTGTGCGAGACCCAGGTGTAGTCGTCGACCAGCTCCGGGTCGGCGGCGATCGCCTCGCAGACCTTCGCGACCCCGGGGGTGTACGCGAGGGAGAGGTCCTCCCGGCTGGTCAGCGGTACCGTCGAGGCCACCGCCAACTTGCCGCCACGGTGCAGGTCGAAGACCGGATCAGAGTGATCCACAGAAGACGATGGCATGGGGAGAGCTCCAGGATTCGTCGATCGGTTGGGACCAACCGGCTCGACGCGAGGTCGGCGAATGACCGGCGGTGCGGTGCGGGGGATCACCCAGGCACGGCCAATGAGCATACTGTCGTCTGTTTACCGTACCTGTGAGGAGGGTCATACCGAGCGGTAACCGAAGCGACGGGGCCGTGGCCAGTAACGGAACACCACCCGACCGAGCACATCGGCCACTCCGTACGCACGGGAGTCATCGGTGATCAGCTCATTGTCACCGTGCAGCCACCAGCCACCATCCTGCTGGCGTACCGCCCGTTTGACGACCGCCAGCTCAGGACGGCTCCGGAAGACGGCCACCACCACGTCGCCCGGACGTACGGCACGTCCACCGGCCCGTACCAGCACCGCGTCGCCGTGACGGAGCGTCGGCACCATGGAGGGCCCGCTCACCAGGACGGGGTAGAGCCAACGGGCCGGCGGCACCGGGCCGACCGGGGGGTCCGCCGCTTCTCCGCTGCGCACCGGGTTTCACCTCCACGGCCCTGGGGACGTAAGTCAGGAGTAATGTCGTCTCGGATCATCGCAAACATCCCACGGAGGGCCTTGATGCGACTTCCACGCATCCTCACACCACGTTTCGTCGCGCACGCCCATTGCGACCTGCCTTGCGGGGTCTACGACCCGGCCCAGGCTCGGATCGAGGCCGAGTCGGTCAAGGCGATCTGCGAGAAGTACCAGGCCAACACGGACCCGGAGTTCCGGACCCGTGCCCTGATCATCAAGGAACAGCGGGCCGAGCTGGTCAAGCACCACCTGTGGGTGCTGTGGACCGACTACTTCAAGCCCCCGCACTTCGAGAAGTACCCGAACCTGCACTCGCTCTTCAACGAGGCCACCAAGCTGGCCGGCGGCGGAGGCGGCGCCAAGGCGTCGACCGACCCGGCCAAGGCGGACGAGCTGCTGCAGAAGATCGAGGAAATCTCGAAGATCTTCTGGGAGACCAAGCAGGCGTGAGTTCCACGGTTTCCACCGGTCGGCCGCTCGCCGACCAGGGGGACGCAGGTCCCCGACCCGCGATTCGGCCGGCGCGTCCCTCGGACGTGCCGGCCATCGTCGCGATGGTGCACGAACTGGCCGACTACGAGCGCGCGGCCGACGAATGCCACCTCACCGAGGAGCAGCTCCACACTGCGCTCTTCGCCGAGCAGTCGGCGCTGTTCGGGCACGTGGCCCTCGATCCGGAGGGCGACACAATCGGTTTCGCGCTCTGGTTCCTCAACTTCTCCACCTGGCGCGGCGTCCACGGGATCTACCTGGAGGACCTGTACGTCCGGCCGTCCGCCCGGGGCACCGGCGCCGGCCGGCGGCTGCTCGCGACCCTCGCCGCCGTCTGTGTCGAGCGCGGCTACCAGCGTCTCGACTGGTGGGTGCTGAACTGGAACCCGGCCCGTGAGTTCTACCACTCGATCGGGGCCGCGCCGATGGACGAGTGGGTGCCGTACCGACTCACCGGCGAGGCGTTGAGCGCGCTCGCCGGACAGGCCGACTGAGCCCACTCCCAGGTCACACCGACGGGACACAGAACCGTCATCGATCGATGGCATCTCGTAACAATTGATCACCCTCGGTGGATCATTTTCGCACCGAGGGGCGCGACGGGATGTCCACTTGGTGCCATGTCGCCTCTGCGGCACCCTTCGCACCGCACCACGGAAATGATCCGGCCACAGACTCCGAGCTGACGTCATATCGATGGCGTTCCGCTGAACCTGAGGAGTCCGGGCCATGTCCACCCCCTTGCGTCGTACGGCAGCCGGCCTGGCTGCCGTACTCGCGTTCACCGCTGCCGGTACCCCGCCGGCCTCGGCCGCGCCACCGCCGGGTGCTGCCCCCACCGCCCCCACCTCGCCGACCGACGCCACGTCGAAAGTCACCCTAATCACGGGTGACGTGGTCGAAGTCTCCGCTGCCGGAGCCGGTCGGTTCGCTGCTTCGGTGCGTCCGGGCCCGGGTCGGGAGCAGGTGACCTTTCATACGGTGGAGGTCGATGGTGGGTTGCGGGTGCT
>NZ_JBITIH010000016.1:0-137543 GCF_044458865.1 Micromonospora sp. NPDC050417
TGGGGCGCCCCCGGGTCGCTTCGTTACCCCCTGTGTTTTCGTAGCGGCCCGTCCCCGTTGGGGGTTCAACCCCCGGCCCAACGGGGGGGGGGGCGGCCCCCGGGCCGGCCCACCACCTGTCAACCTGCGATCACCACGGGCTCAGAGCTTCGCGCAGTCACCGCTCCGGGCACCGTTCACCTTGTTCGGCGCACCGAAGTCCTTGACCTGGGCGCTGTTGCCCGAGCAGCTCAGCGCCCCGTTGAGCCGGTTGCCGACCAGCAGCGGCCCGTACGCCCCCGCGAGCCGGCTGTACCGCTCGTTCGCCGAGACCTGGGTGTTGTTCGACAGTGCGACCGCACCGTTGAACGTGCTCCCGGCGATGGTCACGTCCCGCGTGGTCCCGGTGATCTGGGCCGCCCCGTTCAGCGTGGAGCCGAACATCTGCACGGCCTGGGCACCAGCCGACACCAGCGTCCCGTTGATCGAGCTGTCCCGGACCACCAGGGAGGCGCCGGCACGTACCGTCACCGCGCCGTTGACCTGGGCGTTCGTCAGGCAGGTGACGCCCTGGTCGACGACCACCCGCGACTGCCGCCCGGTCAGCGTGGTGGTGCAGGTGGGGGAGGAGCCCGGCAACACGGTGGCCTGGTAGCTCTCGGCCGTACCGATGTTGCCGGCCGGGTCGATCGCCCGGTGCTCGACCAGGTGCGTGCCGAAGCCCGGTACGAAGCCGCCACTCGGGTGGTCGTCCGGCAGGGTCTGCTCGAACGTGGCCCGGGAGAGCCCGCCGGTGCCGAGGTTGCCGTACGTGAGCGCCTTCACGCTCGTCCCCGAGTGGCGGAACTGGAACGGCGATGAGGGCATCGGCTGCTCCGGGAAGCCGAAGTAGTTGAACCAGCCGTCGTTGTCCAACCGGAGCTGACCGACGACGTACCGCTTCTCGTCATAGCCGGCCTGGTTGTCCTTCGGGTCCAGCCACATGTCCCAGCCGTCGAAGTAGACCGGGTGCTCCAGCGTGCCGGGCAGCCGGGTCAGCGGTGCCGACAGCGTCCGTGGTGCGGTCGGCAGCGCGTTGTCAATGGTCCATTCGACCTGGTCGGAGACGCCGCCCGGGTTGGCCGGGTCGGTCACCCGCGCGCTCAGGCTGTGGGTGCCCGGGGCCAGCTTCAGCGCACCGAGGTCCACGGTCCGGCTGTTGTTCGGGTTCGGCAACGCCTTCCCGTCAAGCGACCAGGAGACGTTGACGATCCGGTCGGTCGGGTGGTTGGTCTCCACGAAGACGACCTCGTCGCCGGCGACGGGCTGGGTGTTGATCGTCGCCGAGGTGATGTCCGCCTCGGGGGCCGACGGTACGGCGGTGGTGTTCCCGACCGTCCACTCCCGGGTCTGCACGAACCGGGGTCCGTTGTAGCCGGAGTCCGAGGCGGTGTTGTTCGTCGACGGGTTCCGTACCCAGTCGACGCCGTCCGGACCCACCGGGTCGCGTACCTCGACGTGCACCACCGTGCCGGCGGGCAGGTTGAGCGGGTCGAGATCGAGGTTGCGGCTGTTGCGGGTGTCGAGCACGGTGCCGTTGGCCCCGCCGACCCGCCAGGTCACCTGGAGCTCGTGGTAGCGCGGCTGTCCGGTCTCGACCCAGAGCACGCCGTCGCCGGGTACGACGTTGCCGAGCGGTGCCTGCCCGATGTTCATCTGACCGGCGTTACGCATCCCGGTGATCCGGGCCACCATGTTCTCCCGGCCGATCTGGTCCAGGTCGAACCCGATCCACCGCATCATCGAGTGCTCGCTCGGACGACGTTGCCCGCAGGGGTACATTCCGCCGCCCTCGTGCAACCCGATCGTGCCCCCGGAGAGGCTCTCCTCGCCCAACCAGCGGAACCACTTGTGCTGGTCGGTGATCATCTGCTGTTCGGAGGAGTAGGCGGTGTGGTGGAAGCTGCTCGGCTCGTTGCCGGTGTAGCAGCTCCGGACCACGTCACGGGAGCTGTACGGGTACTCGTCGACCAGGGTGCCGAGCGAGTGTCCCAGCTCGTGCAGCGAGATCAGCGGACCCTGCGGCGAGCCGCCGGAGGTGGTCGCGTTCGTGCCGCCGATGCCGCCGTACGTGAACGTGTTGAAGATGGCGAGCGACTGCACGTTCTGCGCGGTACGGGGCAGGCCCAGCACCGGAGTGACGTACCGGTCCATGATCCGGTTGTGGGCCTGGTTGCCGGTCTCGCAGGGGTTCACCCCCTCCGGGTAGTAGCCGGCGTAGCTCTGACAGTTGAGCGGCGCGGCACCGTACACCGTTCCCCGGGAGAGCGGGTCGGCGCACCCGTTCTGGTAGATCATCCGCAGGGCGGTGTTCTTGGCGTCGATCGGACCCTCGCGCTCACCGGTGTCCCGGACCGTTCCGTCCGGGTTCCGGACCCGACCGTCGGGGTCGCAGCGGACGCCGTAGTCGATGGAGGCGAGTTCGACCGCGTACACGTTGATGTAGTCGCGGTAGGAGCGGAACGGCTCGGTGGCCCACATGACCGCGAGGTTGCGGTCCACGTCCGCGAAGAAGAGACTCTGCTGGTCGGCCTGGTAGCCGTCACCCATGATGACCAGGTTGAGTCGTTCGGTGGCCGGACCGGTGACCTGGATCGGGTGGACCTTCGGCTCCGGCAGCGGCGTGTTCTCGGCCAGTGCCGTCGAGATCGGGCCGGCGACCAGCAAACTCGCTGCCAGGCCCGCCACCGCGAGCGATGCTCTCCAGCGTCTCACAAGCTTCACCTCACCTTTCAGATGCCGGTACGACGCCGGCACGCGACTGTCTGGCGGTGCTCAGGGTGAAATCCGCCCGGCCAACTCCAGCGGGCAGGAAGTGATCCGCCAACATCTATTCCGGGCCGCTAGACCGTATCCGCCGATCTCGATCGGCGGCACCGGACACCTGACGGAAGTTCCGTGTACGCGCTCCGTCCAACGTCGCAACGGCGGCGACAGCGGTCCGGGTCAGTCGGTGGCGACCCAGAACTGGAACAGGAAACCTTCCACGCCACGCGATCCATCTCCGGCGCGCCCCGACCTGTACCTGCTCACCGACCGTGCGGGGGTGCCGTTCGAGGACGACGGGCTGCGGGGCGGCGAGCACCTGCGCGGCTGGATGACCGGACGGTTCCGGGAGGTGTTGGGGGAGAGTGGCGTACCGGTCCGGGAACTGACCGGCCCGCCCGAGGTTCGTCTCGCTGCCGCGCTGCGCGCCTGCGACGAAGTGCTGGCCGGCGGCTGGCCGTTGGCCCCACCCCTGGGGTAGCCGGGCTCAGTCGCCGGTACTGCTGAAATGTTGGTAGTCCGGCGCCCGCCAGTCACCGCCCCAGGTCCAGCCCACCGCCGCGAACGCCTTGACCAGTGGGCTGTCCGGGACCGCGAGGCCGGGGCGGTCGCTGTCGCGATCGGCGTACGCGGCACCGGCCGGTGGCAGCACCCCACCGTCGACCAGGTAAGGGTTCTCCACCGGGTTGACGTCGATCGCCTTTCCGTACGCGTGCGCGGACCACTTCGTCGGACCGGTGGCCACCGCCGCGCGACAGTTGAAGCCGGAGGTGTTGTCGTCGGCCATCGACCGGTCGTCGTCCCCGCCGTACGCGTCGACCGGGGTCATCCGCCGGATCGGGAACCGTTGGTCGTACAGCGAACGGAAGACGGTGACCACGTCCGTGGCGACCGTCCGGTGCACCACGATCGTGCCGGTGTGGGGCTGCGCGTCGAATCCCCAGTAGCTCAGCGTGAGCAGGTTGAGCTGGTCCGGCCCGACCGGGCAGCCGGGGTGCCAGCTCTGGGCGACGTCGTCGGCGGTGACCGGGGCGACGGTGGCGGCGAACTCCGGTGGCCGCCCGGCGCTGGTGGCGACGGGTGCCGGCGTCGCGGTGGGGCCGCCGGGTGGCGCCGAGACCGACGGTGTCGCGCAAGCCGCGGTGGCGAGGGCGGGGAGCAGCACAGCCAAGATCAGTTTGTCCCGGTTCCGTGGCATTGTCGACACGGTACCCCCGGGACGGCGGGGCGTCGTCGCGGCGGCGGGCGGTGCCCGCGACTTGGTGTACTCCGGGCTGAATATTGGCTTTCCGCCGTACGTCGTCCTTTCGCCCATGGTGGGCAGTTGCCTGCATGTGATTGGCTCGGCGCCGAACGTGATCATCGCCGGGAGGTCCTGCACATGATTGCCCCGAAACCGGTCGTCGACACACGTCCCCGACTGCTCGGCCGAGACCCGGAGATGGGCCGAATACGCGGGTTGCTGGCCGGCACCGGTGGGCCGGCCTTCGTCGTGCTCACCGGGGACCCGGGCATGGGAAAGTCGCGGCTGCTCGGCGCTTTCGCCGCGGCGGCCACCGACCGCCCGGCGTTGCTCGGCCGCGCCACCGAGTTCGAGCGCAACGCCCCGCTGGCGCTGGTCCTGGACCTCCTCGACGACGCGGACCGCCACCCCGGCCTGGCTCGACCCGCTGGACGGCTGCGGGTCGCCCTCTCCGCCCGGATCGGGCCGACCAGACCCGACGCGGCGGTCAGCGGCGCCGGGGCGGCAGCCGGCCTCGAACGGCACCTGCTCTTCCGGAAGATCCGAACCGGGTTGGAGACGACCGCGGCGACAACGCCGCTGCTCCTGCTCCTCGACGACGTGCAGTGGGCCGACGACGCCTCGACGGCACTGATCGACTACCTGGTCCGGCATCCGCCGCGAGCCTCCGTGGTGACCGTTCTCGCCGCGCGTACCGGCCGGCTGCCGGCCGAGCTGCACCGCTCGCTCGACACCACCCCGGCGCAGGTGGTCCGGATGCCGCTCGGTCCACTCTCGCCCGCCGACGCCGACCTGCTGCTCGCCGACCGGCCGGCCGCGTACCGGCGTCGGCTGTACCGGGCCGGCGGCGGCAATCCGCTCTACCTGGAGATCCTGAACCAGCTACCCGGCCCGATCGTCGACGAGCTGAGCCGAACCCCGGCCACCGACGGATCAGGCCCGGCGGCGATCGGCCTGGACGTCCTGATCGCCCGCGATTTGCAGACCCTGGACGGGGTGCCCCGGCGGGTCGTACACGCGGCGGCGCTGACCGGTGCCGAGTTCGACGCGGCGCTCGTCGCGGCGGTGGCCGGTACGACCGAGGAGGAGGCCGGCGAAGCGCTCGACGAACTCGTACGCCGGGACCTGCTCCGGGTCGTCGACGGACAGTTGACCTTCCGACATCCGCTGGTCCGGGCCGCCGCCTACCGGATGGCCGGCCCAGCCTGGCGGGCCGCCGCCCACGGCCGCGCGGTCGTCTACCTGACCCGGCAGGGAGCACCGCTGTACCAGCGCGCCGAGCACCTGCAACACGCGGTACGCCCCGGCGACCTGGCCGGCGCGGAACTGCTCGCCACGGCCGCCGCAGCGACCCTGGAGACCGCCCCGGCCACGGCGGTCTGCTGGCTGCGCCCGGCGCTGCGGGTCCTCCCGGACGGTGTCGCGCTCGCCGAGCGGCGGGCGGAACTGCGGTTGCTGCTGGCGGAAGCCCTGATCAGGACCGGACGGCTCGACGAGGCCCGGGAGATCCTGCACTCGCTGGTCGCCGGGGCGAGCACGCTCCGATACCGCGCGGTCGAACTGCTGGCGGTCACCGAACGGGCGGTCGGTCGACTGGTCGAGGCGCGGGCGCTGCTCGGCGCCGCACTGGTCCGGGCCGACGCCGACAACAGTCACGCCCGAGCCGGTCTGCTGGTGGAGTTCGCCGCCACCGAGATGTTGCGGGGCAACTGGGACGCCGGGGTCGACCGGAGCAGCCAGGCGTTGGCGCTGGCCGGCGAGGACATCCGGCCCGCCATCTCCGTCACCGCGACCACCCTGCTCGCGCTCAGCGAGCTGTACCAGTGCCGGTTCGGCCGGGGTTTCGCGTTGCTGGAGCAGGCGCGTCGGGGTACCGACGCGCTGACCGACGTGGAACTCCGTGGCGACCTGGGTGTGGTGGCGGCACTGGCCTGGGCCGAGTACCTGGTCGACCAGCACGAGGACGGGCTGCGCCATGTCGAACGGGGCCTGCGGTTGGCACGCGCGCTCGGGCGTACCGGCCACGAGGTGTCGCAACTGTACGTGGTGCGGTCGGTGATCCACGCCCGTACGGGCGACGCGGCACTGGCACTGGCCGACGTGGAGGACGGTGAGGAGAGCGCCCGCCACATCGACAGCCCGGAGCTGCGGGCCTTCACCCTGGCGTTGAAGTCCCGGCCCCTGCTCTGGCAGCAGGGTCCCGACGCGGCCCTGCCGATCCTCGCCGCGCTCCGCCGCGAGCAGGGCATCCGTTCGGCGTGGTGGCGGGGGATCGCCGACCAGCACGAGGCCGAGGTGCTCTTCTTCGTCGACCAGACCCGTGCCTGCCGGGACCTGCTGGCGCGACGCATCGGCCCGGACCCGACCGGGCTGGGACCGTATGCACCGTCGGTGTACGCGTTGCGGGCGCAGGCGGAGGCGGCTTGCGGGGACCTGACAACGGCCTGGGAGTGGTACGAGCGGGCGGCGGCCGTCGCCGCGACCGGGGCACCCCGCGCCCAACTCGGCTGCGTGACGCGTACCCAGGCGGTGCTGTACGCGGCCGAGGGCCGGTACGCGCAGGCCCGCGAGGCGGGAATGGCCGCAGTCGAGCATTTCGAGGCGACGCGCCTGCCGATCGGCGCGGGGCTCGCCCGGACCGTGGTCGCCGACATTCTGGTCCGCTCCGGTGACTGGGCGGCGGCGAGCGACCAGTTGGGGCGGGCCCGTGAGGCGTTCGACGGTTGCGGTGCGCCCTGGCTCAGCCAATGGGTCGGACGGGAGCAGCGCCGAGCGGGCGCCCGCCAACCGCGTGACGCCGCCCGGGACCAGCTCTCCGGGCGGGAACGGGAGATCGCCGCACTCGTGGCCGAGGGTCTGACCAGCCCGCAGATCGCCGCCCGGCTCTTCCTCAGCCCCCGTACGGTCGAATCCCACCTGAACCGCATCTTCGCCAAGCTCGGGGTGAGTACCCGGGCTGCGCTCGCCCGGCTCGTCACGGCGGGCTCGGGTGTCGGTCGGTGACCCCGCCACCGGCCGGGACGGGCCGGTCACGGCCGGTACGACGCTCTCCGTCGCGGCCCAGTGGAAGGAGATAGACGAGCAGGTCGTCGATGCCGTCGAGGCCGAACAGTTCGTGTGCCACGTCGTCGTAGAAGCCACCGATCGTGTTCAACTCCAGCCCGGTGGCCGCCGCGACCAGGGCCAGGTTCTGGGCCAGGTGCCCGGCCTCGGCGATGGCGAAGCGGAGGGCGCGCAGCCCGTACCTTGGCCGCAGCGCGCCGAGCTCCACGTAGAGGCCGAGCAGGGCGGGGAGTTCGCTGATGCCGACCCGGCCACCCCCGTCGTCGGCATCGGCGTCATCGAGCCAGGCCGAGGTACTGGCCACCTCCGCCAGGCTGGCCGCTCCACCGAGCGGCGAGAGCGACCGGGTCACCCCGTCGACGTCGTAGCAGCCGGCCGGCAGTCCCGGCACGTCGAAGACGAGCAGTCGCAGCCGGGCCGCGCTGCTCGCGCCCGCACTCGGGTACGGACGGTGGACCAGGTCCGCGCCGGTCCCGTCGGGCAGGACGATGCCGGTGGTCCGGGTGGCGGCGTACGAGTTCCAGAGCAGTGTGCCGAGGTCGGACGCGGAGACCGGTCCGGTGAGTCGGCCCAGGGCGGAACGGCGGCGCAGCAGCGCCTCACCGAGCGTCATCGTGGGCGGTGGCCCCGCCGGCAGCGGCACGGCCCCGGCGGCGCCACGGCGGCGTTCCCGGGGCTGTGTCTTCGCCGCCGGGTCCTGGTCGGAGCGTCCGGGCAGCAACTTGCTCGCCTCGTGGTAACGCCGGTCCGGTGCCCCGACGGTGTCGGCGAAGAACGGCGTGATCCCGTCCGGGGCCAGCGTCGCCGACGCGATCAGCCAGCACAGGGTCCGCTCCTCCTCCGGTGTCACGCCGAGACGGTTCAGCAGCATGTGCAGTTGCGAGGCCCAGACCGACAGCCAGGGGTGGACCTGTCCGCCGGCCAGGTCGCGCCGCGCCCGACGTACCGTCGTGACCCAGTCCCGCACCACACTCGGCCAACCGGTGGCCGGAGTTCCGTCGGGCGCCGACAGCAGTTCGGCGATCGTCGACCAACGGGCCGCGATCGCGCCGGACTGTCCGCTCAGGAGACCGGTGACCCGCGCCTGGGCGGCCACGGTCGGCGGCATCGCCACCTCGTCGACCCAACGCCAGCTCATCGCATGTGACCGCAGCCAACGGGCCGCGAGCAACCGGTCCAGATCCAGCGCCTGCGCGGTCGCGGTGATCAGGTCGACCGCCGCGGTGAGCCGGGCGCTGCGCTGGTTCGTGGCCGCCAACGTACGGACCGCCACCTCGCTCGAACGGCAGAAGACCTCCTCCGCGACGGGGAGCGCGGCCGGGCCGCCGTACCGGCCGACCTCCGGCAGATAGTCGATCCGGCGTACGGTCCCGTGCGGTTCGAGGTCCTCGCGCGCCTCCAGGGCCACCACCGGGTACGGCGCCGAGGCAACCGCCGCGCGGAACTCGTCCGGCAGCGCCTCCGTTGTCTCCGGATCGGCCCCGAGCAACCGTAGTCGCAGGTGGGGACCGCTCTCGGCGTACCTGATGTAGAACCAGTCGGCGATCCGGCCCTGCTCGCGGAGTGTGTCGAGTCGGGGTGCGACGGCCTCCACCAGGAACCGGTCGAAGTGTTCGGACCGCCAGTAGGTGAAGCAGTGCAGGCTGAGCCACTGCGTCGTGGCACGCTCCGTCGTCGCGGCTTCCCCTGTCGTCGTGGCTTTCCCCGTCGTCGTGGCTTTCCCCGTCATCGTGGTTCCTCCCCGGAGAGGTCGTAGGCGAAGCCGCCGAAGCGGGTGCGTCCGATCAGCAGGAGGTAGACGAAGTCGTGCCCGGCCGGGGCGCCGGCCGCCCCCTCCAACCGGGCCTCGAAGACGCTGCGCACCGGGCGGCAGAAGAGTCCGGCAACGGCGGCGGCCGAGGCGACGTGCTGTGCGACCGCACCGGCGGTACGCAGCACCGCCCGGTAGCCGGCGGCACCGCCCGTGGTCGCCGCTGCGCGCAGGTCAGCCGTCATCACCCAGGCGACGTGCATCGAGGAGACGTCGGCGTGGGCCCGTTCGTAGCTGAACGCGCTCTGCACCTGGTCGAGCGCGTTCCCGCCGACGAGTCGTTCCACCGTGCTGCCACTGCCGCTGCCGTGCGCGTTACCGGCGACGGCGTACCAGCCGTCGGGATGGCCGGCGACCCGGCTCAGTGCGAGCCGGTGCCGCAGCGAACCATCCCCGGCCGGTGAGCCCGAGGGCGGTCGCAGCGCCGCCCGTACCAGGGTGTGCATGGTCTGCGTCGCGAGCGGACGGGGGTCGGGCGCCACCCCCACCGGGTACGGGCCCGAGCTGCGTGGCGCGGTGACCCGACGCCACCAGTGCTCGGTGCCGGTGACCCGTTCGACCTCCATGCTGTCGGGAGGTGTGGCGTGGTCCGCGAATGCCGCGAGGGCGGGGCCGAGTAGGAGCGCGTCGCCGTCGAGGCTGGCGGCGAGTCCCAGGCCGGCGGACGCCTCGGCCAGCGCGGCGAGGACGTGACCCGATTCCAGTACGGAAAGGGCGTCGGCCACCGGACCGTATCCGGCGGTCAGCCGCTCGGGGTGCCGGGTCAGCTCCAGCCGAACCGTGCTGTCGAATCCCGGTTCCACGGCCGGCCCGCTCAGCAGCCGGCGTACCGGATCCACCCGCCAGCGCCGCCCCCGCTCCACCAGCCACACGTCCACCAGGAACGCCGACCGGGGTGAGGGGTGGGCCCGGTGGTCGTTGTACGGGTTCCACGGCTCCCACCGGCGTGGTCCGAGCGCGGCGGTGAGGACCCGGACCACCGCCCCGGCCAGCGGGCCACGCTCGCCCACGGTGGCGAAGCGGTGCCCGCCAGTGGTCGGCGGGGTGCGTACGGGTGCCGTCCCCCCGCCCCGGACATCCTTGCCGTGGCCGTGCGTGTACACCTCGGCCAGCACCTTCCGGAGGGCGGCGGTGTCGGGAGAGCGGTCGAACATGTCGGGCCTCACGGGAAGGGGTGCGGGTGCAGGGGCAACGCCTCGTAGTGCAGCGGTGCCGGCACCCGGCCGAGCCGGTACGGCACCTCCAGCAGCCGTGGCAGGCCCAGAGTCCGGTGGTTGACCTGCCCGAAGGTCATCGGCAGCGTGCCCGGAACGATCACCTTGGCCGCGTACAGGCCCAGGCGCTCGGCGATCGCCGGATCGGTCTGGTCCACCGCGAGCACCTCCAACCCGAGGTCACCGAGGCGGCCGACCGTCTCGTCGAGCGCCCGGCCGAGGTCGGCCGTCGGTGCCGGCAGGCCGGGCCACAGTTCCCGCCAGTCGGCTGGTTCGCCGCCGTCGAACAGGAAGGTGTGCCGGGACGCCGCCTCCGGCAGCGTGTTCAGCCCGACATGGTCGTCCAGGCTGTGCACCAGCTCCGGCCGGTCCAGCATCGGGCGGAGCCGGTCCCGGTCCAGGTAGTCCGGTCGGGACCGGGCCAGGTCCGGCGCCATCATCGTGTTCACGATCGCCTCGGCGGCGGCGGAACGCATCGCGGAGCGGGGATTCGGGTGCGCGCCGGCGGCGAAGAACGCCACGGGAGCCCGTTCGTCGTCGCCCCGGTACCGGGTCATCCCGAGCACCGCCGGCACCCCGAGGTCGTTGGTGGCGTCGAAGAGCAGCAACTCGTACCCGATCCGCTCCAGGTCGTCGACCAGGTGCGGCAGGAGCGGATCGTCGTCGGGTAGGGCGATCCGTCGCAACGGGGTACGGGCGTACCAGGCCATCAGGAACGCGTCCCGTTCGGCGACCTCGAACAGTCCGTAGAGGACCGCCTCGGTGCGGCTGTTGCCCAGGCCGCAGCCGTTGGAACTCTCGTACAGGAACTGTGGCCCGCGTCCGCGTGGCAGGCCCCAGTAGGCCACGTGTTCCGGCACCGCGACCGGGCGCCGGTGCCGCAGCGACCAGCCGTACACCCAGCGGACCCGCAGGTCCGGGCGGTACGGCGTGAGATGGAACGCCGGGTGGTCGTGGTAACGCGGGTCGTGCGGGCCGAGCGTGACCGGGTCGATGGCGATGTCGGGACCGAGTTCGGCGAAGGACGCCTCGACCACCGTCCGCCGTCGACGGGGGCGCATGCCGGTGAGTCGTTCGACCGACTCGAAGAGCGCGACCTGTTCGGCTTCGGCGTACCCGACCGCCCGGCCGTAGCCGCCCTCCCGTACCGCGCTCTCGCCGACCAGTTCGGCGGTGACCAGGGGCACCGGTAGGCGTTCCGCCCGGAAGACGTGGGCGACCGGCCCGTACCGCCAGTCGAACAGGGCGTCGCGTAGGTCCGGGCGGCCGGTTCTCGGATTGGGGGCGCGCAACGAATCCGGGTCCGTGGTCAGGTGGGCTTCGGTCAGGCCCTGGACCGGTTCGGGTCCGTCGGCCGGCAGCGGGGCGCAGACGTGGCAGCCGCCGCCGCGCGGGCGTACCCGGTGCGTGCTGCACGTGGCCCGATCGGCCCGGATGGCCACCACGGTGGCGTCGTACCGCTGTGGGTCGGCGAGCATCGCCGCCGCCAGCGCGACCAGTACGGGACCGACCACCGGCGCCGGTACGCCACCCAGCCGCAGGCCGGGCACATTGTGCGGAACCTTCGGGCCCATGCTGGTCAGCCGGGCCGACTCGGCGCAACCGAGGCAGGCTGACGTGTCCGGGCCCAGCATCGGGCCGACGAGTACGAGGCCACCGTCGAGGCAGACCGGCAGCCAGCGGGCCGAGGTCTCCCAGGCCCGTCGGGACAGCGTCTCGGCCACCTCGGGAGTCCACCGCGCCAGGGCGACCAGCGCCGTACCGCCCTCGGCGGCCAGTGCCGTCGTCAGGTCGTACACCGGGTGCCCGGCGTCGGCGAGCAGCGCGACCAGCGCTGACCGGGCCGGCTCCGTCTCGGCACCTGCCTCGTCGACGTTGGTCGGGCCCGGGTCGAGCGCGCCCAGGGCGACCGTCGTCATGACCGCACCTCGACAACCTCGCCCGTGGGCTGCGGTCGGGCGGCCACGGTCGCCGGCAGCCGGGTCAGCGCGAAGCCGGCGCGCAGCACCCCCGGGGCGACGATCGCCGTCAGCGGCGGGTCCGGTGGCGGCCCGACCAGCGGCGCCAGTGCCCGCTGGAGTTCGTCTTCGGCCTCGGCGACCCCGGCCGGCCAGTGCCAGTTCGGCGCGGACCAGCCGCCGCTGTCGAGTTCCGTGGGCAGCCACCCGGGGGAGGCGCCGTTGAGCGTGATCTCACCGGTCATGACCTCGATTCCCGCTGCCCGCGCCTGGGCGACGCCGGTGGCGGCGAGTGCGGCGAGGCCCACGGCATCCGCCGAGGTGGCCTCGACGGCCCACGCCAGGACGGTGTCACCGGCGATGATCCGAGCGTGCACCGCGGTCGGTGCGAGCCGGCGCACCCGTACCCGCGCGTCGATGCCGAATCGTAGGGTCAACGCCTTCCACCAGCGCCGGGCGGCCGGCGAGTCGGCCCAGGCCGATTCCGGCACGTCGACACCGGGCAGCGAGTCCCGCGCCGCGTCGACGGCACGGCGCAGTGCGATCCCGGCGGCGTGCCGGGCGTCGACCCCGACCACCCAGTCGTCACCGGCGAGCCGTTCCGCAGCCCGGAGCCCGGCGTCCAACCGGGCCGCGTCGGTGGTGGCGCCGATGCCGAGCACCTTTCCGGCGATGGCCAGGGCAGCCGGGACCTGCGGTAGGTCCACCGGTTCGGGCGGTGGCGCGAGCCCCAGTTCCGGGTCGCAGAGCACGTCGAGGCGGCGCAGTGCGACCGCCAGGCCGACGGGACCGGCGGGTGGGGGGACGGCGGGCTCGCGTCGTACGCGGTCCCGGTCCCCGTCCGGCACGGCGGCGCCGTCGTCGCCGAGCCACGGGTGGTACGTCGCCCGCAGCGGGTCCATCCTCGCGACGAGCACGGCGGGGTGCACCGGTCCGGCCGGTTCCTCCGGTGGCGGCCCGTCCCCGATCCTGGCCTCCTCGGCCGGGTCGAGCAAACCGCCCACCGAGGCGACCAGGCGGTGCACCGCCGCCCCACCGACCAGCGCGGCGAGGGGTACGGGCGGGTCGGCGGCCGGCATGACCCGCAGCCGCCCGGCGAGTTCGGCGACCATGGCCGGCAACCGCTCGGCAGTGGTCACCGGGGTGACGAAGGCGACCTGGTCGCCGCAGCCGGCGCCGATCGCCGCGACCACCCTGCCCAGCGGGTCGCGGGCGCACAGGGCGACTCCCTGCGGCACGATCTCCTGCGACGCGACCGCCTGCCCGGTCGTCGCATCGGGACGAGAGAGCTCGTCGTGACCGGATGGCACGCCCTGACTGGATGGCACGCCCTGACCGGACAGCGTGTCGTGACTGGATGGCGCACCCTGGCCGGACGACGGCAGGTCGTGACCGGACGGCGCGTCGTCGCAGCGCACACCGGTGCCGCGCAGGGCGCGCCGTGCCGCCTGGGCCACCGGTCCGGCCCCCTGGACCTCGACGGTCACCTCTCGCAGCCGCGACCAGGTCGACGCCGGGGAGGCTGCCACCGCTTCCAACCAGCGAGCAACGCTGCTCGGCGGCAGCCCCTCCGCCTTGGACTCACCCCAGCCCTCGGGGACCTCGACCAGCAGGTCGTGTGCGTGAAGCTGGTCGAGGAAGCCGTCGATTGCCCGGCGCACCTCCGGTGGCAGCCCGGCCGGCGCGACGAGCCGGTCGGCGGGTACGCCCGTGGCGAGTTGCCCGGCGAGTGCCGACCAGACCCGCCAGAGCCCGGCACCGCCCTCGATCGTGAAGCTCGACGCCCATCCGCGTACGTGTACCCCGGTGGTGATCGGGGTGGCGAACACGGTGGGCCGCAGCCGGTGCACGGTCACGATTGCGCTCCCTGCCCGATGATGGCGCCGTCGCCGCGATCGTGGTTGCCGTCGCGGGCCTCGGCTGCCTCGCGGGCCTCGGCTGCCTCGCGGGCCTCGGCTGCCTCGCGGGCCTCGGCTGCCTCGCGGGCCTCGGCGGCGAGGATCGCGAGATAACCGGTCAGCCGTTCCCGCCAGGTGATGCCGGTGAGGCGCTCGGCGGCCCGGCTCATCAGGTACGCGGCCAGGTAGCGTTCGACCGGCGTGACGTCGCAGATGGTGAGCAGCAGGTACAGCACGTTCGTGGCGAAGCGGTAGACGACGAACTCCCGCTGGTGCCGTACCCGGCTGAAGTCGATCTGCTGGAGCAGTTGGTGGTAGTCGCTGTACGCCGTGCGCCGCTGCGGATCCCACCGCAGGCTGGTGCTGTCGTCGCCCATGTCACGGGCCCGGGCCAGATAACCCGCACCCGGTACGGGAGGCAGGTGCCCCTGGTCGAACAGCGGCTCGGTGAGCGTGCGCGCGGATCTGGTCCAGGTCAGCCACGCGTCCTCGGCCGGATCCGCGGCCCCGCCACCGGCCACCCGGGCCACCGCTTCGGTGACCGCGTCGCCGTGCCGCTCCCACTGGCGTTGGTAGCGCGCACGCAGGGTGCCCTCGGGGTCGGAGTGGAGCAGGAACTCCTCCAGGTGAGAGAAGAACGACTGGTGGCCGTCGCCGAGCCCCAGTGGATACTGGCCGGCGTGGGCCGACATCGCCGCGACGGTCAACCAGACCCGAGCGCTCGCGGTGTCGCCGGCGGCGCCGAGCCGGGCCAGCGTGGCAGCGACCGTGGGCAGGCCGAGCCGGAGCAGCGCGGCTCGGCAGCGTACCGCCTCGGTGGATTCCAGCAGGTCGAGCAGGTAACCGTCGTCGACCTGTTCGATCCGTACGGTGTTGTCCGGGTGGATCGGCGTGTACGGCGGCGGAACGAGTTCCGCCTGCCCGGCCACCTCCGAACGGGCCAGCAGCGTTTCGCTCGACAGGTCCACCGTGGAGGGATGGATCGCCAGGTGGTCCCGGAGGCTCTGCGCCATCCGGTTCGCGGCGCGGTCGACGGACGCGGCCTCGCCGGTCAACTGCACCCGCAGGTGCGGACCGTGCCGCCAGTGCCGTTCGAGCTGGGCGGAGACATCCGGGTGCTCTCGCCCGGCCGCGTCGATCGCCGGCAGGACGGCGTCCCGCAGCAGCGGGGCCTTCACCGGTTCGTGGTAGTAGCAGACGACGGCGGCAGCGGCGGCGACCGGCGTCGCCGCCCGGTCGGCGGGCCCGTGTTGGTGACCAGTTTCGGTCATGACGCCCTCCGGTAGGTCTCGGTGACGAGTTCGACGACCCGTCCGGTGGGGCTCTGTACGCCGGGCACCGGCAACGCCTCGCCGATCTGCACCGCGGAGCGGTGCCGGCCCAACAGGCGGGACAGGCAGCGCAGGTGCAGCGCGTTGCCGAGGTCCGCGTACTGCGGTTTGGGTCGGTCGAGGTAGTGGAACAGGTCCTCGGGGCGCCGCAGGGTCGCGCCGTCGGCGCTGAGGAAGACGTGCTCGGGCAGCCCCCAGCGGGCCCGCCCGCGCGCTGTGGCCAGCGCCGGCACCTCCCCGTCGGCGTCGAGTTCGGTCCGCCACGCGGCGACCCGGTCCGCCGGTACGGTCCACGACCGCCGGCTCAGCACCACGTCCCGGTAGCGCAGCCGGGGCCGTACGGCCACCCCGTCGACACTGGTGGCGGTCGTCAGGTGACTGAGGTCGACGACCCCGCAACCGAGGTCGCCGTAGAGCGGGGCGAACCGGTCCGGCATCACGAACGGCACCAGGAACCCGAGGTACAGCACGTCGACGAACTCACCGGTTCCCCGGTGGCGCAGCCGGACCTGGTCGGTTCCCGGGTGGTGCCACAACTCCAGGTCGTCCGCGACGATGCCGCCCAGTGCCGGGTCCTCGACCACCTCGTCCGGTGCGACCAGCGGATGCAGGTTGGCGTTGAAGCCGTTGACCGGCCGGAACTGGGCGAGCCGGGCGGCCGGGTCGAAGGTGCGGCGCAGTTGGGCGGCGACGGCGGCGCCCGCGCTCGGGTGGACCAGGTCCAGGAACCGGCTGGTGAAGCGACCGAACCCGGCGTACACGTGGTTGACCGCCAGCAGCGGGCCGGTCGGGGTGACCGCCGGTTGTACGAAGAAGCTGTACGACGCCGGTCGCCCGTACGCCCAGCGGGGCAGTGCCTCGGCCGCCTCGGTGAGCAGTCGCCGCTGTAGGTGCACCTCTGGTGCGCCGGGCTCGGCGCAGGCGCGGATGGCGGCGGTGAGTGCGGCCCGTCCCTCGGCCAGCGTCCGAAGTTCGTCGCTGAGCAGGTGTTGTCGCTCGCCGGACGCGGTCACCCGGCCGTCCACCGCGACCAGGTCGGCGGCCTGCCAGATGTCGGTCAGGTCGGCGGTGAACTCGGTCAGTTCGGCGCATCGTCCGCCGATGCCGAACCGGGCGACGAAGCGGTCCCGGAGCAGCCGGCGGACCAGCAGGTGCTGATCGAAGAGTTCGACCAGTGCGCCGAGTTCGGGCAGGGTGGCGGCGGCGTCCGCGCCGTGGGTGGCCCCGAGCAGCATCCGGCCGCGTCGGCCGACGTCTTCGGTGAGCGGGGACGCCGGCGACTCCGGTACGCCGGCCTCGTCGCAGACGACCTGCCACCGCTGGGTGATCCGGTGCAGGGCGGCGGGGCGTTCGGTCGCGGTCAGCTCGGGAAACGTGTCGGCGTCGGTCTGGAGGGCGCGTAGGCCCGAGGCGAGCCGGGTGGCGTCGTGCCGGTCCAGCCAGTCGGCGAAGTCGCGTACCGCCGTGGCCCGTTGGGGGTCGAACGGGGCCACCGGTGTGAGCAGGCCCGCCTCGACCAGGCCGCGTACGTAGGTGAGGGCCGCCGGCCCGGTCCGCTCGCCGGGGCCGGGCAACCGGGCGGCGAGTGTGTCGGCGAGGTCGGCCGGGGTGGCGCCGGCGGGACCGGCGGCCCGGACCGCCGCGACGACGAGGTCCAACGGACGGTTGTGCGCCAGCCCCACCTCCTCCTCGCGTTGCACGGCCAGCCGGTGGGATCCGGGCACCGGCACGTCCCGTCGGAAGATCACCCGGCTGTTGAGCACCCGTAGGCCGGGGGCGAGGCGGTGCGGCAGTTGGTCGCGGCGGGTCGCGGCGCCGAGCACCGACGCGGTCACGGCGGCCAACGGTGTCCGGTTCAGTGCGGTCACCGCCACCGGGGCACCGGCGTCGACCCGCTCGGCGGTCTCCGGCCCGGCCCACGTGGCCCAGGCGACCTGGGTGAACCAGGACAGTGGGCTGGTCTTCGAGGAGGCGCGCAGGGCGTACCGCAGCACCGTCGGTTCGGCCTTGCGCGCCCGAGCGTCCGGGCGGGCGCCGGAGGTGGCGACCCGGTCCACGCCTCGCAGCAGATCAGCGCCGATCAGGGTGACGGCGCGTCGTACCTCGTCGTGGCGGCAGATGCCGGCGAGCGTCTCCCGCTCGGCGGCGAGCGCGGCCGGCGCGGCGTCCGCGAGGGTCCTGCTGAGCTGGGCGATCTCGTCCTGCGTGCGCAGCCACTCACCCAGCCCGGGTACGCGTTGCGCGAGGTCGCCCAGCGCGGCCCGGACCGCCGTTCGGGGTGGTCGTCCGTTGTGGATGTCCCGGCGTAGTGGCAGCACCACCGCTCGGTGGAACTTCGGGTCGTGTCCGGTCGCCGTGTCGTGCAGGGCGTCGCTGAGTCCGGGCGCCGTCGACCTCGCCTCGGCGCTGCGCTGGACCAGTTCGGCCAACGCCGACCGGAACGTGGCGGACCCGGCCGGCGCCGTCGGGTACGGCACCGCGGCCATCCGGACCAGCGCGTACGGCGCCAGTTCGGTTTCCGGTATCCGCTGGAGGGTGCCCGGGTCGGCCTCGGTGGCGATGGGGGCGGGGCTCATCCGTACCGCACTCCCTCGTCGCGCCGGTAGCCGTCCCGGGCCACCAGCGCGAACAGCACGGTCCAGGCGGCGAGCAGGCCGATCATCCACGGCGGCGAGGTGATCTGGTCGGCCCGGCCGATCGTGCTCAGGACGAGGTGCAGGTATTCGTGCGTGGGCAGGTAGGGCGTGACGGCCTGGACCGCGCCCGGCAGCATCTCGGCCGGCACCAGCAGGCCGCCGCAGAACGCCAGGATCAGGAAGACGATGTTGCAGACCATGGCGGCGGCCGGGGCCGGTAGCCGGTAGCCGAGTGCCATGCCGAGCAGCCCGAAGGGGATCGCGCCCACCACCACCACGCCCAGCCACAGCGGCCAGATCGCCACCGGCAGTTTCAGGTCGGTGGCGAGCCCGGCGACCACGAGCAGCGGAAGCCAGCTCACCACGTTGAAGACCAGGACGTAGAGGAGCCGGCCGAGGAAGCGGGTCAGCACCGCGATCGGCAGCAGTCGCAACCGTTGCTCCCACGGGTTCTCCCGGTCGGCGGCGACACCGGCCGAGAGTGAGATGAGGGTGACGTTCAGCGTGGTGAAGAGCAGGAACGGGGTGACGACGTATTCGCTGCCGAGTCCCTGGCGGGCCAGTTGGTGGGCGGAGCTGAGCCCGAACAGGAGGAAGAAGAGCATCGGGAAGAGCAGTCCGGGGACCCAGTACATCGGCACCCGGACCATGTCGCGCAGGTGTGCGCCGGCGTGGAGCAGTACGTATCGCATGTCAGGCCGTCCGAAGTGGTTCGTGGCGAGGTGGGGCTTCTGCTGCCGTACGGATCGCTTCCTCAAGACCGACCCGGTCGACCCGGATGGCGCGGAACGGCACGTCGTGTCGGACCAGGGCGCGTACGGTGGCGTCCGGGTCGGCGGTGTAGAGCCGGGTACGGGCGCCGACCGGTTCGATCCGGACGGCGTGTGTGGTCACCGGCTCGGGCAGTGGACCGGGCACCTCGGCCTCGACCACGTGCAGCCCCACGTTCGCACAGACCTCGTCCACGGTGCCCACCTGCGACACCTGGCCGCCGGCGATCACCACGACGTGACTGGCGAGGCGTTCGACCTCCGGCATGTTGTGGCTGGTGAGCAGCACCGACCGCCCTTCGGCGGCGACCTTCTCGATCGCAGCCCAGAGCAGGTCGCGACTTTCCACGTCCAGCCCGGTGGTCGGTTCGTCGAGGAACACCAGATCCGGGTTGCCGACCAGGGCGGAGGCGAGCACCACTCGGCGGCGTTGCCCGCCGGACAGGGTGCCGTTGCGGCGGCCCCAGATGCCACCGAGGTCGAGCCGGTTGGCGAGTGCGGCCGGGGCGATCGGGTCCGTGTAGTGCGCGGCCAGCAGGTGCAGGGTCTCGGCGACGGTGAGCCGCCAGGGCAGCGCAGTGGCCTGGGGCGACAGCCCGAGCCGGGCCCGTACGGCGAGGCTGGCCGGGTCTGCGCCGAGCACCTCGACCTGGCCGGAGGTGGGCCGGCGCAGCCCGGCGAGGATGTCGATGGCGGTCGACTTTCCCGCGCCGTTCGCACCGAGGATCGCGGTGACCCCTTGGGGGATGGTGATCGACACGGCGTCGAGCGCGACGATCCGCCCGTACGTCTTTGTCACGTGGTCGAGGCGGGCGACGACTTCCATGGTCACTCCATTGGGGTTTGGGAGGATGAGGAGGCACCGGGCGGGGTGCCCCCTCCTCCGATGATCGTGTGGGCGGGTCAGCCGCCGGTGGAGCCGTCATCCGGGTTCACGCTGCCGCCGCCGCCACAGGACGCGCAGCAGGACGAGGACCCACAGGTCGACGTCGCGCTGCACGAGCTGGAGCCGGACGACGCTCCGGTCTCCGGCAGCGCCACCGAGTCGCGCATCGACGTCACGGTGATGTCGTCAAGGTCGAGGTCCGCCAAGTCGAGCATTTCCATCATTTTCTTCACCTCCTGATCGGGCTCCCGTCGACGTCCGGTCGGGGCGACCGGATGGTTGTCGGCGGGGCGAGGTGAACTGTCACATTCGGTCAGCGGGACCAGCATCCGAGAAATCCCCCATTCATTGACTCGGATGGTTTTCCGGCGCCGCCGGGCGGGTGTTGCGCGACCCTGGTCGTCGCCGCCGTGCCGGCCCGCGTAGGGGGAACGGTGCGCATTTTGGCCACTGTGGACGTACGCGTTGCGTAGTTTCGCGGATGTTCCGTACTCGGTCGTACCGGCAGCCTCTCCTTTGTCGATCATGCGCACGGGCACGAGGGACGGGGTAGAGGCGATATGGGGCGTTCGATAACGGTGGACCACCTGCTCGGGCGGGAAACCGAGCGCATCCTGCTGGGCAAGATGTTGGCCAATCCACCCCGTCAGTCCGTATTCGTCATGGTCGAGGGCGATACCGGAATCGGTAAGAGCCGCCTGCTCACCGAGTTCATGGCTACCGCCGCCCAACGCGGGTACGCCGTACTGAGTGGCCGCGCCAGCCAGTTCGAGGTAGGGCTCCCGTTCGGTCTGCTCTTCGACGCCCTCGCCAGGGAGCGGGCCTCGCCGGTGCTCGCCGCACGAGGCGGACCCTCCTGCGAGCGCCTGGTCCAGCTCGCGCACTCGGTCGGTGCCGACTGGCGTACGGGCGCGGTGCGGGTGAGCGACGGAACCCCATCCCCCGTCCTCGGTGTCGAACGCCACCAGCTCTACCGGACCGTACGGGAGGTGCTCGCCGAGATCGCCGGGGGAGGCGGCCTGGTAGTGGTCCTCGACGACGTGCACTGGTCCGACGAGGCGTCCGTGGAACTCCTCGACTACCTGGTCCGCCACCCCGTCGACGGCCCGCTCGTCTTCGTCCTGGCCTACCGCACCGGACAGTGCCCGGTCCGGCTCGCCCTGCAACTGGGTCGCGCCCAGCCGGCGCCGACCCATCTGCCGCTCGGCCCGCTCTCCCCGGCCGACATCGACGCCTGGCTTCCCGAGATGTCGCCGCAGCGGCGCCGCTCGTTGTACGAGGCGAGCAGCGGCAACCCGCTCTACCTGGAGATCCTCGCCGCTGGTACGGACGCGGTGGTGCTCGACCCCGGATGCGCCCCGGAGGTCGTCGACGACCGGGTGGCCACCGCCCTCGACGCCCTGGTCACCGCCGAACTGTGTGTGCTGCCGGGTGCCGAGCGGCTGACCGTGCAGGCCGCCGCGCTGGCCGGTGAGGAGTGCGACCCGCTGCTGGTGGCCCACGCCGCCGAGATCTCGGTGGGGGTGGTGACCAACGCCCTCGACGCGCTCGTCCGACGGGGAGTTCTCCGACAGGTCGACGGCCGGATCGTGTTCCGTCACCCGCTGGTGCGCGCCGCCGCGTACCAGAGTGCCGGCGTGGCGTGGCGGCTGGCCGCGCACGACCGAATGGCCCGGCACCTCGCCGCCGAGGGCGCCGGGCCGGTGCGTCAGGCCCAGCATCTGGAGCACTCCGCGCGGGTCGGGGCCGAGCACGCGGCCGAGGTGCTGGCCGCGGCGGCGGAGGCGACGCTGGACAGCGCCCCGGCGACGAGCGTGCGCTGGCTGCGCGCCGCGCTCCGGGTCACCCCGGACCGGGTCGACACCGCGCGACGGCGGGCGGCGCTCCGGTTGGCCCTGGCCCGTGCGCTCAGCATCTCCGGCAGACCCGCCGACAGCCAGCGGATCCTGCACGATCTGATCGGCGACGCACCGCAGTACCGATGTCCGGCGACCGAGTTGCTCGCGTCGACCGAGCGGATGCTCGGCCGGCTCAGCGAGGCCCGCGCGCTGCTCTCCGGTGAGCTGTCCCGACCGGGCGGGGTGGGTGCCTGCACGGAGGCCACCCTGCGGCTGGGGTTGGCGACCACGGAGATACTGGCGGGCCGTTTCGCCGACGCGGCGGAGAACGCCGCCCGGGCCGGCGAGCTGGCCGGGCAGGAGGATCACCGGGGGTTCGGTGCCGCCGCCAGCACGCTGCTCGCCCTGGCCTGGCTGCTCGACCGCCGTCCGGGGTACGACGCCCGTGGGCAGCTCGTGCGGGCCCAGTGGGCGGTGGACGGACTTGACGACGGCGCCCTGCGTGGCGTGATCGACCTGGTGCCGGCGCTGGTCTGGGCGGAGTTGCTCGGCGAGGACAGTGACGCCGCGGTCCGGCACCTGGCCCGGGGTTTCCGGGTCGCCCGTCGGTACGGGCGTGGCCACGTCCTGCCCGAGCTGTACCTGGTGCGATCCGTGCTGCACGGCCGGCTCGGGGACCTGCGGCAGGCCCAGCGTGACGCACAGGACGCCGAGGAGATCGCCCGCGCCCTGGGAAGCGACGAGTTGCGGCGGTTCGCCCTGGCGATCCGGGCCCCGCTGCTCGTCTGGCGCGGTGGGCCGGTGGCGGTCGCCGGCCCGCTCGCTGAACTACGTGCCGCTGCTGCGTTGCGTTCACCGTGGTGGCATTCGGTGGCCCAGGCAGGGCTCGCCGGGATGTTGATCGAGATGAACGAGCCGCAGTCCGCTCTGGCGCTGTTGACCGAGGGCGCTTCGCCGGTGGTGACCGCGGAGGGTCTGGCGCTCGTCGTCCGGGCCCAGGTGCTCTGCGGTGACCTTGGCGCGGCGCAGGAGTCTCTGGATCGGGCGGCCGGGTCGGCTGAGCGGAGCGGTTCGCGCGGCGAGGTGGCGGTGGTGGCCCAGGCGCGGGCCGAACTGTTGGCGGAGCGCGGTGACGTGGTGGCGGCGGTGGACGCGGCGCGGGTGGCCGCGACCGCTGCCGCGCTCGCCCATCAGCCGCTCCGGGAGGGTCAGGCACTGGTGACCCTGGCCACCATGCTCCACCGTGCCGGGGACCTGGCGGCGGGTCGGCAGACCCTGGGCGAGGCCAAGCACCGGCTGGCGTGGTGTGGGGCGGACTGGTTGGTGGGCCGGGCGACGAATCTGCAGCGGCGGTTCGCCGCCGCCCATCCCCGCCCCCGCGACGTCCGACCCGATCCGCTCTCCGGTCGGGAGCGCGAGGTCGCCGCGATGGTCTCCGAGGGGCTGAGCAACCGGGCCATCGCCACCCGGTTGTTCCTCAGCACCCGGACGGTGGAGTCACACGTGTCCAGGATCTTCGTCAAGCTCGGTGTCTCGACCCGGGCCGCCGTCGCGCGCCACGTGTCGACGGCGGATCGCTGAGCGGGCCGTGCCCGCCGACCGGTTCGTTGTCCGTGCCGTAACCCGGTTGGTGGTGTTCTCCCGGATGCTCGCGACGGTCCGGAACTGACACCGTGGTCTTCGCCCCGCCCCGACCGGGGTGGGACCTGCCTGGAGAGGAGTGGATGTCGATGGAGCTCGACGTCTTCGACCTGGACGATCTGGACCTGGACGACATCACCGTGACATCGATGCGTGACGCGGTCGCGTTGCCCGAGACCGGCATGTCGTCCTCGGGTGACGCCGCCGCGGCGTGTTCCTGCTGCGGTTCCAGTTCGTGCTGCCCGAACGTCGACACCTATCAGCCGTACTAGTTCGTCTGACCGCCGCTCCGGTCGCCTGTACGGCGCGGTCCGGCGCAGACACGACGGCGCCCCGTCGGCCAGGGTGGGGACCATTCTTGAGTCACCCGGGCCGGCAGGGCGCCGATCGCCTGTTACCAGGTGCCGCCGGTTTACCAGGTGCCGCCGGCCCCGCCCCCGCCGCCGCTGCCGCCGCCCCACTCGAACGGGCCGCCGTCGGCCGACGCCGCACCGGCGCTCAGCGCGAGCGCCGCCGCACCGGCGGCGATGATCACCGCCGCGCGCAGGGCCTTCCGGCCCGCCTTGGTCTTCTTGCGCATCAGGTCCTCCTGTGCTCACTGTCCGCGCCCGGTCGGGCCGGATCCGGCTGAGACGTCGCGAAGCGGGCCGCAACCGCACAGACCACTGTGCCGGCGAATCCGGTCGGTCAGGATCCGGGCGATCACCTAATCCTGTCGCCGTTCGGAAGCCAGGCCGGCGAAATGTTCGTCCGCCGGGGACGGGTAGCTTTGTCCTGCCCGCTCGGGCGTCTTGCCAGGTCGGGCGTCTTGCCGGGTCGGGCGTCTTGCCGGGTCGGCCGGGTGGAGGAGGTTCGCTCCACGGGAGGGGTCGGGTAACGACATCCCGAGCGGCCGGAAGGAGTATGGCGTGGTTTCAGCCGAGAAGTCGGATGCCGAACTGGTGTACACCGCCCGATCGGGGGAGGTGGCCGCCCTCGGTGTCCTCCTCGGCCGGCACGAGGCCGGGATGAAGGCCGTCGCGGTCAGCCTGCTCGGTTACGGGCCCGACGCCGAGGACGCGGTCCAGGACGCGATGCTGGTCGCCCTGCGGCGGATCGACGGGCTCCGGGAACCGGCGGCGGTCGGCGACTGGCTGCGGTCGATCGTCCGGAATGGGTGCCGCAACCGCCTTCGGGCCTCCCGTCGGGTGGTCGTCCGTGACGTGGCGGCGCTCGACCTTCCCGCCGCCGAGCCGAACCCGGAGGAACTCTCGAACAGGTGTCGCTGCGGGACTGGACCTGGCACGCGGTCGGCGAACTGTCCGAACCATTGCGGTTGGTTACGCTCCTGCGCTACTTCAGCGGGGTGTCCTCGTACGAGGAGATCGCCGCCCTCTGCGGTGTGCCGGTCGGCACCGTACGCAGCCGGTTGAACCAGGCACGGCGCAAGCTCGCCAGCGCTCTGCGGCACACCGCCGACCTCGCGCACGACGACTCGGCGGCGCTCCACGCCTCCTGCCGAGACCGGTTCGAGGAGGTGCTGGCGGCAGCGGGACGGGGCGAGTTCGAGCGGGCCGTGCGGGAGTACTGGTGGCCCGACGCCGACCTCATCCGGCCGAACGGGGAGCGCCGCGCCGAGCGGTCGTACCTGGTGGAGGTCATGGAACGCGACCTGGCGGCCGGCGTACGTCAAAGGGTCATCGGTGCGGTGGCGAGCCGGGGCGTGATGGTCTGGGAGGCCGCTTTGATCAACCCGCCGGACGACCCGCAGCACTGTCCGCCGGCAGCGGTCTGGCTGCACAGCGTGCGTGGCGGCCGGACCCAACGGCTGCGACTGTTTCACGCCGGACGGACGGTGGTGCCGAGCTGAGCGGGCGGACCCGGACCTGTGCCGCGCCCTGCGGTGTGCGGTGGCGGCCGGATAGTTCGATCGTCGGCCCGCGCGGTTAATCACAGGGGCGGAGCTTGGCGGGCGGCGGTGCCAGCGGCACCATGAAGACAAGACCGAACCGCATTTGGTGCTGATTCGGGTCGCTTATCAAATTCGCACTGAAGGAGCAGTCTGTCCGATGGATCGGGAACAACTGGGCCAGCTCGCAGATCTCGCCGAGGCGGAGTTCATGCTCCAGTACGTGGCCGGCGTACCTCAGGCTGTCTCGTCCGCGCTCGTGTCCGGTCACGCGAGGATCGGCGGTGGCGTGGCGCTCTCCGTGCCCAACGCCCCGACCTACTACTGGAACAAGGCGCTCGGGTTCGGTTTCGAGGAGCCGGTGACCCGGGATCTGATGGATCGGGTGTTCCGGTTCTACCGCGAGCAGGGGACCGAGGTCGCCACGATTCAGATCGCTCCCGACCGGTTGCCCCACGACTGGGAGGAGATCCGGGCGGCGGAGAAGCTGGAACCGGGCAGCGTGATCATCCAGCTCGGCTGCGAAATCGACGCGTTCCGGATCGACGACGCGACCGAACTGCGCATCGGGAGGGTTCCTTCCGATGCCGCCGACCAGTGGGCCTCGGTGCTCATGGCAGGGTTCGAGTGGCCGCAGGGCGGCCCGTTGTCCGAGATGCTCGCGGCGGCGGTGAACAACCCCCGCTTCCGTGCGTACGCCGCCTGGGACGGCGACCAGGTGGTCGGTGCCGCCGCGCTCTTCGTCCACGGCGAGGTGGCGGTCCTCTCCGGAGCGGCGACCCTGCCGAGCCACCGGGGCCGGGGTGCGCAGTCCGCGCTCATGGCGATCAGGGCCGGTGCGGCGGCCGAGGCCGGCTGCCGCTGGATGGTCGCGCAGACCGGTCGGCCGTCGGCGGGCTCGGTGAACCACTCGCTGAACAACATGCTGCGCGCCGGTCTGCGGCCGTTGTACGACCGGCAGGCCTGGACCTGGCGGGCGGCGCCGGGCGCACAGTGACGCGACACCGGCTGTACGGCGACGCCATCGGGATCTCGGTTCTGTCGGGGTTCCGATGACGTCTCGCCGCTGAGGCCGGCGTGTCCCCGGCGGTGGCGGCCCCTGGTCGCCGTGCGCGAGTTCAGCCACCCGCTGTCGCGGTGTGGGCGGACAACGGCAGGCTCCGCAGGGTGGGGGGATAGGGGCGGCAGGACGCGCGGACGACCAGTTCGGTGGGGAGCCGGATGTGCGTGTCGCGTTCCACGCCGCCGATCAGGTCGACAAGCAGGCGGAGGGCCTCGGCGCCCATGCGCTGCAGCGGCTGCATGATCGTTGTCAGCGGTGGGTTGACCAGCGCCGACTCCGGGACGTTGTCGAAGCCGATCACGGACAGGTCGTCGGGCACGGTGAGCCCCATGGTCCGGGCGACGTCCATCGTGGAGATCGCCGACAGGTCGTTTCCCGCGAAGACCGCGGTGGGCCGGTCGGGGAGGGCGAGCAGCTCCGCGGCCGTACCGGCGGCGCTTTCGATCCGGAACCCGCCCACCCGTACGAGCCGCTCGTCCACTGCCACGTCGGCGTCGGCCATGGCCTTACGGAAGCCCGCCTCGCGCAGGCGCGCCGACTCCAGGTCGGGGCGTCCGCTGATGTGCCCGATCCGGCGGTGGCCGAGTGACAGCAGGTAGTTGGTCGCGAGCACGGCGCCGGCGAAGTTGTCGGAGTCGACGGTGGGCAGGCCGGACGGGCCTGTGTGCGGGTCGACCGCCACGACGTGGAAGCCCTGTTTGGTCTCGACCACGGTCGGCGTGACGATCACGGCTCCGTCGATGAGCGTTCCGGAGAGTCGGGCCAGCGACCGTCGTTCCCAGCCTATGGCCGCGCCGTCGCCGTCGCCCCCGGAGTAGGCCAGCAGCTGGTAGCCGGTGCCGGCGACCTCTCGGGACGCCCCCTTCAGCAGCTCGGTCGAGAACGGCTCGAATTCGGCGACCAGGATGCCCAGCACGTTCGTACGGTGGCTGCGCAGGCTCTGCGCCCCCAGGCTGGCCTCGTACCCGAGTTGGTGGATGACCTGCTGGACGCGCTCCACGGTCGCTTGCGCCACACCGTACCGGCCATTGATCACCTTGGATACTGTCGCCACCGAGACGCCGGCCACATGGGCCACGTCCGACATCTTGACACGCTGCGGGAACGCCACGCAGACGATGATAGAGGGCTCTCCGCGCCTCGTCGCGGGGGAATCGAAAACGTTATCGACAACGGTTGACACCACGTTACGGGACTGTAAAACTCGCCATCAGTCCGAGTACCGCGACTGCCTGACAAGTCGAGGAGACATCGATGACGATCAAGCGCCGCGCTGGCGCCGTCCTAGCGCTGTTTTTGACCAGTGCACTGCTTGTCGCCGGGTGCAGCGGCGGCGACGAGGCAGGGCCCTCCGACGACGAGCCGTACAAGAACCCGGTAACCCTGACCTGGTGGCACAACGCCTCGCAGGACGGGCCCGGCAAGACCTACTGGGAGAAGGTCGCCAAGGACTTCTCCACACTCCACCCGACCGTCAAGATCGAGATCGAGGCGATCGAGACCAACCAACTCCAGCGCACCCGCCTTCCCGCCGCGCTGCTGAGCAACGACCCGCCGGACATCTTCCAGGCATGGGGCGGCGGCGAAATCCGCGAGCAGGTGGAGGCCGACTACCTCAAGGACATCACCGACAAGGTCCAGACCGAGGTCGGCAACATCGGTAGCGCGGCCGAGATCTGGCAGGCGAACGGCAAGCAGTACGGCCTGCCGTTCCGGATGGGCATCGAAGGCATCTGGTACAACAAGGACATGTTCGCGCAGGCGGGCATCACGGCTCCTCCGACCACCTTCCAGGAGCTCAACGACGCGGTCACGAAGCTCAAGGCGATCAACGTCATCCCGATCGCCCTGGGAGCCGGTGACAAGTGGCCCGCCGCGCACTGGTGGTACAACTTCGCGCTGCGCGCCTGCTCGGTCGACACGCTGAAGAAGGCGTCCGCCGACCCCGTCTTCGACGATCCGTGCTTCCTCAAGGCCGGCCAGGACCTGAAGACCTTCATCGCCACCAACCCGTTCCAGCCCAACTTCATCGCCACACCGGGTCAGAACGATCCGACCAGCGCGAACGGCCTGCTCGCCAACGGCAAGGCCGCGATGGAGCTGATGGGTGACTGGAACAAGGGCACCCTGGAGACCGTCGCCCAGGATCCGGCGGCCCTCAAGAAGTTCCTCGGCTGGTTCCCCGTACCGGCGATCTCCGGTTCGGCGGGTGACCCGAAGGCGGCCCTCGGCGGCGGCGACGGGTTCGCCTGTGCCAAGAACGCCCCGGCCGAGTGCGTCGAGTTCCTCAAGTACATCGTGAGCGCCGACGTGCAGAAGGGATATGCCGAGACCGGCACCGGTCTGCCCGTCACCAAGGGCGCGGAGGCCGGCGTGGCGGACCCCGCGCTGAAGGCCATCCTGGACGCCACGTCCAGCGCGACCTACGTACAGCTCTGGCTGGACACGGCCTACGGCAGCACCGTCGGCAACGCGATGAACGACGCCATCGTCGCGATCTTCGCCGGCACCGGCACGCCTGAACAGGTCGTCTCCGCGATGAAGGCGGCCGCGAGCAAGTGACCGCTCCCAACCCGACCCTGAACCCCGCTGGCGGCGCGTCCGCGCCGCCGGCGGGCGGGCGGCCGGCCGGGCGTTCGTCCGGTCGCGCGGCCGAGACCCGACGCAAGTGGTACGAGATCATCGGGCTGACCACGCCGGCGGTCATCGTCTACGTGATGTTCGTGCTGGTGCCGATGGGCTTCGCGGTCTACTACAGCCTCTTCCGCTGGCGTGGGGTGGGCCCGCCGACCGAGTACGTCGGCTTCGACAACTACGTCCTCGCCTTCCAGGACCCGATCTTCCTCGACGCGCTGCGGAACAACAGCATCATCGTGGTCGGGTCGCTGCTGATCCAGGGTCCGATCGCCCTGGGCGTGGCACTGCTGCTGAACCGTCGTTTCCGTGGACGCACCGTGTTCCGCCTGCTGGTGTTCGTGCCCTACGTGCTCGCCGAGGTCACCGTCGGCATCATGTGGAAGCTGATCCTGACCGACGGTGGCACGCTCGACGGGCTGCTGCGGTCACTGGGGCTGGGCGGTCTGGTGCAGGCGTGGCTCGCCGACCTCGACGTCGTCATCTGGACGATGCTGTTCGTCCTCACCTGGAAGTACGTCGGCTTCGCCATCATCCTCCTGCTCGCCGGCCTGTCGAACGTGCCGCACGAGCTGACCGAGGCTGCCGAGATCGACGGCGCGAGCTGGTGGCAGATCCAACGGCACGTCACGCTTCCGTTGCTGGGTCCGACGATCCGGATCTGGATGTTCCTGTCGATGATCGGTTCGCTCCAGGTCTTCGACGTCATCTGGGTGACCTCGGTGCCGGCGGTGCGGTCGCTCGGCGCGTCCGGCACCATGGCGACGTACATGGTGGACAACGGCTTCTTTGCCCGGCTGTGGGGCTACGGCAATGCGGTCGCCGTGATCCTGTTCGTCATCTCGTTCGTCGCGGCGCTGCTGTTCCAGCGCTTCCTCCTCCGTCGTGACATCCAGGGCGCCATCACCGGAAGGGTGAACTGATCGTGGCCGCGAACGCCGTCCTGCCCCCGTCCTCCAACCGCCGCCCGGTGTCGTGGAGCAGCCCGCTCACCTACGCGCTGGCGCTCGCGGTCGCTGCCGTGTCGATCGCCCCGGTCCTCTACGTGATCGTCGGCGGTTTCCGTACCACCCCGCAGATCGTCGCGGACCCGGCCGGGCTGCCTGACCCGTGGGTCTGGGACAACTACGCCAGGGTGTTGACGCAGAGCGACTTCTGGGGGCAGGCGTTCAACAGTGCGGTGATCGCCCTGGGTACGACGCTCGGCGTCGTGGTGCTCGGTGTCTGTGCCGCGTTCGTGCTCGCCCGGTACACCTTTCGCGGGCGTGAGGGGCTCTACACCTTCTTCACCCTCGGCCTGCTCTTTCCGGCCGGCGCGGCGATCCTGCCGCTCTACCTCATGTTGCGCGACCTGAATCTGATCAACTCCTACTACGCGGTCATCCTTCCGCAGGTCGCCTTCTCGTTGCCACTCACGATCGTGATCCTGCGTCCCTTCCTGGCCGCCGTGCCCCGCGAGTTGGAGGACGCCGCCGCGATCGACGGTACGGGCCGGATCGGTTTCCTCTGGCGCATCATGCTGCCGCTGTCGCGGCCCGCGCTCGTCACCGTCGGGGTCCTCGCGTTCGTGGCGAGCTGGAACGCATTCCTCCTGCCGCTGCTCGTCCTCGGGGACGTCAGCCTGCACACGCTGCCGCTGGGGGTGCAGAACTTTTCGAGCCAGTACACCTCCGACACGGCGGGAATCCTTGCCTTCACGTCGCTGTCGATGTTGCCGGCGCTCATTTTCTTCACGCTCGCCGAGAAGCAGATCGTCGGGGGCCTGCAGGGTGCGATCAAGGGCTGAGGACGGTGTGCCGTCATGAACCACCGGCGTGGTGGCGGTCGAGGGTGGAGAGAGGCGCGGCTGCGCAACTATCGGTCGTGGGCTGGTACTTCTGACTGATGTCGCGTCCGTTACGACGGCGTCACATCGAGATGGAGAGCTGTCCGGTGACGGCTTGAAGAGTTTTCGTGATCAGGAACTTCGATACATTGGTGCGAAACTTCCGGAAAGCTGCCGGAAGCTGGATCGTCAGAGGGGAACAAACTATGTCGACCGAGTTCGCGGAGGTGGCGACAGCTACCGGGTCGATTCGCAACCCGATCCTCACCGGCTTCCACCCGGACCCGTCGATCCTGCGTGTCGGCGACGACTACTACCTGGCCACCTCGACCTTCGAGTGGTACCCGGGAGTGCGGCTGCACCACTCGCGCGACCTGGTGCACTGGCGGGCGCTGGGTGGGGTGCTCACCGAGCGGCGTCTGCTCGACCTGAGCGGCAGCGGTGACTCCAACGGGGTCTGGGCACCCGACCTGACGTACGCCGACGGCCTGTTCTACCTGGTGTACAGCGACGTCGCCAGCTTTGCCAGCGGCTACTGGGATCCGCAGAACTACCTCATCACCGCGACCGATATCAACGGTCCGTGGTCAGACCCGGTTCCGCTGCACGCGCATGGTTTCGACGCCGCGCTCTTCCACGACGACGACGGCAGCAGTTGGCTGTTGGCGATGAGCGCCGACTGGCGACCGGGTCGGGATCGCTTCGGGGGCATCGAGATCCAGCGCTACGACCGGGCCAGCCGCAGGCTCGTCGGCAAGGCCCGACTGATCTTCGACGGCACCGACGCCGGACTCACCGAGGGTCCGCACGTGTACAAGCGCGACGGCTGGTACTACCTGCTGACCGCCGAGGGCGGCACCAGTTGGGAACACCAGGTCACGATCGCCCGGTCCCGTAGCCTGTTCGGTCCGTACCAGCCCGACCCGGATGGTCCGCTGCTCACCTCCGTCGGGCGTCCCGAACTGCGGTTGCAGAAGGCCGGTCACGGCAGTCTCGTGCAGACCCAGACCGGGCAGTGGTACCTCGCCCACCTGGTGGGGCGTCCCTACACCCCGCTGGGCAACTGCGTCCTCGGTCGGGAGACGGCCATCCAACAGGTCGACTGGCCCGTGGACGGATGGCCGACCATCCCCGGCGGCCACCCCGCCGACGAGGTCGCCATGCCCGACCTGCCCGCCCACCCGTGGCCGGAGGAGCCCGCCACCGACCACTTCGACGCCCGGGAACTCGGCACCGACTGGTCGACGCTGCGCCGCCCGGCGACCCCGGACTGGGTCGATCTGACCAGTCGCCCGTCCCACCTGCGTATCTTCGGCGGCCAGTCACCGGTCGGCCGACAGCGGCCGAGCCTGGTCGCCCGTCGGGTCGGTGCCACCCACTGCTCCCTGGAGACGGTGCTGGAGTTCGACCCGGCCGACCACCGTCAGCTCGCCGGCATCACCGGCTACTACAACACCGCGAACTGGTACTACGCGTACGTCACCCGGGCCGACGACGGCCGGCGCACGCTCGAGGTGCTCAGCTGTGACGGTGGCCGGCTCACCGCGTACCCGGAGCTGAGCCGGGACCTCGGCGCGGTCGGACGGGTGGGACTGCGGGTGACGTTCGACGGGCCGACGTTGCGCTTCGACTACCACCTCGGCGACGGTTGGTCGGGGGTGCCGACGGAGTTCGACGCGACCACCCTCTCCGACGAGCATGCCGCCATCGTCGTCGACGGGGAACCGGCCGCCTGGGGATTCACCGGCGCCTTCCTCGGTCTCTGGGTGCAGGATCTGGGCGCCGACGGCGCGTACGCGGACTTCGACTACGCCACCTACCTCGAACACTGACCCGTTCCGATAGATCGAGGCGTGGCTTGCTCGGCGAGCCACGCCTTGGTGGCTTTCTGAAACTTCCGGGATGATTTCTACGGCTTACATCGTTCTTTTCAAGGCACTTTCCTGTCTCCGATCTGTTGACGCTCATCGATTGCAGTCGTAAGGTTTCGGCAAAGTTACGGAAGACCGGGGCGCGTACGGCGCAGCTCCCGTCCGCGTACCCGCACCGCTGCTTCGGCAAGCGACGAAGCGGTTCCTGCCTGCCTGAACACCCGTCCGCTCGACCGCCACCGCTCGGGGCCCGTTCCCCGGCCCGGGCGGGACCCGTCCCAGTCCCGAAAGGACGCTGATGAAGTTGAGACGATGGATCGTCGTCGGTGCCGTCGCCCTGGCGACCGTCGGCACGCTGAACAGCCTGCCGGCGTCGGCCGGTGGCCACGACCGACCCGCGGACCAGAGTCTGCGTGCCCTCGGCATGCGCCACGATCTCTACATCGGCACCGCAGTCGACATGGCCGCGCTGAACGACCCGGCCGACCCGCAGTACCGACAGCTCGTCGGCTCGCAGTTCTCCTCGGTGACCGCGGAGAACGTGATGAAGTGGGAGAGTCTGGAACCGACCCGGGGCACCTACAACTGGGCCCCCGCCGACGAGCTGATCGCCTACGCGAAGCAGAACAACCAGCGGGTACGTGGCCACGTGCTGGTGTGGCACAACCAGTTGCCGGGATGGCTCACCACGGGTGTCGCCGACGGCTCGATCGACACGGCCGAGCTGCGCGACATCCTGCGTAACCACATCACGACCGTGGTCAAGCACTTCAAGGGCAAGATCTGGCAGTGGGACGTGGTCAACGAGGCGGTCAGCGACCCCTGGGACAACCCGCCGGCCCTGCACTACAAGGGGTTCTGGGCACAACACCTCGGCCCCGGGTACGTCGCGGACGCGTTCCGGTGGGCCCGTGCCGCCGATCCGAACGCGCTGCTGTTCTACAACGACTACAACATCGAGGCGTTCGGTTCGGGCAACCCCGCGGACGACAAGACCCAGTTCGTGTACGACATGGTCAAGCGACTACGGGCCACCGGCGTGCCGATCGACGGCGTGGGTAGCCAGGGCCACCTGGGCACCCAGTACGGCAACTACGACACGCTCCAGGTCGCCGACGCTCTCGAACGCTTCGGCGACCTCGGCCTGGCCACCGCGTTCACCGAGGTCGACGTACGAAGTCAGATGACTCCCGGTGTGCAGGCCGGGGACTCGAACGAGATCAACCCACGGCTCCAGGCGTCGGCGGCGAACTTCAGCGTCCTGTTGCAGGCATGTCTGTTGAGCCGGCACTGCCTGTCGTTCACCGTATGGGGCTTCACCGACCGGCACTCCTGGGTCCCGGGCTGGTTCGCCAATCCGCCCGAAGGGCTGGCCACCCTCTACGACGAGAACTATCAGCCGAAGCGGGCGTACCAGACGGTGAAGGCGGATCTGATCTTCGCTGGTGCGCCTCACGTGCTGCCGCGCATCCCGCAGAAGCCGCGCCGGTAGGCGCGTACCGAGGACCCGGTGCGGCCGTCCCACCCGTCCCGTCCGGCCGGCCGCACCGCGTCACCACCCTCCACCGCAGGGAGCTGGTCATGTCACCCACACGCCGTCCCTCCCGGTCCGCCGCTGCCGTCCTTTCCGCGTTACTCGCCGCCGTCGGCGGAGCCGCGGTCCTGCTCGGTGCCGGCCCGTCGCTCGCCGCCCCGAACTGTAGTAACGGCTACGTCGCCCTGACCTACGACGACGGGCCCAACGGGGGAACCACCACCAGCCTGCTCAACGCGCTGACCGCCAACGGCGTACGCGCCACCTTCTTCAACATCGGCCAGAAGGCGCAGCAGAACCAGGCGCTGGTCCGCGCCCAGCAGCAGGCCGGCATGTGGATCGGCAACCACAGCTGGACCCATCCGCACCTGACCCAGATGAGCGCCGCGCAGATCACCTCCGAGCTGACCCAGACCCAGCAGGCCATCCAACAGGCCACCGGCACCGCGCCTCGGCTCTTCCGGCCCCCGTACGGCGAGACCAACGCGACGCTGCGCTCGGTCGAGTCCCAGCTCGGGCTCACCGAGGTGTTGTGGAGCGTGGATTCCCAGGACTGGAACGGCGCCAGCACCGCCGCGATCGTGCAGGCCGCGAGCAGCCTGCAGAACGGTGGCGTGATCCTCATGCACGACGGCTACCAGACCACCGTCAACGCCATCCCGCAGATCGTCGCGAACCTCACCAGCCGCAACCTCTGCGCGGGCATGATCTCCACCAGCACCGGCCGGGCGGTGGCACCCGACGGCGGCAACCCCGGCCCAACGGCCACCTCCTCGCCGCCCCCGCCCGGTGGCGCCACCTGCACCGCCAGCTACCGGGAGACGCAGCGCTGGGGTGATCGCTTCAACGGCGAGGTCACCATCCGGGCGGGCGGTACGGCCCTCACCAGTTGGACGGCGACCGTGACCGTACGCAGCCCGCAGCGGGTCGCCACGGTCTGGAACGGCAACCCCAGTTGGGACAGCAGCGGCACGGTCATGACCGTCAGGCCCAGCGGCAACGGCAGTGTGCCGCCGGGCGGCAGCACCACCTTCGGCTTCACCGTGATGGCGAACGGCAACTGGGCCGCACCGACGGCCTCCTGCCGTACCCCCTGACCGGACGAGCCGTACCCCTGCCCCCGACGAGCCGCATCGGCCGAACCGGGCCGAAGGAAGGCAGACCCGGCATGCCCCTGTTTCCCGTGCACGGGCTCTCCCGCCCCGGAGCGGCGACGCCCGAGATCATCGACACCGCCCGGGGCGGCGGCAACGTGGTCAGTTACACCTTCGACGACGGGCCGAACCCCGCTGACACCCCACGGCTCCTCACGGTCCTGCGCCGACACCAGGTCAGGGCCGTGTTCTGCCTCTGGGGGGAACACGCCGTGGCCCACCCGGACCTGGTATGCGAGATCGTGGCCGCCGGCCACACCCTCTGCAACCACGGGATGCGACACGACGACATGGGCGCCTGGACTCCGGAGCAGATCGCGGCCGATCTTCGCGACACGAACACCGCGATCCGGCGAGCGGTCCCCGGTGCCCACATCCCCTACTTCCGCGCGCCCTTCGGGAGTTGGGGCCGGACTCCGGCCGTGGCAGCCCGCCTGGGCATGCAGCCGTTGGGCTGGCGGCTGGCCATCGCCGACTGGGAACCACCCGGCACCGACGAGTTGGTCGACCGCCTGCTGACCGGGGTGACGCCCGGAGCGGTGGTGCTGATGCACGACGGCGGTGGTGACCGGAGCCAGACCGTCGACGCCGTCGAGCGGACCATCCCCCTGCTGACGTCGCAGGGGTGGTGTTTCACCCTTCCGGACTCAGCCGGCTGAGCGCTCCGTCCGGGTCCGACTGTCGTGGCCGGGCGGGATCTTCACCGTCCGGTCCCGCCCGACCATCCGATTGACGACCAGGGACATTTTCTCGACCACGCGCGCTGAGCACCGGTGGTTTCGGTGCGGTGCCGGCCGGATAACGGGCTGCGGCGGGCTGCCGGTCCGGGTAGCGTCGGCCGGCGTGTCGTCGCCTTCCCGTATCCGCCCCCCATTCGTGGCCGACGAGCGGACCCAGCTTGTCGGTTGGTACAACATGCAGCGCGCGATCGTGCACTACAAGTGCGAAGGGCTGTCCGAGGAGGACGCCCACCGATCGGTTTTGCCGACCTCGCCCCTGATGACCATGGCCGGCATCGTCTCCCATCTGCGTTGGGTGGAGCACACCTGGTTCGAGGTGCTGTTCCTCGGCCGGCCGGCGGAGGGGCTGGCGGCCCAGGACAAGCCCGAGGACGCCGACATGATGGTCGAGGGAGTTCCGATCAGCCAACTGCTGGCCGACTACGAGCGGCAGTGCGCGATCTCGAACGAGATCATCGCGAGCCACTCGCTGGACGAGGTCGGCCGGCACCCGGACTTCAGGTCGGCGGCGGCGACCCTGCGCTGGATGGTGATCCACATGGTCGAGGAGACCGCCCGGCACGCCGGCCACATGGACACCATCCGCGAACTGCTCGACGGTGACACCGGCTACTACTGATCGGCCCCCGGGCGGCGCCCGCTTTCGGTCCGCGCGGCCCGCCGGCCCGGTAGAGGGCCGGCGGGAAAACCCCACGGGTACGCAACGAAACGGTCGAGGTGTGCGCCCTAGAGATGTGTTGGTGCAGACGCCCGCGCACGCGGAGGCGACCTTTGACGCGGTGTACGCCGCCCACTACGTCGTCCTGGTTCGGCTCGCCTACGTCACCACCGGCAGCCGGCAGGTCGCGGAGGACGTGGTGCAGGAGGTCTTCATCGAGTGGCTGCGGCGGATCGACGACGTCCGTGAGCCGGTGCCGTACCTGCGGCGGGCGGTCGTGTCCCGGTGCACCTCGTGGCTGCGTCGCCGCATCGTGGAACGCCGGCACAGCAGCGCCGACCAGGGGCCACCACCACTGCCGCCACCGGACGGCACGACCACGGCCGTACGCGCCGCGCTGACCCGGCTCAGTCACCGGCAGCGGTCAGTGGTCTTCCTCCGGTATTACCTGGACCTTCCGGTGGACGAGATCGCCGCCGCGTTGGGCTGCCGGCCCGGCACCGTGAGATCACTGTTGCACCGTTCGCTCTCCGCCCTGCAGGAGCACCTCGATGACGAGTGAACTCGACCGTCGGATCGCGGCCGGACTGCGGCAGGTCGCCGATGCGCTCCCCGTCACCCCGCCCCCGGTCGACCAGCTCCGCACCCGTGCTCGCCGGGGCGCCCCGCCCGGCGAAGTGGCGTGGCGCCGGCCCGTGTTCGCCGCCGCCGCGGTGCTCGCCGTCCTGGCGGTGGTTGCCCTGCTTCCCATTCCCGGCACCGGCGGACGCGGGTGGGATCCGGCGAGTCCGGCCCTCGCCCCGACGTTGCCGCACCGGTTCGCCGGCATGTCACTGCTGACCGCGCCGGTGTCGTCCGCACCATCCGGCCCCGCGGTGGCGCTCTACGGTCAGGGGTCACTCGGCACCCGGCTGGGTACCAGCCAGGTGTTGGTGCTGGGAGTGGACGGGCGGACGTACCGCCGGCTCGACCTGGCCGAACAGCGCGGCGCGACGGGCGACGACGGTGAGTGGCACGCGGCGGCGGCGCTGCTCGCGCCGGACGGCGCCCGGGTCGCGGTCGCCAGCGAGCAGCGCGTCGACGACGGGTTGGAACTGGTCGACCTCCGGACCGGCGACGTCCAGCGGATCCCGCTCGGGCGGCCGGTCGCGGTGCGACTGCTCGCCTGGACCCCGGACGGTTCCCGTCTGGTCATCGCCATGATCGACGGGCCGCTCGACGGGACGAGTTCCCGCACCGGGCGGCTTGCTGTGGTCGACCTGGGGGACGGCCGGGTGAGCACGGTCGGCCAGGAGCCGCTGACGGATCTCTACCTGAAGGTGGCGGTCTCGCCGGACGGGGACCTGCTGGCCGTGCCGACCGGGCCGGGGCGGGTCGCCCTGGTCGACCTCACCGGCGTCGTACGGCGCAGCCTGACCCTGCCCGAGGGTTACTACCTGGACAGTTCGGCCGCCTGGTCGCCCGACGGTCGGCTGCTCGCCGTGCAGCACCTCGGCGCGATACGGGGTGGACTGGCATTTGTCGACGCGACCGGTGAGGGCGCCCCGACGCCCGCGCCTCTCTCAGCTCCGGCGCACCCGTCCGCACTGCTCGGTTGGGTGTCGGAGCGGGCCGTGCTGGTCGGGGTGGAGGGCGGGGACTACGAGATCGTCGAACGGTCGGTGGACGGCGGGGCTACCCGTACCGTCGCCCGGGCGGGTCAGGGACCGGGCCGGATCGCCCGGGTTGACGCGTTGCAGTTGGCCAAGGGGCTGCTCGGGGATCTCCGGGTGGCCGAGGTGGGCGATCCGGACCGGGGGCCCTGGCCCCGCTGGTGGACGGTGTCCGTCGCCGCCCTCGTCCTGGGCGGCTGCTGGCTCGTCCGGCCCGTACGACGACGGGTGACGAGGTTGCTCGCCCAGCGGGGCCGTGCCGGTCAGCCGCCCAGCCGGAGGTGACCCTGGCGGCGACGGGATCGGGCAGGAGCGTGGAGGCTCGCAGGGCACCGGATCGACGTCACACTGTATGTCCAATATCTTGTGAAAGGTGAGTTATTGTCGGCTGGGTGCGGGCGACGGTCGGTGCCGGCACGTCGCGGCGGTGATGGGGAAGACCCGGTGGCAGCGGGCCGGGCGGCGGCGACGAATCCGGTGCCAGGCATGAGGGGGTGCGGCGCATGGCTCACGGACGCCTTGGTGACGTGGCCACCGGTGTGGTCGGCGACGCCGCCGGCACCGTGGTCGACCCGAAGCAAGGGCTCCAGCGGCTGAAGGGCGGGCGCGCCGGTCCGGCGCTGGTCGTCGTCGGGGTGGCCCTTGTCGTCGGATATCTGATCGGTCGTTGGTCACGCCGCTGACCGGCCACCGGATCGACACCCCACCGGATCGACACCACCGGGCGGGAAGCGTCGCCGGACGACCGGCGGCGCGGGCGCGCCACGGACACGGGGAGCACTGATGCAGGAGATCGTCGGGGAAGCGCTGGCCAAACGTCTGATCGACTGGGGCGTCGACACCGTTTTCGGGTTGCCGGGCGACGGCATCAACGGCCTGATGGAAGGCTTCCGTCGCCAGCGTGAGCGGTTGCGGTTCGTGTTGGTGCACCACGAGGAGGCCGCCGCGTTCATGGCGACCGGGTACGCGAAGGCGACCGGCCGGCTGGGCGTCTGTACCGCCACCTCCGGCCCCGGAGCGATCCACCTGCTCAACGGACTGTACGACGCGAAGATGGACCACACACCGGTGCTGGCGATCACCGGAATGCAGGAGACCTCGGTGCAGGGTACGCAGTACCAGCAGGAGGTGCAGACGACCCAGCTCTACCAGGATGTGGCCGGCGCCTACAACCTGATGGTGACCAACCCGCAGCAGGTTCCGGGCGTGGTCGACATCGCCATCCGGCACGCCCTGGCCAAGCGCACGGTGGTGCACCTGAGTTTCCCGAACGACATCCAGGTGGCGGCGGCTGCCTCGGACCCGTACCGGCATGTCAGTCCGGGGGCGCCTCCGGTCAGCAGCCCGGTGCTCTCCCGGCCGCCGACGCCCGCGGCCCCCGAGGACCTGGAACGGGCGGCCTCGGTACTGGACGCCGGTCGGAAGGTGGCGATGCTGGTCGGCATCGGCGCGCGGTACGCCCGGGAGGAGGTGCTCGCGACCGCCGAAGCCCTCGGCGCGCCGATCGTCAAGACGCTCTCCGGCAAGCAGGTGGTGCCGGACGAGCACCCGCTCACCACCGGCGGGCTCGGCCTGCTCGGCACCAAACCGAGCGAGGTGCTGATGGAGGAGTGCGACACGCTGCTGATGGTCGGCACGTCGTACCCGTACGGCAGCTACCTTCCCTCGCCCGGCCAGGCCCGGGTGGTGCAGATCGACCGGGACGCCAGCCAGATCGGCATCCGGCTGCCGGTAGAGGTGGCGGTCACCGCCGACGCCCGGATAGCGCTGAAGCAACTGCTGCCGCTGCTGCGGCGCCACGACGACCGATCCTTCCTCGCCAAGCACCAGCGGGGCCGCGACAGCTGGCGGGAGGAGATGAAGGCGTTGCAGGACCCGAGCCGGACTCCGATCGCACCGCAGTACCTGATGGCGTGCGTGGACGAGTTGGCCGCCGACGACGCGATCCTGACCTGCGACTCGGGCACCGTCGCCACCTGGTCGGCCCGGCACTGGACGATCCGGGGCGGCCGGCAGTACTACCTTTCCGGCAATCTCGCCTCGATGGCGCCGGGATTGCCGTACGCGATCGGCATCCAACTCGCGTACCCCGGACGTCAGGTGATCGCGTACGTCGGTGACGGCGGCTTTGCGATGCTGATGGCCGAGTTCCTGACCGCGGCACGGCACGCACTTCCGGTCAAGGTGATCATCAACAACAACAACGCGTACGGGCAGATTCTCTGGGAGCAGATCATCCTCGGCTATCCGGAGTACGCCGTACGTCATCCGGAGCCGGAGCCGGACTTCGCCGTCTGGGCGCGTAGCTGTGGCGGGTACGGGGTCAAGGTGGACGATCCGGGTCAGTTGTCCGGGGCGGTCCGGGAGGCGCTGGCGTACCCGGGGCCGGCGCTGGTCGACTGCAGTGTCAACCCGAACGAGCCGCCGATGCCGGGCAAGGTCCGGTACGAGCAGGCGAAGGAGTTCACCGAGGCGTTTCTGCGGGGTGAGCCGAACCGCATCGCCACCCTCGCCACAGTTGCCCGTGACAAGATCAACGAGCTGCGCAAGTGAGCCTGGTCGCCGTGGTCACCGGAGCGAGTGCCGGGGTCGGTCGGGCGACCGCCCGCGAACTCGCCCGTGACGGTGCGAAGATCGCGCTGCTCGCCCGAGGTGCGGTCGGCCTGGCGGCGGCGGCAGAGGAGGTCCGAGCGGCCGGCGGGGTGGCCCTGCCGATCGAGACCGACATGGCCGACTACGCGCAGGTCGAGGCGGCTGCTGCCCGCGTCACCGCCGAACTCGGCGAGATCGACCTCTGGATCAACAACGCCTTCACCTCGGTGTTCGCGCCGTTCGTCGAGATCACACCGGAGGAGTTCCGCCGGGTGACCGAGGTGACCTACCTGGGTTTCGTGCACGGCACCCGGGTCGCCCTCGACCACATGCTGTCCCGGGACCACGGCACCATTCTGCAGGTCGGCTCGGCGCTGGGATACCGCTCGATCCCGTTGCAGTCGGCGTACTGCGGGGCGAAACACGCGATCGTCGGCTTCACCGAGTCGCTCCGCTGCGAACTGCTGCACGACCGCAGCCGGGTACGGGTGACCATGGTGCAGTTGCCGGCCGTCAACACCCCGCAGTTCGACTGGGTCCTGTCCAGGTTGAGCCGGCACGCCCAGCCGGTGCCGCCGATCTACCAGCCCGAGGTGGCGGCGAGGGCGATCGTGCACGCCGCCCGCCGACCCCGCCGACGGGAGTACTGGGTCGGAGCCTCCACGGTGGCCACGATCCTGGCCAACCGGATCGCGCCCGGGATCCTCGACCACTACCTCGGGCGGACCGGTTACGCGTCCCAGCAGACCGAGCGGCCCACCGACCCGGACCAGCCGGTCAACCTCTGGCAGCCGGCCGACGGCGAGGGGGGCGCCGACTTCGGCACGCACGGGTCGTTCGACCACCAGGCGCACCGGCACAGCCCGCAGGTCTGGCTCTCCCGGCACCGTCGCCCGCTGCTGGCCGGCGCCGTCGGGCTGGCCGCCGTAGTGGGCGTGGCCGGGGCGGTGCTGGGTCGACGTTGAGCCGGGACGACGGGCCGCCGAGTGAACGGGAGAGTCATGGGCCAGGCTGATGGGGCCGGGGTGTGAACCGTCGCAGGGGACTGCTCGGACAGTTGCGCCGCGCCAGTCCGGGGACCCGGGCAAACAGCCTGGAGGTCTTCTTCGACCTGGTCTTCGTCTTTGTTTTCTTCAGCATCGCCCGGGTCACTTCCGAGCACCTGACGCCGAGCGGGCTCTACCATGGCCTGCTGATCCTGACCCTGCTCTGGTGGTGCTGGTGCTCGCACATGGTGGTGGCGAACTGGATCCGGCTCGGCGAGGGGATCGGCCCGCTCGTGGTCTTTCCCGTCATGGTCGCCACCTTCACGATCGCCCTGATCATCCCGCAGGCGTTCGTCGGGGAGACGAGCGGTTTCGACGCCCCGCTGGTGCTGGCCATCTGCTACCTCATCGTCCGGGCACTGCACGTACTGCTGCACTGGTACTCCGCGGGGGACGACCCGGTGCTCCGGCGCCAGATCCTGCACTTCGCGCTGCCGTTGGTGAGCACCACCACCCTGCTCTTCATCGCCGGACTGATCCCGGCCGAATTCCACGGCATCGACGAGGTGACCTTCCGTACCCTGCTCTGGACGGTCGCGGTGGTGATCGAGTACGGCGCCGGCAGGTTTCTCAGCGTCTCCCACTGGGGACTCGCCTCGGCCGGACACTGGGTGGAGCGGTTCGAGCTGATCATCATCGTCGGGCTCGGCGAGACCATCATCTCGGTCGGCCTCGGCACCAGCCTTACCGGCAAGACCGAGACCTGGCCGATGTTCGTCGGAACCGCGCTCGGCATCGGCATCACCGCGTCGCTCTGGTGGGCCTACTTCGACATCGTCGCGCCGGCCGCGCACAAGGTCATGCACGCGACCCACGACCTGGCCCGGATCCGACTCGCCCGGGACGCGTACGTCTACCTGCACCTGCCGATGATCGCCGGGCTGATCCTGCTCTCCCTCGGCGACAAGGAAATGATCCACCAGCTCAGCAGCGAACACGTCGCGGTCGGTGAACCACAGCACGGTCCGGGTGTCGCGCTGACGTACGGCGGTGTCATCCTGTTCCTCCTCGGTCACCTGGCCTTCCAGGCCCGCATCCTGGGCACCGTCGCCTGGACCAGGGTGGGGGCGATCCTCGTCATCGGAGCCCTGATCCCGGTCGCGGTCACGCTTCCCTCGCTCGCGGCGCTGGGCCTGCTCGGGCTGGTGTGCTTCGTGTTCGTCGCGAGCGAGGTCGTCATCTTCGCCGAGGCGCGGCACGCGCTGCGGGAGTCGGCGCTCCAGGAGGCGAAGGTGCACGAGGACCGCGAGACGGAGTGGCGCCGCGACCGTTACGAGTGACCGTTGGCCGACTTCCGCCCCAAGGCGTCCCCCTGTTCCTCGTTCGCGTCCGATTTCTCCGGCTGCGCCGAGATGATCCACAGTGGTACGTCAAGATCGGGTGACTTCTTGATCGAAGGGGTTGACGCCCCGTCCGCCCGGCAGGCAGAGTCCCACCGGTACAGACGAAAGACTCGGCGGCCTTTCGGTGACAACCCCCACAGGTGCGGCGGCGCGCTCCTCCTGACCGACCTCGTGAAGGAGCACCCATGCGCCGACGCCTCATCGCGTCCGCCGCCAGTGCCGCCCTTGTCCTCACCTCACTCGTCGCGATCGCGGCACCCACCGCCGCCGCGCCCACGGCCCAGGCCGAGCCGATCCTGCAAGAGGTGACTCTTGCCAAGGGACCGGCCGCGATGGGCGAGCCGATGGCACTCACCGTGCTACCCGACCGAACCGTGCTGCACACCTCCAGAGACGGGCGGATCTTCTCCACCGACGCACTCGGCAACACGACCCTCGCGGCGACCATCCCGGTCTACAGCCACGACGAGGACGGTCTGCAGGGCATCGCCGCCGACCCCGACTTCGCCACCAACCGGTGGATCTACGTGTACTACGCGCCGGTGCTCGCCGCCACCCCCGCCGGCGACGCTCCAGCCAACGGCACGGACGCGGACTTCGCCCGCTGGCAGGGTCACAACCAGCTCTCCCGGTTCACCGTACGCACCGACGGGACCGTCGACCTGGCCAGCGAGAAGAAACTGCTCCAGGTGACCGTCGACCGGGGAATGTGCTGCCACGTCGGCGGCGACCTCGACTTCGACGCCCACGGCAACCTCTACCTGACCACCGGTGACGACACCCAGCCCTGGTCCTCGGCCGGCTACACGCCGATCGACGAACGCGACGGGTTCAACTGGGCCTTCGACGCCCAGCGCAGCTCCGGCAACACCAACGACCTGCGGGGCAAGCTGCTCCGCATCCACCCCGAGGACGACGGAAGCTACACCGTCCCCGCCGGCAACCTCTTCGCCCCCGGGACGGAGAAGACACGCCCCGAGATCTACGCGATGGGTTTCCGTAACCCGTTCCGGATGTCGGTCGACAAGGCCACCGGCGTCGTCTTCGTCGGCACGTACGCCGCCGACGCCGAGGTCGCCGACCCGAACCGGGGTGACGGCGGACACCAGGAGTTCGAGCGGATCACCGGCCCCGGCAACTTCGGCTGGCCGTACTGCCAGGGCTACAACTCGCCGTACAACGACTTCGACTTCGCCACCAACACGTCGGGGCCGAGGTTCGACTGCGCCGCGCCGGTCAACCACTCACCGCACAACACCGGTCTGACCGAGCTGCCGCCGGCCCAGCCGGCCTGGATCGCGTACGACGGCGGCCTGGACTCGCCGCTGGGTAACGGCGGCGGCCCGATGGCAGGTCCGGTCTACCACTTCGACCCGGACCTCGACTCGCCGACCAAGCTGCCGGCGAGCTTCGACAACAAGTTCTTCGCCGGGGAGTTCACCCAGGACTGGATCAAGACGATCACCGCCGACGGTGACGGCAGCGCCGGCACGATCAGCGATTTCCCGTGGACCCACAAACACATCATGGACCTGGCGATGGGGCCGGAGGGCGCCCTCTACGTGCTCGACTACGGCGCCGGCTGGTTCAACGGGGACGAGAACTCGGCGCTCTACCGGATCGAGACCGCCCCGAACGGCAACCGTGCCCCCACCGCCGTGGCCACCGCGGACCGTACCTCCGGGCCGGGGCCGCTCACGGTCACGTTCGGCTCCGCAGGGTCGAGCGACCCCGAGGGGGACGCGCTGAGCTACTCGTGGAGCTTCGGCGACGGCGCCACCTCCACCTCCGCGAACCCGAGCCACACGTACGCGGCCAACGGCACCTACCCGGCGAAGCTCACCGTCCAGGACCCGGCGGGCAACTTCGGCAGCGCCACGGTCACCATCACGGTCGGCAACACCGTTCCGACGGTCATCATCAGCGGCCCACCGGCCGGCTCGGTCTTCGCCTTCGGTGATCCGGTGCCGTACCAGGTCACCGTCACCGACCCGGAGGACGGCACGATCGACTGCACCAAGGTCGTGGTCAACTTCGTGCTCGGGCACGACGAACACGGTCACCCGATGACCAGCGCCACCGGCTGCACCGGAGTGCTCCAGACGACCGCGAACAGCGAGCACGGGCCGAGCGACAACCTGTTCGGCGTGATCGACGCCGCCTACACCGACCGCTCCGGCCTGGCCGGGCACGCCCAGGTCGTGCTCCAGCCCCGGCACCGGCAGGCGGAGCACTTCGCCAACTCCAGCGGCAACGTCACCGTCTACCAGAGCCCGGCCGCCGAGGGCGGGTACGTCGGCGCGATCGACAACGGCGAGTGGATCTCGTTCGACCCGTACCACCTGGTCGGCGTCACCGGCTTCACCGCCCGGGTCTCCTCGGCCAACGCCGGTGGCACACTCGCCTTCCGGACCGGCTCGGCGACCGGACCGGTGGTCGGCTCGATCACCGTGCCCGGCACCGGCGGCTGGGACAACTTCGTCACCGTCAACGGCACGATCAGCGGTGCGACCGGCTCCGGGCCGCTCTTCCTCACCTTCGCCGGTAACCCCGACCAGGGGCTGTTCAACGTGGACAGCTTCACCTTCACCGGTGGCGGCACCGCCAGCAGCGACCTGGCCCGCTACCGGCCGGTGACCGTCTCGTCCACCTACGAGGACTACCGGGTGGGGAGCCTGGCCGTCGACGGCGACGCCAGCACCCGCTGGTCGAGCGAGTACGCCGACCCGCAGTGGATCAGGGTCGACCTCGGCGCGGCGTACGAGCTGGAACGGGTTCGGCTGAGCTGGGAGACCGCCTACGCGACCGCGTACGAGATCCAGACCTCGCTCGACGGCGACAACTGGACCACCGTGCACAGCACCACCAACGGCAACGGCGGCGTTGATGACATCCAGATCAGCGGCACCGGCCGCTACGTGCGGATGTACGGCACCGCACGGGCCACCGGCTGGGGTTACTCGCTCTTCGACTTCAACGTGTACGGCCCGTCCGAGGAGGAGAACCCGCCGGAGACGTACCAGGTGATGGTCTTCTCCAAGACCGCCGGCTACCGGCACGAGTCGGTCGAGGCCGGCATATCCGCGATCGAGCAGCTCGGCCGGGAGAACGGCTTCCGGGTCGACTCGACCGAGGACGCCGCCTCGTTCACCACCGCCAACCTCGCCCAGTACGAGGCCGTGGTCTTCCTCTCCACCACCGGTGACGCGCTCAACAACGAGCAGCAGGCGGCGTTCGAGGCGTACATCCGGGCCGGTGGCGGTTTCGCCGGCGTCCACGCGGCGGCCGACACCGAGTACGACTGGCCGTGGTACGGCGGGCTCGTCGGCGCGTGGTTCGACTCGCACCCGGCGACCCAGCCGGCCACCGTCCGGTTCGAGGACCGGGCGAACCCGTCCACCGCCCACTTCGCGCCGAGCTGGACCCACACCGACGAGTGGTACAACTACCGGACCAACCCCCGGGCGAACGTCAAGGTGCTCGCCACCGTGGACGAGTCGACCTACAGCGGCGGCGGTATGGGGGCGGACCACCCGATCACCTGGTGCCAGGAGTACGACGGCGGCCGGGCCTGGTACACCGGGATGGGGCACACCACCCAGTCCTTCGGTGAGGAGAACTACCTGAGGATGCTGCTCGGTGGGATCCGGCTCGCCGCCGACCAGGCCGACGCGGACTGCCGACCGGAGACCGGTTACACCGCCCTCTTCGACGGCACCCAGCCCACATTCGAGCAGTGGCGGCAGGCCGGACCCGGCGGGTTCACCCTGGACAACGGCACGCTCACGTCCTTCGGCGGGATGGGACTGCTCTGGTACCCGACCAGGACGTACAGCAACTACTCGCTCAAGGTCGACTGGATGATGCCGGGCGACGACAACGGCGGCGTCTTCATCGGCTTCCCCGACCCGCAGGGCGACCCGTGGAAGCCGGTCTCCGACGGGCACGAGATCCAGATCGACGCCACCGACGCCGACCCGACCAGGACCACCGGCAGCGTCTACAGCCTGAAGGCCCCGGACACCGCGCTGCGGGAGGCGAACCTCAACCCGCCAGGGGAGTGGAACACGTACGACATCCGGGTGCACGGGCAGCAGGTCGAGGTCTACCTCAACGGTGTGAAGCTGACCGACTACACCAGTGCCCGTAACATCGCCGAGGGCTTCTTCGGGGTGCAGAACGACGGCGCCGGAATGGACATCAGCTACCGCAACATCAGGATCCGCACCGACGGCACCCCGACCGGTGAGGATCTGGCCCGGGACCGCCCGGTGACCGCGTCCTCGGTCGAGCCGAACTCGTCCCACCTGCCGGGCAACGCGGTCGACGGCAACCCCGCCACCCGCTGGGCGAGTGAGCACCTGGTCGACCCGCAGTGGATCACCGTCGACCTCGGCGCCGAGTACGACCTGGAGCGGGTCCGGCTCGCCTGGGAGACGGCGTACGCCAGCGCGTACGAGGTGCAGACCTCGACCGACGGCGACACCTGGAACCGCATCTACGGCAGCACCACCACGGACGGCGGCGTGGACGACCTCACCGTCGCCGGAACCGGCCGCTACGTCCGGGTGTACGGCACCGCACGGGCCACCAACTGGGGCTACTCGCTCTACGACATCAACGTCTACGGCACCCCGGTCGACGAGCCGGAGCCAGACACCACCGCCCCGGTCACCCGGGCCGACGTCGCCGGACCCGCCACCGGAGGCTGGTACACCTCGGCCGTCACGGTCACCCTGACCTCGACCGACGAAACCGGCGGCAGCGGGGTCGGGTCGACCGAGTACCAGCTCGACGCCGACCCGACCTGGACCGTCTACACGGGCCCTGTCCCGGTCACCGGCGACGGCGAGCACCTGCTCCGCTACCGCTCCACCGACCGGGCCGGCAACGTGTCGGCACCCGGGGAGGTTCAGGTCCGGATCGACGGCACCGCGCCGGTCAGCACGGCGGCGTTCGCCCCGGCCAACGACAACGGCTGGCACGCCGGGGCGGTCCCGGTGACGCTCGCCGCGACCGACGCCGGTTCCGGGGTCGGTGGGCTCGAATGGTCGCTCGACGGCGGGGCGTGGACGGCGTACGCCACCCCGGTCGGCGTCACCGGCGACGGTCAGCACGAGCTGCTCTACCGGGCGAAGGACGCGGCCGGCAACGTCGAGACCCTCAAGTCCGCCCTGGTGCGGATCGACGGGACGAAGCCGACCGTGATCGTCTCCGGTCTCGCCGACGGGCAGCTCTACGGCGACAGCCAGGACGTCCGGGTCACCTTCCAGGCAGTCGACCCGACCTCCGGTGTCGCCGCCACGGTCGGCGCCCTCGACGGCGTGCCGTACGCCAGCAACACCTTGCAAGCCCTGTACGACCTCACCCTGGGCCTGCATGAGTTGACGGTCACCGCCACCGACAAGGCCGGCAACACCAGCACGAGTTCGGTACGGTTCTTCGTCACCACCTCGTTCCGCGACATGAGCAACCTGCTCGACCGGTTCAAGGCGACGAACCGGCTCAGCGCCAAGGCGCACCGGCAGCTCTCCAACAAGCTGGCGGCGGTACGTGACTCGGAGGCGGCCGGCAACGACAAGCGGGCCGTCCAGCAACTCACCGCCTTCACCGAGTTGGCCTCGGACGCGGTGCTGGTGCCCGACGCCGACGTACGCGGGGTGCTGGTCCGCGACGCCGACGCGATGATCGTGCTGCTCGGCGGTGTGCCCAGCACCGCCGGTGTCGCGGCGAACGAAGGCCGGCAGCTCAAGGGCACCGGCCGCCCCGACGGCGACACCACCCGCGTCCCCCGGGGAGGCAAGCTCTAGCCGGAGATGGGGGAGGGTCGCCGGTCGCGATTCTCCCCCTCGCCCGGCACAGCGGACGGGACGAAGGCTCGCATCTTTGCGGACACCTTCGTCCCGTCCGTACCTACGTCGTCATGATCGGCCTGACGGGGCTGTCGGGACCGGAGTTGGTCGTCCTCGGAGGAACTGAGCTGGGGGCCTGGCTGCTTTTCCCGACCTGGCCAGGGGGGAGTCGTCCGGTGGCGGCGCCGGTCACCGCGACAGGTCGGCCCCGCGTTCGCGACCGCGTTCCTCGGCCGTGCGGATCGAGTGGCGGAAGAGCATCATCAGCATGGATACGGCCACCGGCACGGCCAGGACCCACCAGATGTCGTACACGAGGCCGAGCACGACCGCGACCGGCAGACCCAGGCCGAGCAGGATGAGCATCGCGCTGTGGAACGACGTGTACTCGAACTGGTTGTCGGCGTCGATCCGGTCGTCGGCGCGGTGCTGCTCCAACGCCCGCCGGGCCGATTCCTTCTCTCCGGTGTCCCGATCCGCAGGTCGGGCGGGCCGTCGAGGGTCTGCGGCAGCCGTTGGTGTGGCACGAGCGGGCGCGCCGCGCGCCGCTCACCGGTGGGGTCCGGTGGGAGCGCGTCGTTCTCGAAATCGTCCACCGGCCCAGAGTACGAGGCTGTGGGTAACCGGATGATCACGCAAGATACCGCCGGCGTCTTTCCTGTCGTCCTCCAGCGCAGCCCGGGTGTGTGAATCCCCCAGGCTGCGGCATCTCGCGGCTATCGGGTACGTCGGCTGACCAGGTGCGTCGCGTACGCGCCGGTGGTGAAGAAGGTCGGCAGCGTTTCGGCCAGCGCGGTCCGTACGAAGATCTCCTCGGCGTCGTCCCACCGGTGTCCGGTGTCGTCGGTCGAGGTACGCGCAGCCGCAACCTCCTCAGCGAGCAGTTTGCGGACCAGTTCCCCGTCCACTGTCCGCCCGTCGGTGAGCCGGATCCGGGTCTGAATCCACTGCCAGACCTGACACCGGGCGATCTCGGCGGTCGCCGCGTCCTCCATCAGGTCGAAGATCGCCACCGCGCCGTTGCCGCCGAGCCAGGCGTCCAGGTAGCGCAGGGCGACGGCGATGTTGTTGCGTAGCCCGGCCTCGGTGACCGCACCGCCCGCCCCGGCGATGTCGAGCAGTTCGTCCGCGCTCACCCGGACGTCGTCGCGGAGCCGGTCGAGCTGGTGGGCGCGGTCACCGAGCGCCCGGTCGAAGACCTCCCGGCAGATCGGCACCAGAGCAGGGTGGGCGACCCAGGAGCCGTCGAAGCCGTCGGCGGCCTCGCGTTCCTTGTCCTGACGCACCTTTGCCATGGCCACGGCGTTGGTCTCGGCGTCCCGGCTCGGAATGAAGGCGGCCATCCCGCCGAGGGCGTACGCACCCCGCCGGTGGCAGGTCGACACCAGCAGTTCGGTGTACGCGCGCATGAACGGCACCGTCATGCTGACCTCGGCCCGGTCCGGCAGCACGAACCCGGGCTGGTTTCCGAAGGTCTTGATGACACTGAAGATGTAGTCCCACCGGCCCGCGTTCAGGCCGGCGCAGTGTTCACGCAGCTCGTACAGGATCTCTTCCATCTCGAACGCGGCGGTGATCGTCTCGATCAGCACGGTGGCCCGGATCGTCCCGTGCGCAATACCGAGCAGTCCTTGCGCCAGGGTGAAGACGTCGTTCCAGAGCCGCGCCTCCAGGTGGCTCTCCAGCTTCGGCAGGTAGAAGTAGGGGCCGCTGCCCCGGTCGAGCTGCCGCTGCCCACAGTGGAAGAGATACAGCCCGAAGTCGACCAGGCTTGCCGACACGGGCCGCCCGTCGACCACCACGTGCTTCTCCACCAGGTGCCAGCCGCGCGGTCGGACCACGATCGTCGCCGGTTCCGGTCCGACCCGGTACCGCTTGCCGGTCGCGGAGGTGAAGTCCAGTCGCCCGTCAACGGCGTCGCGTAGGTTCAGTTGTCCACCGACCAGGTTCGACCAGGTGGGCGAGAGGGCGTCTTCGAAGTCGGCCAGCCACACCTGGGCACCCGAGTTCAACGCGTTGACCGTCATCCGCCGGTCCGGTGGCCCGGTGATCTCCACTCGCCGGTCGACCAGTCCCGGCGCGGAACCGGCCACCCGCCAGCCGTCGTCGGCCCGGACCGCCGAGGTCTGCGTCAGCCAGCCCAACGTCTCCTCGCCCCGGGACAGTCGTTCCCGGCGCCGGGTCCGCGCCGCCAGCAGTTCAGCCCGCCGGCCGGCGAACTCCGCGTCGAGCCGGGCCACGAACGCCAGCGCCGCCGGGGTCAGGATCTCGTCGAACCGGTCGGTGTTCCCGTCGAGCGGTGGACCGTCCACCGTTCCGGCGACGGTGATCTGGGATCGCATGGTGGTCGACATCAGGCCACCGTCCCGGTGAACTGTTCCTCCTCGGTCGACCCGCGCAGGGCGACCGTGTCGCTGGTCGGGTTGATCACCGTACTGATCAGGTCGAAGTAGCCGGTGCCGACCTCCCGCTGGTGTCGGGTTGCGGTGTAACCAGCGGCCTCGGCGGCGAACTCCCGCTCCTGGAGTTCGACGTAGGCGGGCATGCCGTTGGCGGCGTACTCGTGGGCCAGGGCGAACATCGAGTGGTTCAGCGCGTGGAACCCGGCCAGGGTGATGAACTGGAATTTGTATCCCATGTGCCCCAACTCGCGCTGGAACTTCGCGATCGTCGCGTCGTCGAGGTGCTTGCGCCAGTTGAACGACGGCGAGCAGTTGTACGCCAGCAACTGGTCCGGGTATTCGGCCTTGACCGCCTCGGCGAACCGACGGGCCACGTCCAGGTCCGGGGTGGAGGTCTCCATCCAGAGCAACTCCGCGTACGGCGCGTACGCCAGGCCACGCGCGACGCACGCGTCCATCCCCGGCCGGACCCGGAAGAACCCCTCGGCGGTCCGCTCACCGGTGATGAACTCCCGATCCCGCTCGTCCACGTCGGTGGTGATCAGCGTTGCCGCGTCGGCGTCGGTACGGGCCATGATGAGCGACGGCACGTCGGCGACGTCGGCGGCGAGTCGGGCCGCGTTCAGGGTGCGGATGTGCTGGCCGGTCGGGATCAGCACCTTGCCGCCCAGGTGGCCGCACTTCTTCTCGGAGGCGAGCTGGTCCTCCCAGTGCACCGCCGCCGCACCGGCGCTGATCATGGCGGTCATCAGCTCGTACGCGTTGAGCACCCCACCGAATCCCGCCTCGGCGTCGGCGACGATCGGGACCAGCCAGTCGATCGGGTCGGGGCCGCCTTCGGCGTACCGGATCCGGTCGGCGCGCAGCAGGGCGTTGTTGATCCGGCGCACCACGGCCGGCACCGAGTTCGCCGGGTAGAGGCTCTGGTCCGGGTAGGTCTGACCGGCCAGGTTGGCGTCTGCGGCGACCTGCCAGCCGGAGAGGTAGATGGCCTTGAGGCCGGCGGCCACCTGCTGCACGGCCTGGTTGCCGGTCAGCGCGCCGAGCGCGGGGACGAAGTCCTCGGTGTGGAGAGACTCCCAGAGTCGTCGCGCCCCGCGCCGGGCCAGTGTCTGTTCCTCCACCACGCTGCCGCGCAACCGGAGCACGTCCCGTGCGGAGTACGTGCGCCGGATGTCGCGCCAGCGCGGGTCCTGCTCCCACTGCCGGGTCAGTGCGGCGGCGCGGGCGTCCTCCGCCGGTACCCCGGTGGTCGTACCCGTCGTTTCGGGTCCCGTGAATTTCTCCATCGCCCTCGTCCTTCCTCCGGCTTCGCTTGACTGCGCCGGCTCCGCTTGACTCAGCGCGTCCTATGGAGTGACCGTGACACAGGTGAAAGCGCAGGTCGATGGCCCCAATCAGCTAACAGTTGCGAATCTTTGTCGCCGTTTTGCGAAGGTTGCGAAGCCGATGTTGGCAAACTGGCGACCCGGTGTGTGGAAGGGAGACGTCGATGAGCAAGAGCGTGGCGGGTGCCCGGCTGCGCAGACTGCGTGAGGAACGGCGGATGACCCAGGCCGCCTTCGCCCGGATGCTCGGGATCTCGCCGAGCTACCTCAACCAGATCGAGCACGGGTCCCGACCGTTGACCGTGCCGGTCCTGCTCAGTATCAGTGAGTCACTGGGGGTGGACGCCGCGTACTTCACCACCCACGACACCGCCCGGCTCACCGCCGAGATCCGCGAGGTCTCCTCCGACGACACGCTCCGCATCGACATCCCGGTCGAGGAGGCGGCGGAGTTGGCCCAACGGCTGCCGCACACGGCACACGCGCTGGTGACCATGCACCGGCGCTACCGTCAGCTCGCCGACCAGTTGGCAGCGCTCACCGGCGACCGTGAGCACGAGTCGGGGGAGTTGGAACCGGGACCGCACGAGGAGATCCGGGACTACTTCTACCAGCGGCACAACTACATCGCCGAACTCGACGAGGCGGCCGAACGGCTCGCCGCCGTGATCGGGATCCGGGCCGGTGACATGCGCCCGGTGCTGACCCAGCGGCTGGGTGTCCACGGCATCCGGGTCCGGGTCGGCGACCCCGGTTCCGGCGACGACGCCGAAGAGCTGCACCGGTACGACCCGAGGACCCAACTGCTGCGACTGCACGGTTACCTGCGTCCGGGGCAACTGGCGATCCGGATGGCAACCCAACTCGCCTTCGCCGAGGTGGGAGAGACACTCGACGACCTGGTCGAGGCGGCGTCGCTGAGCAGTCCGGAGTCGGAGACCCTGGCCCGGATCGGGCTGGCGAAATACTTCGCCGCCGCGCTCATCCTGCCGTACCAGGACTTCCACGGGCGTGCGGAGGAGTTCCGCTACGACCTCGACCGGCTCGCCACCCACTACGGCGTCGGGTACGAGACCGTCTGCCACCGGGTCAGCACCCTGCAACGGCCCAGGGCCAGGGGAGTGGCCTTCTCGTTCATCCGGGTGGACCGGGCTGGCAACATGTCCAAGCGTCAGTCGGCCACCGGCTTCCACTTCTCGCGTACCGGCGGAACCTGCCCGCTCTGGAACGTCTACGAGGCGTTCGCCGCGCCAGGCCGGATCCTGACCCAGATCGCCGCGATGCCCGACGGTCGCCGGTACTTCTGGATCGCCCGGACCGTCACCCGCGCGCCCGGTCGTTACGGCCGCCCCGGTAAGTCCTTCGCCATCGGTCTCGGTTGCGACCTGCGTCAGGCCGGCCGTCTCGTCTACTCGACCGGGCTCGACCTCGACGACGCCGACGCGGCCGTGCCGATCGGCATCGGGTGCAAGGTCTGCGAGCGCAGCGCCTGCCCCCAGCGGGCATTCCCGCAGATCGGGCGGGGGTTGTCGATCGACGAGAACCACAGCACGTTCGCGCCGTACCCGGTGGCGGACCCGGACCGCTGAGCTGGCGTCCACAGTTCGATGAGGCCGCCGGTCAGAGCCAGTTGCGACGTTTGAAGATCAGGTAGAGGCAGGCGCAGACCAAGCCCATCAGGGCCAGCGCGAAGGGGTAGCCGAAGGTCCAGTGCAGTTCCGGGATGTGGTCGAAGTTCATCCCGTAGATGGTGCCGATGAGGGTAGGTGCGAAGAGGATGGCCGCCCACGCGGAGATCTTCTTGACCTCCTCGTTCTGCGTGTAGCTCGCTTCGGTCAGGCGTTTGACCTCCTCGTTCTGCGCCTGCGAGACGAGCGTCGCGTTGAGCGTACGGATGTCGGTGAGGATCTGCCGAAAGCCGTCCACCCGTTCGGCGGCGGTGGTGGCGTGGTCGGCCACGTCACCCAGGTAGCGCCGCAGCTCCTCGTCGGTGCCGTGCTTGGCGAACCCGGCGGCCAGCCCCTGGAGGATGTCCAGCAGCGGTCGGGAGGCCCGCTGGAACTCGATCACCTCGCGGGAGAGTTCGTAGATGCGCCGGGTCACCTTCGGGTCGCCGCCGAAGACCTCGGTCTCGATCTCGTCGATGTCGTGCTGGAGGCCGGCGACCACGGGTGCGTACCCGTCCACGACCGCGTCCAGGATCGCGTACAGCACCGCCTCCGGGCCACGACGTAGCAGGTCCGGGTCGTTCTCCAGGCGGCGACGTACCGCACCCACGTCGGGTGCCTCGCCGTGGCGCACGGTGAGGACGAAGTTCGGGCCGACGAAGACGTGCAGTTCCCCGAAGTCGACCTCCTCCAGGTCGTCGAGGTAGCGGGCGGCCCGGAGCACCACGAAGAGGGTGGCGCCGTACCGTTCGAGTTTCGGCCGCTGGTGTGCGACCACCGCGTCCTCGACCGCGAGTTCGTGCAGGGAGAATTCCTCGGCGACGGTCATCAGTTGGGCTTCGGCGGGTCGGTAGAGCCCGATCCACGCCATCGTCCCGGGCTGTTCCCGCAGTTGCTGGCGGGTTCCGGCGACGCTCTCCGGTCCGGGCACGCGGTGCCCGTCCCGGTAGATGCCGGAGGTGACAACACTCGCTTCCACCGATGCCGCGTGTGTCTCGGCCCGGGGGTCCATCGACAGTTCGGGCGGTGGTGCCTGGAGGTAGCGCTCACCTGACCGGCGTCGGCCGCGTTTGGCTGGCCGCCGGGCACGTGACCGCCAGTCGGACATGCGGGCCCTCCGTCGCCAGGGGTCTGAGTTCTCCCTCCACGTTCCCAGAACTGGCGGACGCCCGGACCGGTGCTGGCCAACTGGAGGCCGGCGAGCGGCCAAATGACGTCCTTGGTACAGCCAGCACTGAATACAGCCGATGCTGTATGGTCATCGCATGGAAGCGCTGACGTACGGGCAGGTGCTGGCCCGGTTCGGGCACGCCCTGTCCGATCCCACCCGATCCCGACTGCTGCTCGCGCTCCGCGACGGGCCCGGCTATCCGGCGCAGCTCGCGGAGCTGCTGGGGGTGACCCGGCAGAACCTTTCCAACCATCTGGCCTGCCTGCGCGGGTGCGGCCTGGTGGTGGCGGTGCCGGAAGGGAGGCGGACCCGTTACGAACTGGCCGACCCGCGCCTGGCCCACGCCCTCGGAGACCTGCTCGGCCTGGTGCTGGCGGTCGACCCGGCGGCGTGCGCGCACTCCGACGAGCAGGAGTGCTGCTGATGAGTACCCCGCTCACCGGCCCTGTCGCGCACCTTGCCCCGGGGCGTCGCACGGTGCTGACCCGGCGGGTCCGGCTGCTGGTCGCCGCCACCATCACCTACAACGTGGTCGAAGCGGCGGTTGGTATCGCCGCCGGGGTCGCGGCCTCGTCCAGCGCCCTGATCGGCTTCGGCCTGGACTCGCTGATCGAGGTCTCCTCCGCGGCGGCCGTGGCGTGGCAGTTCGCCGGCCCTGATCCGCGGTCCCGGGAGCGCACCGCGCTACGGTCGATCGCCCTCTCGTTCTACGCGCTGGCCGTGTTCGTCACCGTGGACGCGGTGCGGGCTCTCGTCGCGGGTGGTACCGCCGAGCATTCGTCCGTCGGGCTGGCGCTGGCGGCGATCTCGCTGGCGGTGATGCCCCTGCTCTCGTACGCCCAGCGCCGCGCCGGCCGTGAACTGGGCTCACGTACGGCCGTCGCGGACTCGAAGCAGACGCTGTTGTGCACCTATCTCTCCGGCGTACTGCTGGTCGGGTTGGCGCTGAACAGCCTGTTCGGGTGGTCGTGGGCGGACCCGGCGGCGGCGCTGGTGATCGCGGCGGTGGCGGTCCGCGAGGGCCGTCTGGCCTGGCGTGGCGACACCTGTTGCGACTGACGCAATGTAAGGACTCTTTACAGTCTGTCGACCCGGTGCCTATCATTCGGCCAGCGTCATTCACGTTGATCACTCAAGCCGCGCCGGCCGCCCGCCACCACCGCCCTGCCGACATCGACCGCGAGCGGTCGCTGCGACGGCGCCGGCGGACGCCGCGCACCCCGAGCAGGGAGCGTGACAATGCAGACGTCCGGCCGGTTGCCAGGCACACGGGACAGGTGGATTACCCGACGAGGGCGACGACGACTCGGCGGTGCCGCACTCGCCGTCACGCTCGCGCTTCAGACGGTGGCGCTCGCCGGCCCGTCGACCACAGCAGCGCTGGCGGGCACCACACCGACGCTGGCCGGTACCGCACCGGGCGGGCCGGCCCAGATCGTCCCGGTCCCGGTCAGCACCGAGCCAGTGCCGGGTCAGACCTTCGTGGTCGGACCGGAGACCCGGATCGTGGTAGCGCCGGGCGGCGCGGGGGCCGTACCGGTGGCGGAGGGCCTGGCCGCGATCATGCGGCCCTCGACCGGCTATCCGCTGCCCGTCTCCGACGGCGTCTCCCGCCCGGGAGACATCCTGCTCGGCCTGACCGAGGCGGCCGACCTCGGCGACGAGGGGTACCGGATCGACGTCTCGGCCATGAACGTACGGGTCGAGGCGGCCGAACCGGCCGGGCTCTTCTACGGGGTGCAGACCCTGCGCCAACTGCTTCCGGCATGGATCGAGAGCCCCACCGTACGGCCCGGCCCGTGGACCGTCTCCGGTGTCCGGATCACCGACACCCCCCGGTACGACTACCGGGGCGTCATGCTCGACATCGCCCGGCACTTCCAGACGCCGGCCACCGTCAAGCGCCTGATCGACCACGCCTCGACGTACAAGATGAACGTGCTGCACCTGCACGTCAGTGACGACCAGGGGTTCCGGATCGCGATCAACGGCCGCCCCGAACTGACCACCATCGGCGGCCAGTTCTCGATCAACAACGATCCCGGCGGCTACTGGACCCAGGCCGAGTACGTCGACGTGGTGAACTACGCCGCCGCCCGTTTCATGACCGTCATTCCCGAGGTCGACTCTCCCGGGCACACCAACGCGATCGTCATGTCGTACGCCGGCCCGGAGGCGAACCCGGTGCTGCCCGACATCAACTGCACGAACCGTACGCCGCCGGTCTGGAACCTCACCGGGGCGGTCGGTTACAGCGCGTTGTGCCCGGAGAGCCCCAACACCTGGGCGATCCTCAGCGACATCACCGCACAGCTCAGTGCGCTGAGTCCCGGCCCGTACTACCACCTCGGCGGGGACGAGGTCCCGGCGTCGACCCTGGCCCACGCCCGGTATGTCAACTTCGTTGACCAGGCGGCCCAGGTCGTCAAGGCCCAGAACAAGATTGTCATGGGTTGGTCGGAAATCGCCGCCGCCAACTTCGACCGCCCCGACGCGCCGGCCGCGGTGGCCCAGTACTGGAACAACGGGAACCCGACCGGCGCCGCCGGTGACACCGCCCGGACGGCCGTGCAGAAGGGCATGAAGGTCGTCATGTCGCCGGCCAACCACACCTACCTCGACATGCAGCAGTTCGTCGGCAGCCCGCTCGGGTTGAGCTGGGCCGGCCGGCTCGACGTCTCCCAGTTCTACAACTGGTCCGGCAACACCAGCGACCCGGCCACCTACATCCCGGCGCGGACCGCCGGCGGGGTCACCCTGCCCGCGGTGACCGACACCCACATCCTCGGCGTCGAGTCGCCGATCTGGTCCGAGACCCTACGCACGCTGCCCGACATCGAGTTCCAGGTCTTCCCCCGGATGCCGGCCACGGCGGAGATCGGCTGGTCGCCGAAGGTGCACCCGGACCGCAACCTCGCCTCGTTCGTCGGCCGGCTGGCCGCGCACGCACCCCGCTGGCAGTTGCTCGGTCAGAACTTTTACCCCTCCCCGCAGGTGCCGTGGCGGGTCGACGTGGCCGCGCCGGACCGCACCACCGGTGACCGTACGGTCGGTGGCGAGGTCGCGTCCGTCGTCGCCCCGGGCACGACGGCCGGCCAGGTGTCGGTGACCGTCGACTGGGGCGACGGGACCAGTTCACCGGCGACGCTGAGCGGCACTCCCGGCACCAACAAGAGCGTCAACGGCATCTACTCCGCCACGGCGGGCCACACCTACGCCCGGGACGGTGTCTACCAGGCCACGGTCACCGCGACCAGGCCGGGCGGCGCCCCGACCACCGCCGAGTTCACCGTGACCGCGACAAGCTGCACCACCTCGGTCTCCGGTACCCACCGAGGGCCGCTGGTGGTGGCGGACGGGGTCACCTGCCTGGCCGGGGCCACCGTCTCCGGACCGGTGGTGGTACGCCCCGGCGCTTCCCTGATCGCCACCGGCGCGTCGATCCAGGGCCCGGTGACCGCCACCGGTGCGGTTCTGGTCGAGCTGCTCGGTGGTGTGGTCAACGGGCCGGTCAGCATCAACGGGACCACCGGCGACGTGATCGTGGAGCGGGTGGGGGTGAGCGGACCGGTCGTCCTGCACGGCAGCGCCACCGGCCCGTCGCCCCTGGTCTCCGGTAACACGATCAACGGCCCGCTCTCCTGTACCGGCAACAACCCGGCCCCGGCCAACAACGGCCTGCCGAACATCGTGCGCGGCCCGACCTTCGGGCAGTGCGCGGGCCTCTGACCGATCGTCGCCCACCGGTGGACGGTGGTGCGGGCGGCGGGTCCGGCCGGAACCCCGGTCGGACCCGCCGTCAGGCGGGGCGGCGGCGCACGGCGACTGGGGTCAGGCGGGGCGGCGAAGCACCGTGACCGCGAAGTCCGCCTCCTCCCGCCAGGGGCGTAGGTCCCACGTGGCGAAGCGTTGCTCCAGCCGTAGGCCGGCGGCGGACGCGTGCTGGTCGAAGTCCTCCAGCCGGTAACCCCGGTCGGTGCCGAAGCCGACCACCACCGGCCCGTCCGGGCGTACGTGCGCGGCGATCCGCCGCAGTATCTCCTCCTCGGTACCGGGCGCGACGAACGTCATCACGTTGCCGGCGACCACGACCGCGTCGAACGGTTCCGGTTCCCCTGCCGAGGGAAGGTCGAGTTCGGCCAGGTCACCGACGAGCAGGGTGAGGTCGGGGTGGTCGGCGCGGGCGGACTCGACCAGGTCGGCGTCGGCGTCGACGCCGACCACCCGGTGACCGCGGGCGGCGAGCGCGGCACCGACCCGCCCGGTCCCGCAGCCGGCGTCGAGGATCCGGGACGCCGGCGCCACCATGGCATCCAGCAACCGTGCCTCGCCGGCGAGGTCCGCGCCCTCGGCCGCCAGTCGGCGGAACCGGTCGATGTACCACTGTGAGTGTCCGGGTTTGGTGTCGGTCACCCAGCGCGTCGGTTGTCCCATGCCCTCACCGTAGACACACTGGTAGCGGCGTCGACTGCCGGCCGGTCATTCCGTTCGGGCCGGCGGAATCAGCGGTCGGACCGGTGCCGATCCGTACGCTCCTGGAGCAGTTGGACCGCCTCGTCGACCCGGCCGACCTCGGTCAGCAACGCGAGCAGGAGCCCGACCGCTCGCCAGTCCGCCTCCATCTCCTCACGGAGCAGGTCGATCGCCTCATCGAGGCGTCCCTTGCCGACCAGCAGGCTGGCCAACTCGGTACGGGCGGCGGGCTCGCCCTGGTCGGCGGCGAGGCGCCAGAAGTGTTCGGCGTCGTCGGTCTGCCCCTGTTCGCGCAGGAGGGCCGCGAGGCGGGCGGCGGCGTGCCCGTTACCGTTCTCGGCCCGAGTCCGGAGTTCTTCGGTACGCCCACGGTCGGCCAACAGGTCGGCCAGGATTCGGCCGGCGCGGGACTCACCGGAGTCGGCGAGGTCCCGCAGGTAGCCGGTGGGATCGGGGACGGGAGTGATGCCGGATGCCTCCGCGCCGAAGAATCTGCTGCCGCCGAACTCCTGGCGGAGGTGGTCGTCGAGGTCGTCGGCGAGTTCGATCATCGCCTGGATCGCCAGCAGCAGGTGGGTCGGCTGGAAGTCCTGTCCGAAGACGGGGATGGAGGCCCAGATCGTGTCGCCGGTGCAGTAGATCCGACCGATGACCATTCCGTTGGTCAGGTCGGAGAGTCGCCGGTAGAGCGTCTCGGTCGGCTGTACGCCGGTGAGCAGCGGGGAGAAGACGTCCACCAGTGGCGGGTCCTCCTGGGCCCGTACGAAGATGATCGCCGAGCCGGCGCGGATGCCGATGTCTCCATCGGAGTCGACCCGCAACTGGTCGGGTTCGGTGCCGAGCAGGTGCGCCAGCACCCACTTGACGCGATCGGCGAGTTTGTCGCTGTGTGCGGTGTGCCGGTCCAGCGCAGGGCTCCGGCCGTGCGTGGCACCCGTACGGGCGACCGGTCGGGCGGCGAGCGCGGCGGCGAGGCGGGTACGGGTCGGCAGTGGCGCGGAGGCGGTGGTGGTGGAGGGGTGGGCCGACAGTGCCCAGGCCAGTCGGCGGAGGTAGCTGTCAGGCGGCGTCATCATCGCTTCCCCCCGACCGGACGTCCTCTTTCGAGGGTTGGTCCAGCACCCTGATCTGGTCGAATATCTTGGCGATGACCAGGGGGGCCGCCACGCCGAAGGTGAACGTGGCGAAGGCGGTGGTGGCCATCCCGCCGGCCCATGCGGCAGCCGCCAGGCCGGTGCCGGCGAGCGCCCGGAGCGCCACCGCGAACAGCACGATCGGGCGGTCGCGTCTGTCTCGCCATGGCCACTGCCAGCGACCCTTGGACTCCGTCGTGGGTCGCATCATGGCGTAGAGGTTCAGCGCCTCGGAGACGGCGCTGCCGACAAGTCCCCAGACTGCGGCGATCCATAGAGACACGTCCCTACTGTACTGATCGTGGTCGCACGCCTACCTACCCGGTGCCGGTCCGGTAACGACCCCCCTGTCCGACTCCCGTTCCGTCCGACGGTAGCGGGCGAGGACAAGGGGCCTTGTACCAAATGTGTGAAGTCTTCATATAAGCCCGCATTGCCGGGAACCTCCACCTACGGTAATGATCAGTGGCCCCGAGCCCGTTTGGTGGCCCGTCGGCCAGTCACGTAGGAGGAAGGAACAGCCAGTGATGATGTCCAACCAACTACCGGAACACCAAGATGCCCCGCGCGGTGCCCAGGACGACCGTTCTGTGCCGTCGGGCAAGGCTCGGCGGCTCCGCAGGTACGTGACCGGTGCCGTCAGCCTGGCAGGTGTGGCCAGCCTGGCGGCTGTGGCCGGAATGAGCGGCGCGCCGGCTGTGGCCAGTGCGACCGATGCGCTGGGACTGCCGAGGCTCTTCCTGAGTGCGGATGGTGGCGTCGACGATGGCGGCTACGACAATGGCGGCCAGGATCCCGGGGGTTGGCGTCCGGAGTGGGACAAGGACGCCAAACAGGTGGGGTGCGACTCGAACGAGCTGATCTCGGCGTTGGTCGAGGCGAACGCGGGACACGGCGCCAAGCTCAAGCTGACCAAGGGGTGCACGTACAGCCTGACCGTGTACCAGGGGCCGGACGGGCTACCGCTGATCACCCAGCCGATCGCGATCAAGGGCGAGGGGGCGACGATCGAGCGCGCGGCGAACGCCGACCCGTTCCGCATCTTCAACGTCGCGACCGGCGGCGAGCTGGTTCTGCGTGACGTCACTGTTGCCGGCGGGGATGACCGGAGCGGCGCCGGCGGCGGTGGGCTGCTGGTCCAGGCCGGTGGCAAGGCGGTGATCGAGAAGAGCGCCGTGGTCGCGAACCGCAGCACGGGTGACGGTGGCGGAATCGCCAACTACGGCATCACCGCGCTGCTCTCCGGCGAGGAGAAGGACTCGAAGCGGGACAAGGATCCCGAGCAGTCGAAGGACGCGCAGTCACCGGCGGCCGAGGCTGAGGAAGCGGTGATGGACGGCGCCACGGCAGAGCCCGCGGACGCGTCCGACGCCGGTGGCGGCAGCGAGTCGGGCCCGAACGACTGGACCGAGGAAGGCTGGAGCAAGGACGGCTGGGACCACGACAAGACCGAGTACGTGACCAAGGTCAGTGGCAACAGCGCCCTCGGTGACGGCGGCGGGATCTACAGCGGAGGGCTCCTCGTCCTCGACGGTGCCGAGGTGAGCCGGAACAACACCGCCCAGGACGGTGGCGGGATCTCCAACACCGGCGGCACCGCCTCCCTGACCCGGAGCAAGGTCTCGGACAACGTCTCCGTGGGGCTCGGTGGTGGCGTCCACGCCGGCTACGGCGCCGTTACCAAGATCGTGTACAGCGGGGTGATCGGCAACGAGAGCACCGCCCCCACCGCCGCCGGCGGCGGCATCCTCAACTACGACTCGTCCCTGTACATCCGGCACAGCGAGGTCGTCCGCAACAACGCGGGTGGCCTGGCCGGGGGTGTCTACAACGGCGGCGGCCGGGCCGTGGTCGAGCAGACCAAGGTCGGCGAGAACACCGCCCAGGTCAACGGCGGCGGCCTCTACAACGTGGACGGCACCCTGGTCGTCCGCAAGAGCCTCGTCGACTCGAACCGTACGGTCGGCGCCAATTCGGTCGGCGGTGGCATCTTCACTGTCGACGGAAGCCTCGCGCTCACCGAGAGCCGTGTGTCGCGCAACGACGCGGTGAACCCGCCCGGCGGCATCTTCGCCGACGGCACGCTGGTGACCGTGGACGAGCGGACCGTCATCGGCAACAACCGGCCGACGAACTGTGTGGGCAGCCCGGACCCGGTGCCCAACTGCTTCGGCTGACCGTTTCGCAACGGCGAGACCGCCGTCCGGGATCGAGGAAACGTACTCGGCCCGGACGGCGGTTCGTCGCGTGCGCGGGTGCGCCCGCCGCACGGGCGAAAGCCGCTGCACGGGCACAAGCCGCCGCGCGGGCAAAAAGAAGGGCCGGGCATCCACGGGGGGAGATGACCGGCCTTTCTGGCACCAATGTAAGCACGATCGCGGCGATCGCGCTACCCGGGAAGGGGATCGACTGTCGCGGAGGTCGAACGGGGCGTCTCGATCCGGTCGAGCCCTTCGAGCTGTCGGCAGCGTTCGACGATCCGCTCGATCAGCTCGGAGGTATCGGCGGAGAGTCCCTGCTGCCGTAGCACCCAACGCAGGGCCACCTGACGTACGTCGAGCTGGCGCAGTTCGTTGAGCAGGTCGATCTGCTCCTGCACGTTCCTGGCCGCTCGACGGTCGATGAGGAATCCCGGATCCACGCCGAACGCCCGGGCCAGGGCCAGAATGTGGGAGGCCCGGGGATCGGTGCTCACGCCCCGGCGCATCTCGCCGATGTAGGCCGCGCTGATCGTCGGAGCGTCGGGATCCGTCTCGGCCGCTTGATTGATCTTGTTCGCGATCTCCCTGATCGTGTACCGGCGCCCGGGTTCGTCGTTCACGCCCAACTCCTCGGCGGTGGGCCGGATGTTGTCGAACAGGTACTCAAGCTTTCCAGCCAGGGTGTCGAGGTCGGGCAACTCGGCGCCGCACGGGCTCTCCTCGACCATCGTCACTCCTCCGGTGAACGACCGATGAACGCCCGTACGGTACCGCCGTCGGCCGAAGAGGCAACTGTTGAGACGGTTTCTCATGCGGGCGTATGCTCACCGCCGTCGCGCGCAACAGGCGTAGCCTGAAGGACGGAATTTACGCAACAGGTGTGCCCTGGAGCGCGGCGGCCGTCGATTGCGGCGGATGGATGGAGGCGCTCGCCGCCACGGCGGCAACGGGGGAGTGTTCTCACCACTGCCGCCGATGGCCGTGGCCGCCCAGGGCTGCTGCGTCAGCTCGCAGCCCTGGGGCCGCCCGATCTCCGCTCGCCGGCCGGGCCGCCGCCGCCGACCGTTGTCATGCCGCCCCCGGCAGTGCCCTCCCCTCGACCGGGAAGGACGCGTCGTAGAGCTGCCGGAAGGTTCGCGACCCGAGCCACTGGAGCGCGCCGGTCGCCACCCCGAGTGTGATCGTGACGTTGACCACGAAATGCAGCCCCGCGAAGAAGAGCAGGAAGGGGAGGCCGTGACGGCGGTGGACGAAGGCGTACATGCCGGCGTCGCAGGCGAGGGAGGCGGCCAACAGCCCGATCGGGAGCACCGCCGCCCACGGGCCGAACAGCAGCGGTGCCACGAGCGCCGGTAACACGGCGAACGCGGCGAGGCTGCCCCAGGCGCGGGACGCCGTTTCGAAGCCCTTGCCGAAGCGGCGTGCACGGGCGTACAGCGGGATCCGTAACCGGCCACGGTGGAACAGCTTGCGCAGCAGCCCGCGCAGCTCGTGGTCGTGGTCGTGCCGACCACGTACGGTCGAGGTCAGCACCATCCGATAGCGCCGGGTCAGCCGGTAGCCGTAGTCGACCTCCTCGGTCTGCCGCAGCGCCGGATTGAACGGGCCGATCTCGTCGAAGACAGCCCGTCTGATCAGACAGACCGCGGGGAACAGGAAACCGATGTCCCCCTCCGAGCTGATCGACCAGAAGTGGTACTGGAGTCCCCGGTAGCGGGCCACGGCCGTGTCGTGCAGCAGCGGCTCCGGATCCTCGATTCCGCAGACGGCCCCGACGTCCGGCTGCTCGCGGAGTAGACGCACCGCGTTCGCCACCGCGTCCGGGGCCATTACCAGGTCGGAGTCGACGTAACAGAGCAACTCACCGGCGGTGTTCGCGGCGCCGATGTTGCGGGCCTGCCCGCAGCCACCGTTCACCCCGGTGCTGACCACCCGCACCCCGAGCGTCTCGGCGACCTCGATCGACTGGTCCGTGCTGCAGTCGTCGACGACGAGGATCTCGATGTTCGGGTACGTCTGGTCGAGAATGGAGCGCAGACACAGGTCCAGCGACTCGGCGTAGTTGTAGTTCGGCACGATCACCGAGACGAGTGGCATCGACCTCATCGGGTGACCGCCTCCGGACGCTGGTAGAGCCGGCGGAACCGGCCGGAGGTCAACCACGCCACCACCCCACTGAACGCGGCAGCGGCGATGACCAGGTTCAGGAGGAAGTGCATCGCCACGAAGTAGACCAGGAAGAGCGGTCCCCGCTCCCGGGCCACGAACCGGTGCATCGGCAGGTCCCCGGCGACGAACGCGGCGAAGGCCACCAGAGGAACCAGCAGGTACGCCGCTCCGAACAGCGCCGGTAGGGCCAGAGCGAGTACGGTCGCCAGCGCGGCGATGCTCACCCACGCCCGGGGACCGCTGCTCAACCCGCCGGGAAACTCCGGCTTGTGGGCGTACATCGGAATGTGCAGGGCGGTCCGGGTGAACACCTTGCGGACCAGCACCCGCAGCTCGTGGTCGTGGTCGTGCACTCCGCGCACCCTCGGGGTGAGCCAGATCTGGTAACGCTGCGCCAGCCGCAGCCCGTAGTCGGCGTTCTCGGTCTCGCGGAGCCGGGGGTTGAACGGGCCGATCTCGGCGAAGACCCGTGCCGGCACGGCGAGCAGCGCGGTGTAGAGCGTCATGATCCGGCCCTCGTCGGCGATCAGCCAGTAGGACTGTTGCAGGCAGCGGTACTCCTCGACCAGGCTGTCGCGGATCAGTGGCACCGGGTCGTAGTTTCCGCAGACAGCACCGATCTCGGGGTCGGAGCCGAGCAGTTCCACCGCGTTGGCGACAGCGTCCGGCTTGGCCGCCACGTCCGAGTCGATGAAGAAGAGGATCTCGCCGGAGGCGTTCGCCGCGCCCAGGTTGCGGGCCGCCGCCGGTCCGGAGTTCTCCGGCGTACGGAGCACCCGCGCGCCGTACGACTCGGCGACCCGTACGGAGTCGTCGGTGCTGCAGTCGTCCACCACGATGAGTTCGAGGTTCGGGTAGGTCTGTTCCTTGACCGAGGTGAGGCACAGGCCCAACGCGCGGGCGTAGTTGTAGTTCGGCACGATGACCGACACGAGCGGCTTGTTCACTTGTCCATCCATCTCAGCAGTTCCGGATAGCGGGCAGCGACCTCCGCGACGACCAGCGTCGTACCGATCAGCACGGCACTGGTCACGATCATGCGATCCCGGAGCAGGGCCCGGATGGGGTCACCGCCCAGCCGGAGTACCAGGACCGATTGAAGGTAGCGAAAGGCGGCGAGCAGGCCCAGCGGCACCACGACCGCCAGCACCACCGGGCGGTACGGGTCGATCGGCGCCTCCGTGTGCAGGTAGAACAGCCCGGTGGCGGCGGCCAGCGAGGCGTTGAGGCCGAGCAGGTGGTCGGCGAGCAGGACGTTGTAGCCGGCCAGCGCCGGGCGGTGGGTGACGCCGGCCGAGGAGAGTTCGGCGCGGCGCTTGCCGAGCACCAGCACCAGGCAACCGGTGAAGACGGCGGTCAGCAGCAGGCCGGACGGTGGGCCGTCGGCTGCGGCGTATCCCTGGAGCACACGCAGCACGAACCCGGTCGCGATCACGCAGATGTCCAGCAGCGGCAGGTGCTTGAGTCGCCGGCTGTATGCGGCGCACAGCGCGAGGTAGGCCACCAGAGGCCACCAGGACATGCCCGGTCCGGCGACGACGCTGACGGTCAGCAGCCCGGCCAGGCCGGCGGCGAGCAGCCAGGCTACCGGCAGCGGAACCAGGCCGGAGGCGATCGGACGGTGTCGCTTGACCGGGTGCGCCCGGTCCAGTCGGCGGTCGGCGATGTCGTTGACGACGTAGACCAGGGACGAGGCGAGTGTGAACGCCACCACCGCCCAGCCGGTACGCAGCAGCGTCGACGCGTTCCAGACCGGCGCGTCGACCAGCGCCAGCGGTACGGCCAGGAGGTTCTTGACCCAGTGTCCGGGGCGGGTCAACGTGATGAGGTGCCGGGCCAGCGCGGGTGCGCTGGCCGCACGGCCGGTCGCGGGGGCCGGGACGGCCCGTTCGACCGTGGTCTCGACGGCGGTCATGATGCCCCCGGCTCAGAAGAAGATCTTCGCGAAGGCCAGGGCACCCTGCCGCCAGGGATCGCGGCTGGTCCGGCCGCGCTGTCCGGCGCGGCCCGACCCGTCTCCCGACGCGTCCGATGGGACCTGGTGCCGCTCCTGGCGCCACCATTGGTAGGTGTGCAGGATGGCGTCGGCGTTGGAGAACGTGGGGGAGAAGCCGAGGCGCTGCCGGGCCTTGTCGATGCTCACGTACGAGTCGCCCATGAGTTTGTGCAGCAACCGGCCGTACACCGGAGAGAGCCGGGTGCGTTCCAGCAGGCCGAGCGCGGCGAGGGCGGGGCGGGCCGGCATCGACACCACCCGTTTGCCGTGGCCGGCCGTGTCCAGCACCGCCTGGAAGTCCTCGCGCAGGGTGCCGAACCGTTCCGCCCCGAGGTTGTAGGTGTCGTTCGCCACCTCGTCCGGCGCGTGCAGCACGGTCACCACCGCGTCGACCAGGTCCTCGACGGCGAACATCTGGATGCGTACGTCGCCTCGGCCGAGCACGGGGAAGTTGCGTCCCTCCTCGGCCCACTCGAAGAGCATGGCGAACAGTCCCATCCGCCCGGGACCGAGAAAGGTCTTCGGACGCAGGATCGACACCAGCGCCCCGTCGGCCCGGTGACGTTCGGCGATTTCCTCGGCGGCTGCCTTGGCCGCGCTGTACGGGTCGACGGGCGCGCGGGGGTGCTCCTCAGGGGTGGGCACCACCTTCGGCAGGCCGTACACGGCGGTGGAGGAGATGTGGACGAGGTGGCGTACCCCGGCCCGATGTGCCGCGCCGAGCACGTTCTCGGTGCCGTCCACGATGATCGAGCGGATCTCGTTGGTGGGGTAGCTGGGCAGGGCCGCGGCGCAGTGGATCAGGGTGGTGGCGCCGGCGGTGGCGCGGGCCATCACGTCCGCGTCCCGGATGTCGCCGATGACCCGGGCCCCGGGCCCCGGGCGCAGGTCCACCCCGCGTACCTCGTGTCCGTCGGCGGCGAACCGCTCGGCCAGCCGACCACCGAGCATGCCGGCGGCCCCGGTAATCGTGATCACCACAGCGACGACCCCACCTTCTGCGCGACGAACCGGGTGACCAGTCGGGTCAGGCCGTGGCTGAGGACCTCACCGAGCGCGTCGGTGGCGCGCTGCACGTCGACCGGCTCGGTGACCAGCGAGGGGCCGAGGATGAGTGGGTTGAGGCCGTTGAGGGTGTAGTAGGTGAAGATCTGGTGGTCCTGGTAGAGCGCGTTGATCACCGCGCAGGTGACCAGCTTGGCCTTGAACCTCGGATCCCGGGCCATGCCGGCCGGGGCGATCCGGGCCACCAGGTCGAGGATCTTCGGCCCACCGTCGATGTGTACGCCCCAGAGCGCGCCGGCGCCGGCCACCCGCCCGACCGCGTCCGGGAATTCCTTCGCCAGCCGGTGCAGGGCCGGTTCGAGTACGCGCTCCAGTTCCCGGGCCCGCCCCGGAAAGTCGTCCTCCACCACGATGTTGATCGCCTCCAGGGCGGTGACGCACTCCTCGCCCATGCCGTAGTACGTGGTACTGGTGCTCTGTAACAGCGCGTCGGTGAGGTTGTCGTACGCCTTGCGGAAGATCGGCTGGCGCGCGACGAAGGCCGAAATGGACGACTTTCCGCCGCCAAAGGACTTGCTCGTGGTGAGTACGTCCGGCACCAGACCGGGGTAGCGCATGAAATAGAACAGGCTGCCGGTCTTGCCCCACCCGGTGTAAATCTCATCGAAGATGAGCACTATGTCATGTCGGTTGCAGAGCTCGCGGACGCCACGCAGGAACTCTTCGTCGCACCACTGTATGGTGGACGCGCTGAACGGCTCGACGATCAACGCGTAAACGTCATCGGGATGGGCCGACACCGCCGCCTTGACCGACTCCAGGTCGCCGTAGGTGAAAGGAACAATGCCGGGAATGGTGGGGAAGGCGAACTGCGGTTGACCAGTCAGACCTCCCGATCCGAGCAGCTTGCCATGGAATCCGCAGTCGGCCCGGAGGATCTTCTGTCGTCGGCCGCCGTGGTACTTGTAGGCGAGCTTCACGGCGCCCTCGACCGCTTCCGCGCCCGAGTTGGGCAGGAACGACATGGCGAGGTCGCCGGGGAGGAGCTGGGCCAGGTTGTGCCCGAGCGCCGCGAGATAGGGCGAGAAGTACGTCTTGTGCACTTCCATCCGCCGTTGCTCGGCGAACCGCTGCCGAGCCGCGAGTATGCGGGGGTGGTTGTGCCCGTGGTTGAGTACGCCGACGCCGCCGGTGAGGTCGAGGATGCGCCGCCCGTCGCGCAGCACCAGGTACGCGCCCTCCGCGTGGTCGACCAATTCCCGGCCGAACCCGAAGGAGGTCATGAGGCTGACCTGGCTGGAGTTCACGTATCGGCGATAGAGGTCATGCACCTCACGAACAGTGAGCCGGTCGCAATCGTCGAGGCTGACCAAATTGGACATACTGCGACGCTATAGATCGGTCCGGAATCTTTTCTGGACTGGTCCTGGACGGAACCTTGACTACGTAAGGCAACGCTTGCCAGTGTGAAACAGGGTCGATAGCGTGGGCGCGGCACGATCGTTTTCGATGCGTCAATGTCCTGACCATTAACCCCCGCCCTGGTGAGGTTTTGATCATGCGCCCGACGGTGTCGGTCATCATCCCCGCGTACAACAGTGCCAAAACGCTGCGGGCATGTCTCGAAGCCGTCTACGCACAGCGACACCCCGTCACCGAAGTCATCGTCGTCGACGACGCGAGCGCCGACGAGACCCGGGCCATCGCCGGCGAGTTCCCGTGCCGGCTGCTGGTCTCCGACCACAATCGCGGACCCGCCGCCGGACGGAACCGGGGAATTCGGGCCAGCACCGGCGAGCTGCTCTTCTTCGTCGACTCGGACTGCGCTCCGGAGCCGGACGCGCTGGAGAACGCCCTCGCGATCCTCCGGGACCAACCCGACGTCGCCTGCGTCCACGGCATCTACGCGCTCCGGCCGATGTTCGACGACGGGCCGGTCGAGGCGTACCGGCTGCTGCACGGCCACCACTGGCGGCTGCGCAACGTCGGACGGGTGCGTACCACGCTCTTCGCGGTCTGCGTCACCCGCCGGGTGGCGTTCGACGAGGTCGGCCTCTTCGACGAGAACCTGCGCGCCTCCGAGGACGTCGAGTTCGGCGACCGGCTCGCCGGCCGGTACGCGACCGTACTGACCGACACCGTGGTCTGCCGGCACGACGACGACAGCCACCTCGGAAAGCTCCTGCGCAAGCAGTTCGGGCGCTCGCAACTGCTGGTCCCGGTCGCCCTCGCCGAGCGTGGCCCCGCCGGCATCCGCGCCAACACCCCGGCCGGTCTGCTGACCGCCCTGCTGGTCCCGCTCACCGTGCCGCTGGTCCTGGTCGGCCCGCTCTTGCTGCTGCTGCCGCTCGGTTTCTTCGGACTTTTCGCCGCCGCCGAACCGGCGTTACTGCGATTCGTCCTACGTCAGCGTGGTCCCGGGTTCGCGGTGTTCTTCTACGGCGTACATCTGCTGGTCCAGTGGAGCGTGATCGCCGGGGCGGTGGTCGGCGGGCTTCGGCACCTGACGGACCGGGACTTCGGCCCGACCCGGGTCGCACCGGTGGAGCCGCACCGATGAACACCGCCCCGGACCATGCCGTGTCGCCCTGGGCGTACCTCTCCGCGCAGGCGTTGCACTATCTGTTCTTCGCGGTCCGGGGTCAGCAGTTCCTGCGTCGTCAGGCCACGGTCGGCGGTCGCCACTGGCCGGCGTTCGGCGTGCCGGGCCCCGGAGTGGCGCTGACCATCGACGACGGTCCGCACCCGCAGTGGACGCCCCGAATGCTCGACCTGCTCGACCGGCACCAGGTCCGGGCCACCTTCTTCCTCATCGGCGACCGGGTGCGCGAGCGGCCGGAGCTGGTACGCCGGATCGTCGCCGCCGGGCATGCCATCGGCAACCACTCGATGTCGCACCCGCAGCCGTTCGCCGCGCTTGCGCCACCCCGGCTGCGGGCCGAGATCGCCCGGACCCAGGCCGAGATCGAGGACGCGGTCGGTCTGCGCCCCGCGCTGTTCCGCGCCCCCGGTGGCAACTGGTCCCCAGACGTCCTACGAGCCACGGCGGAGATTGGGCTGACCGCAATCGACTGGACGGTTAACCCGAGCGACTGGCGCAGCCCGGGCGTGTCCCGGATCATCCGTTCCCTGTCTCGCGGCCGTCCCGGTCAGGTGCTGCTCTGTCACGACGGCGGGGGAGACCGTTCGCAGACCGTCGAAGCCCTCGACACCGTGCTACCCCGAATGCTCGACCGCGGGCTGCGGTTCGTCATTCCCGGCGACGGTCGGTAGCCGGTGAGCGCGCTGGAGCGGTCCCCACCGGAGCAGGGGAGCAGACGTTGGGAAGCCGGGTCACGGGGTCGACAGCTTGAGTGGGAGAGACCTATGCCGGACGACGACCTCTCGATCTTGCTCCTTGGGCCGATCAGGGCCGAGCGCTGCGCGGTGAACCTCTACCTCGGTACGCCCCGGCAACGGGAGGTGCTGGCAGTGCTCGCGCTGCGCAGCGGCATGGTGATGTCGGTGGCGCAGATCGTGGACGCGATCTGGATCGGCCGCCGGCCGAACTCGGTCGAGAACATGGTCCACACGTACATCGGACGGCTGCGCCGGGTCCTGGAGCCACCCGGTCGCCGACCCGCGCTCGCCCGGGTGCTGCGCTCCACCCGTCCCGGCTACACCCTCGACATCCCGGACGGCTCGGTCGACATCACCCGGTTCGAGTGGGACATCAAGCTGGCCCGCGCCGCCCGTGCCCAGGCCGACCTGCCGCAGGCGCTGCGACTGTTCCAGTTGGCGTTGGGGCGCTGGTCCGGACCGGCGTTGCAGGAGGCCACCGGACCGCTCGCGGAGGCGGAGCGGATCCGCCTGACCGAGCTGCGCCAGGACGTCGTCGAGGAGACCACGGGCGTACGGCTGCTGCTCGGTGACGACGAGAACCTGATCTCGGAGCTGCGTTGGATGCTGGCCGAGCAGCCGATGCGGGAGCGGCTCTGGGAACTGCTCCTGGTTGCCCTCGGACAGACCTCGCGCCGCGCGGAGGCGCTCACCGCCTTCGAGGACGCCCGGGTCACCCTGGCGGACCGGCTCGGCGTCGAGCCGGGACACCAGTTGCAGGACCTGCACCGCAGATTGCTGCGGAGCGAACCGGTCGCGGTACGTCCGTGGTGGGACCGGCGCGTCTCTGTCTGACCGGGTGATCGGCCACCCCCGGGGCAACGGGTGTGACCGGTCACCCGGGACGGCGGGAGCTAGGATCGCGCGGCCTCGCCGGTCAGTTCCCCGGGAGACGGGCTCGTCGGCAGGGCCGGAGCCGCGAGGACGAAGAGGGCACCGGTCGGCCCGTCGCCGAGTCGGGTCGGGATCTCCGCCACCAGGGGTAGGCCGCAGTTGCGGATCAGGCGGACGAACTCCTCGGTCTGGGACACGTCATAGACCTGCACCACGATCCGCCCACGTGGCGTGAGCAGCGTGGGCAGGCGGCGCAGCAGCGCCACCGATTCGGTGCCGGACAGGTAGTAGATGACCTCGCGCAACAGGATCGCGTCGTAACGGTCGGTGGACCGGAAGTGACGGATGTCCGCCACCTCGAACGAGGTGTCCGGCCGGGCGAGCGCCCGTGCCTGCGCGATCGCCTGACGACTGATGTCGACACCGTGGTAGTGCCGGTACCGTCCCGGCGTCAGGGGCAGGTTGGCGCTGGTGCCGCAGCCGAGATCCAGAATGGTCGGTCGGGGTGCCCACGATTCGATGAGCGACAGCGGTACGGTGCCGTCGGACATGCCGTCGAGATAGCTCCAGAGTCCCAGTGCGTACTGCGTGTCCCACATCGCCGCGTTGATTCTGCGATGGGGGCGGACGAATATCCGTACCGGTATTCTGGTCAGCCGGGACAGGGCCTGGAACAGTCCTTTGGACATGAGATCACCGACATTCCTCGACGTGATTCAGGTGACGGACGGATCGGGTACGGAATGAGCCGCCCCGGGTGCCGGATCGGATACGGCCCGGCGACGGTGCATGTACTGCGCCAAGGCCAGGCCGCCGGCACCGATGGCGACCTCGCTGAGCGCACAGACCAGCCGACTGGCGAGCACCACCGGAGTGGCGATCGACACCGGCATCACCGTGGCCAGTCCGACCATGAGCACGGCCTCCCGTACGCCCAGCCCGTCGGGGACGACCATGACCAGGAGGCCGGCGACGGTGGCGGCGGCGAACCCGGCCACGCAGATCAGGTACGACCGCACCGGCGGAGCGCCAGCGGTGACGGCGAGGAGCCAGAGGTGGTGCCCGGAGACCACCCAGGACAGTGACTGTGCGGTGATCGCCCGACGCAGTCCGGTCGGAGAGGCGCTGACCTGCGGCGGTGGCCGCCGTAGCAGTCGGCTCGCGGTGGTGAGCCCTCGGTCGAGCAGGTGCGGCCGGGCGAAGAGGATCACCAGTGGGACCGTGGCGAGCAGCATCCAGGCGGCGCTGCCACCGAGCAGTGCCGGCCCTGCGGCGAGCCCGACCGTCATGCCGGTCAGCGCGACGACGGCCCAGCTCAGCACGAAGACACCGGCGAGCCGGACCGGCCCGACGTTGATCTGCTTGCCCAGTCGGAGCAGCACCGGCAGAGCGACGAACCGGCCCGGTACGAACTTGGCGAGGAAGCCCACGAAGAAGATCCGGTAGGCGGTCCACCGGCCGACCGGGGCACCGAGGTCGACGAAGATCGCCCGCCAGGAGACGAGCCCCAGCAACAACCCGGACGCGTTGATCAGCACCGCGGCGACCAGGGCCGCTCCGACCTGGATCGGATCGAGTTGGGCAGCCAGGGTCCGCACCGGTGCCCAGTCCTGGTCGCGTACGAACAGCACCAGGCCGATCGCCAGCCCGACCACGAAGACCACGACCAGCACCTGGTTCAGCAGTCGCCACCAGCCGAACCTGTCCGGGGCGCTCACCGCTGCGGCTCCGGCGCCACCGGCCGGAACCGACCGGGACCCGCCCGCCGGACGAGCGCGCGGACGACGCCGACGGTCAGGCCGACGAACTCGGTCAGGTGGGTGAGCAGGCGCATCACCGTGGCGAAGAGCAGGAAACCCGGCCCACGTTCGCGTCGGGCGAAGCCGAGCAGCTCGCGATCGGCGGTGAGGAAGACCGCCAGCAGCCCGAGCGGCACGGCGAGCAGCCAGGGGGAGAGCATGGCCAGCGGCACGGTGGCGACCGCCAGCGAGCAGGCCAGCATGCCGGCGACGGCCGCGAGGTCGACCCGGTGCGGCGTCCGCCCGTCGTCCCGACGCCCGGTCCCGGCTCCCGGGACGGGTGGATCGGCCGCCGGTCGCGGGGCCCACCGGGCCAGGACCACCGCGTCGGCATAGGTCAAAGCCCGGCGGTACAGCTCGGACACGTACGGCCAGAGCCGGTCCACGTCGTCGTGCCGGCCGACCACCTGATCGCTCGTCCGGATCTCGTACGTCGCCGGCAGCCGGGTGCCGAACTCGATGTCCTCGGCGTCTCGCAACCCCTCGTCGAAGCCTCCTACCAGCTCGAACACCGCTCGGGGTACGGCGGTCAGGGCGAACATGGTGGTGGTTGTCAACCCGGCTGCACGGCGCCGCCAGAAGTGCTCGAAGAGCGTTTTGTAGGACTCGACCGGCCCGTCGGGGAAGAGCGGGTGCAGATCGTAGATGCCCTGGACCACCCCACAGTCGGGATGCTCGCGCAGGACCCGCAACGCGTTCGCGAGGGCGTCCGGCGCCAACGCGATGTCGGAGTCGACGAAGAAGAGCACGTCCCCGTCGGCCCGCGCCGCCCCGATGTTGCGCGCCGCGGAGACGCCCATGTTGGTCGGGAGCCCGACCAGCGTGCAGTCGAACTCGGCGACGATCTGTCGTGACCGGTCGGTGCTGGCGTCGTCCACGACGAGCACTTCGGCCGGGGCGTGGGTCTGCGTGTGGACAGCCGTCAGGCAGGCCCGGATCGTCTTTTCCTTGTTGTAATTCGGAATGACCACCGACACTCGCACAAATCGAGGCTAGCGCCGAGGCGACTGGAAAACAATGGCCGTGAATGTATTCGTCGAGCGTCGTCGGATTTTGTACGCGGCCCGGCGTACGACAATTTCGCGCGTCTATTTCCGCGCCGCGATCCCAGGTGGCGTGGCACGGTGACGGCGGTGTTCACGGCGCCCCCGAAAGGAATTCTGCGTCCCCGCCCGGGATCACCCCGGCGTTATCACCAGTTCTTGTGAGCGGTGGTCGGAGACTCCGCCGGCCGGGCCGAACCGGTAGGAGTGGACGCGGACACCCGGCGAGACGAACGCCCAGTCCAGCCGCCAGAGCCGGGGCCACGGGGGAAGGTCGGACCAGGACGCCGGATACAGCGAACGCATCGCGTAGCTGGCGTCGCGCAGCCCTTCCGGAAGGTCCCGCAGGTCACCCATGGCAGGGCTGGTGTTCAGGTCACCCGCGAGCAGGATCGGATTGTCGTTGGTGGCCACGTCCCGGGCCAGCGCCCGCAGTTGCGGCTCCCGCTGACGGTGCTGCTCCCGGAGAACCCGGTAGAAGTCCGGGTGGAACGGACCGGTGTCGGGCGACAACTGCACCGGCAGGTGCGAGTTGTACGTCGACAGCACCCGACCGTCACCCAGATCCAGATCGGTACGGAGGGTCTTGTACAGCCAGTGGTCGGTGGAGCCCGCCGCCGGTGGTGGCATGTCCGGCGCCACCAGTGGGGTCTGCCGCAGGATCGGGAAGCGGGAGAGGGTGACGAGTTCTCCGACAAGCGCGACGTGGAAGCCGGGGAACTCGGCGCGCAGTCGGGTCGCCGCCGGGTCGAGCGGTTCGGGCGTCTGCGCGTACCAGTACTCCTGGAGCAGGTAGACGTCGGCGTCGGCCTCCCTGAGCAGGCGGTAGAGCGCCTCGGTCTCGCCGCCCTCGTCCCAGTAACCGGTGTTCCAGGAGAAGACCCGGATCGCGTTCGCCGGGGCCGGGCCGTCGCCGCCGCGCCAGGCCCGCACGTTCACGCCGGACTGGGCCGCGCCCAACAGCAGGGCGGCGGCGGCGAGCAGTGCCACCGGCCGCCGCGACCGTCGGCACGGCGCCGCGCCCACGGCCAGCACGACCGGGATGACCAGGAAGAACAGCGGCGGAATGGCATCGACCGCGAGCCAGAGCCACCACCGGCCGCTGAGCACCAGGTGCGCCACGGTGAAGGCCAGCCAGAGCGCCCCGGCGGCGACCAGGGTCGAGTAGAGCCACCAGCGCCAGCCACGCCGTGGCCGGGTCGGCTGCGCGACCGGCTCGGTCGGCGCCTGCGGTGCGGTAACCGTCACGCGGCCCTCCACGGACCGGGTCGGGACCGGAGCGGCGGCGTCACGCCGGCGACCGTACCCGTGCTTGCCAAGGACATGACGTGACGTTACCGAGCGGGTGCGGGTTTCGTCTGGACCGACGGTGGACGGAACCTTGACTACGTTCGGCGACGTACCCGCCGACGGTGGGCGGTCGGTCATGCGGCACCGACCCGGGGCCGACCACGCAGGTGGAACGGGAGGTAGCCGAGCGCGGCGAGCCCGAGCAGTACGTAGAGGTTGCTGTAGACCAGCCCCGGCCCGTGGAAGTGCAGGTCCCAGCCCTGGAGGCCGGCGAGCACGCCGGTGGTGGAGGCGACCAGGACGAGCCAGAGCGCGGCGGCGACGGCGAGGCCGTGCCGGCTCCGTGTCGACCACGAGCGCCCGGCGACCAGGACCAGCGCGGGCACCCACCAGACCCAGTGGTGGTGCCACGAGACCGGGGAGACCAGCAGGCCGGTCGCCGCGCAGGTGAGCACTCCGAGCAGGTGGTCACCGGTTCGGGCGCACCATGCGGCGAGGGCGACTCCGGCCACCGCGACCAGGGCCGCCACCGGGAGCCACACACCCTGGACGTCGGCCGAGTCGGCGAGCCGGGCGAGCGCGCCGTGCAACGACTGGTTCAGGATCGTACGGGGGTCGCCGGTGACCCGGGACGAGTCGAGCAGCGCGCCGCCCCAGAACCGGGACGAGTCAGCGGGGTGCCAGGCGAAGCCGACCGCCACCGTGCCGAGGAATCCGGCCAGCGCCGTACCTGCTGCTCGCCAACGACCGGTCGCGACCAGGTAGACCACGAAGACGAGCGGGGTGAGCTTGATTCCGGCGGCGACGCCGACGCCGAGCCCGTACCAGCGGCGACCGGGATCACCGGTCAGGTCGAGGAGCACGATCAGCATCAGGAAGAGGCCGACCTGCCCGGCCTGGAGATGCCCGGAGACCGCGAAGAGCGGCAGCGCGGCCACCGTGGCGACCAGCACCGGCAGCGTCGCCGGCCGGGTCGTCGGTACGGCCGCCCGCCAGCTCACCTGGATCACGGCCAGCAGCGCCAGGACCGAGGCGAAGGCCCAGAGCCCGATTCCGACGTCCACGCCGAGGTGTGCGAGCGGCTGGAACAGCAGCGCGGCGAACGGTGGGTACGTGAAGCCGAGTTCGATTCCGTCCGCGCCCCGGACCACGGCGTCGTACAGATTCCCGTCGCCGGTCGCGGCGGCCGTCGCACCGGTGCGGTAAGCGGCGAGGTCCCACCAGAACTGCCCGGTGACCCGGTGGACCACCACGGCACCGGCCGCGACCAGTGCGGCGAGCACCACCGGTGCGAGGGTGGGCAACGGGCGGCGGGACCGGAGGCGGTTCGGCGCCTGGGTGGTCAGAGCGGACATCGGCACCGCGTCTCCCCTCGGGTTCGCCAGCGAGGAAACGGTAGCGAGCGGGGCCCTACGGTTCCTGGAACCGACCTGGATTACCCAGCGTCGTCCCCGAGCCGGATCCGGCCCGCTGTTCCGGCGAACTTCTGGGCCGAACGTATTGATCTTGAGCGTTGTTGATCAGAAGATGACCGGGGTCCGGTGTGGACGGTCATGGATGGCCGAACACCGACCCGGCGGTACCGGACATCCCGGACCCGTCGATGCCGGCGCCACGATCCCATCGGGCGCCGCTGGACTGGAGGAAAGTTGTCAGCACGACACACACGTCGAGGCGCGGGCCGGATGCTCCGACCCGCCGTCGCCATCGCGGCGGCCGTCGTCCTCGGCTTCACGGCCCCACCGGTGGTCGCCGTCGCGGCCCCGGCTCCGGCCTCGGCTCTGGTCGACAATCAGGTGCTCAGGGAATCGTCCGGCGCCGGCGGTACGACCTTCATGGTCTATCTGAAGGAGCGGGCCACACTGGACGCGGCGGCGAGGCTCCGTGACGCTGACGCCCGTTCGGCCGAGGTGCACCGCCAGTTGACCGCGACCGCTGATCGTACCCAGTCCGGCCTGCGTGGCCTGCTGAACACCAAGCGGGTGCGGTACACCTCGTACTGGATCGCGAACGCCCTGCGGGTCGAGGGGGACCGGGCCCTGGTCGACGCGATCGCGGCCCGGCCCGAGGTCGCCCGGATCGAGCCGGTGCGGACGTACGAGGTGGTCGAGCCCGCGCCCGGGAACACCGCCGCCAAGGCCGGTGCGGCCGGGGCCGAGTGGGGGATCGCCAACATCGAAGCGCCCCGGGTCTGGGACGAGTTCGGTGACCGGGGCGAGGGCATCGTGGTCGCCAACATCGACGGTGGCGTCCAGTACGACCACCCGGCACTGGTCGGCAAGTACCGGGGCAACAACGGCGACGGCACCTTCACCAACGACTACAACTGGTACGACCCGTCCGGCGTCTGCACCGGGGAAACGCCGTGCGACACGTCCGGCCACGGCACCCACACCATGGGCACCATGGTCGGTGACGGCGGCGCCGGCAACCAGACCGGTGTCGCGCCCGGGGCGAAGTGGATCGCCGCCAAGGCGTGCGAGGGCTCCTGGTGCTCGGACGCCTCGCTGCTGAACGCGGGTCAGTGGATGCTGGCCCCGACCGACCGCAACGGCCAGAACCCGCGCCCGGACCTGCGGCCCGACATCGTCAACAACTCGTGGGGCGGCGGCCAGGGCAACCTCTGGTACAAGCAGGTCGTCGACGCCTGGCGGGCGGCTGGCATCTTCGCGGTCTTCTCCGCCGGCAACTCCGGTCCCGCCTGCAACACCGCCAACTCGCCGGGCGACTACCCCGGGTCGTACGCGGTCGGTGGCTTCAACGTCGCCAACCAGGTCTACTCCTACTCCAGCCGGGGTAGCTCCTCGGCGGACGGCGGAATCAAGCCGAACATCTCCGCGCCGGGCGAGGACGTCCGGTCCACCTGGCCCGGCAACGGGTACGCGACGATCAGCGGCACCTCCATGGCGGCCCCGCACGTCTCCGGAACGGTGGCGCTGATCTGGTCCGCCGCGCCGAGTCTGCGGCGCGACCTCGCCGCGACCGAGAAACTGCTCGGTGAGACCGCCATCGACGTCGACGCGACGGAGTGCGGTGGTACCGCCACCAACAACAACGTCTTCGGCGAGGGCCGGCTCAACGCGTACCAGGCGGTGCTCAAGGCGCCGCGCGGCGACGTCGGCCGGATCAGCGGTCGGGTCACCGACGCGGCCACCGGCGAGCCCCTGGCCGGTGTCACGATCACGAGCGGCGGACCACACGGCGTCACCGGTGCCGACGGCGGCTACACGTTGAGCCTGCCGCCCGGCGAGCACACGTTGACCGCCAGCGCGTACGGCTACACGAGCCGGACCGTGGCCATCACCGTGGTCGTGGGCGGCACACTGACCGAGAACTTCGCGCTGGCACCGCAGGAGATGGTGACGGTCTCGGGCCGGGTGACCGACGGCTCCGGCCACGGATGGCCGCTCTACGCCAGGATCGACGTCAGCGGTCGGCCCGGCGGCCCGGTCTTCACCGACCCGATCACCGGAAAGTACTCGTTCACCGCGCCGGCCAACACCGCGTACACCCTCGGCACGACGGCCCACTACTCCGGATACCGGAAGGTCACCAGCACCGTGCCGGTGGCCGACGTGGCGAAGACGGTCAACATCAAGGTCCCCGTCGACCACGGCTGCGCCGCCGCCGGCTACTCGGGCAGCTTCACCGCGCCGCTGTTCCCCACCGAGACCTTCGACGGCACCGGGGTACCGACGGGCTGGTCCGTGGTCAACCGCACCGAGTCTCCGGGCTGGGCCTTCGACGACCCGGGCAACCGGGGCAACTCGACCGGCGGTAGCGGCAACTTCGCGATGGTCGACAGCATCCGTCAGGGTCTCGATGCCCGCCAGGACACCGACCTGATCTCCCCGGTGTTCGACCTCAGCAGGGCCGGCGCGCCGTACCTGCGGTTCAACAGCGACCTCTACGCCACCGCCACGGACGACATGGGCGACGTCGACGTCTCCACCGACGGCGGTACGACCTGGACGAACGTCTGGCACGGTGACGACTACCGGCGCGGCCCGGTCCAGGAACTGGTCCCGCTCGCACCCGCCGCGAACCAGGCCAATGTCCGGGTGCGGTTCCGTTACACCGCCAACTTCGGCTGGTGGTGGGGGGTCGACAACGTCGAGCTGATCAACCGGGCCTGCACGCCGACCCCCGCCGGCCTGGTCGCCGGGTTCGTCACGGACAAGAACACCGGTGTCGGACTCAACGGGGTCACCGTCGCCAGCCCGGACGCGTCGGCCGAGACGGCGGTCACCGCGGCGACGCCGCAGGACCCGAACATCCCCGACGGGTTCTACTGGTTCCTCTCCACCCTGACCGGGTCCCACCCGGTGGAGGCGAACCTGCGTCCGTACCAGGCGGTGCGCAACGAACTCGCGATCGACGTGGACCGGGTGAACAAGGCGAACTTCGCCCTCAAGGCCGGGCGGATCACCGTCAGCCAGACCTCCGTCGAGGCGAACCAGCCGTACGGCAGCACCCGGAGCACCTCGGTCACGCTGAAGAACACCGGCAGCGCGGCAGCGACGGTGGAGGTTCTGGAGCGCGCCGGGCAGTTCGAGGTGCTTGCCCCAAAGGCGGCGCCGCTGGTCGAACAGCGGGTTTCCGGCATCTCGAAGGGCATGCGCGGAGCCCTCTCCGCCAGCACCGGGGCGTCGGTCCCCGGGCCCGCGAACACCGGGCCGCAGTCGACCGACCCCGCGTGGAGCCGGATCGCCAACGCCCCGGCGCAGATCTCCGACAACTCCGCCATCAACCTCGGTGGCAAGGTCTACTCCGTCGGTGGCGGCTCGGGTAGCGGGTCGGAGCGCTCCACCTGGGTGTACGACCCGGACACCAACGTGTGGAGCGGGTTGCCCGAGATGCCCAGGGGGCGTGCCAAGGCGTCGGCGGCGGCGGTGAACGGCAAGATCTACGTGCTCGGCGGCTGGTCTGCCGAGGGCTCCCCGATTCCCTCGGTGGACGTCTTCGATCCGCAGCAGGGCACCTGGAGCACGCTCGTCGGTGTGCTCCACCCGGCGCCCCGCGCGGCGGCCGGCACGGCCGTGGTGGATGGAAAGATCATCATGGTGGGGGGCTGTGCCGACGCGGACTGCACCGACACCAAGAACCTGGTGATCTTCGATCCGAGCAGCCGTACGTTCACCACCGGGGCGGACTACCCGGTGGCGGTGTCGTACGCCGCCTGTGGCGCTGTCGGTGGCGGCGTCTACTGCGCCGGTGGCATCTCCACGGGGACCTACCGGGACACCTACGGCTACGACCTGGCCGCCAACGCCTGGACCCGGCTGCCCGACCTGCCGATCGATCTGTGGGGCTCGCAGACCACCGTGGCCGGCGAGACGCTGATCGTGTCCGGCGGTGTGACCGCGAACTCCAGCGTGATCACCAACCGGACGATGGCCTACGACCCGGCCGGCCAAGCCTGGCGGGATCTGCCGAACGCCCAGGTCGCGGCCTTCCGGGGCGCGATGGCCTGCGGGGTGTACAAGATCGGTGGTGCGGTGGGCGCCACGGTCACCAGTGAGTCCGAGCGGTTGAGCGGACTCGGCGACTGCGCGACGGCGGGGGCTCCGTGGCTCCAGACGACGCCGGTCAGCTTCACCCTGGCGGCGGGAGCGTCGAAGACGATCGCGCTCACCCTGACCGCGACGCCCGAGGCGGGCATCGCCCAGCCCGGCACCTACCGGGCCCAGCTCGGGTTCCGGGCGGACACCCCGTACCCGGTGTCGACGGTCGACGTCAACGTCGGGGTCGCCGCCCCCGCCGACTGGGGCAAGATCCAGGGGACCGTTACCGGCCAGAGCTGCGACGGCCAACGGCTGCCGCTGGCGGCCACCGTCCGGCTCAACCTCGCCGGTACGGGTGGCAAGACCGGCTACACCCTGCGGGCCGACGCCCAGGGGCGCTTCGTCTACTGGCTGCCGGCGGGCGCGTACCAGGTGGTGGTGAGCCGGGAGGGCTGGACACCGAAGGTCAAGCAGCAGAAGGTCGAGGCCGGCTTCACGCTGACGTACGACCTGGTGCTCGCCCCGGCTTCGCCCTGCGGCAACCGGGCGGGTGGGATCTGACGAGGATGCTGCCCTGAGTGACGGCGGTGGCTGTCGGACCCCGACGGGGTTCGGCGGCCACCGCCGCGTGGCTGGCGCCGGTCAGAGAGGTTCGGGGCACTGCGCGCTGACCATCTCCAGCCAGCGGGTGGTGGTGCCAAACGAGTCGACGGTGCCGTCACAGAACTTGGTCCGGCCGCCGACGACGGTCTCGAAGGTGGCGGAACTGTAGTAGGTGTACGTGCACTGGTACCCGGACTTGCAGACCGGGATGGCCTGAGCGGGTGAGGCGGGGCCGACCAGGACGACGGCGGCACCGGTACCGTGCCCAGGATGCCTGGCGATCCGGGAAGTCCGCGCAACCCGCGCCGACGGCCGAGGTCTCCGGTTCCACCCGCAAGACTGACTGACGATCGTCTGGGCGGACGGGACGAAGGCGCCCGCCTACGAACTGGTCGCCTAGCTTCCAACCGGACGGAACGCCCTCGGCACCGCCCGGGGGCGTTCTGCGTTCTGCGGGTGACATTGCGGTAACGCGGGGTGTGCGGGAGGCGCGCGGGGTGATGGAACTGCCGGAAGTTCCGTCATCTTCATATAGCTGCTTTAGAGGGCTTCCCCTCCTCCTCTACAACCTGAATGGGGGGATGACGAAACTTTCGGGTTCCGTCGTCCGAGGAGGTCTCGCAGGGCGTCACCGGCCCGCCCTGGGCAGACCGAGGGGGCGCCACCAGACCGCCGCCCCCGGCACTTACTTCAGGGCTTGACGCCCGTACATTCAGCAACCACGATGCTCTGACCGCAACTTTCCGCAACCACGAGGACAAGGAGCGAACCGTGAAGTTAACGTTCGTGGGTAAGGATCCGGAGTCGAACCCGACCGGCTCTCCCACCGTGTACCGCACGGACCGGGGTAGCTGGGTGGTCCAAGGCTGGGTGAGCGACCAGGGCGCCCTCGCGCAGATGAACATCCCCGATGGGGAGAGCTGTGTCGAGATTCCCGACAGGATGCTTCAGTTCTTCAAGGAGGGCCGTGACCCCGATCAGTGAGGCCGAGTTCGACAGCTTGCTACGCACCTTCGAGCGTGATTCCTTGCACCTGGAGACGCGCGACGCCTACGGAACGGCGATCGAACTGCCGTACATGGCGAAGTGGGCAGCGGGCGAGCCGGACGACCTCGCATGGCTCGGCGACTGGTGCAGCACTCTCCGGAAGCACGTGAAGGCGGGCAAGTCGGTACGCCGCGCCCGCATCGTTTCCGAACCCCTGAGCGAGTATCAGCGGTGGTCACACAGCATCGCCGGCCCAATGGTCGAGGCGGGTGAGGACATCCGCTGGGTACCGCGTCGCCTCGTTTCGTCGGTCCCCATCCCCGGTAACGATTTCTATCTCTTCGATAACCGCCTGGCCGTCTTCCTGATCTACACGGGTGGCGGTCTGAATGCGGCAATGCTGTCCTCCACTAACCCGGCAGACCTTGAGCTATGCCGATCGGCGTTCGAGGCAGTCTGGCACTTGTCCATACCCCACTGTGACTACCAACCCGTCTAGCGCTGCCCGCCAGGCACAAGACGCGCTTGGCGTCCGCCTCAGGGAGATCCGCAAAGATGCGGGCCTCTCTGGGCGGGTGCTGGCCGAGGCCACCGGCCAGCACTACACCCGCGTCAGCAAGATCGAACACGGCGTACAGCCCCCGACCGACGCCGATATTCGCGCTTGGTGCCGGGTGTGCGACGCAGATGACCAAGCCCCAGACCTAATTGCCACGCTGCGCGCCGTCGAGTCTGCGTATCTCGAATTCCGCCGGCAGGGCCGAGCGGGCATGAAACGGGTTCTCGGAGCACACACCGTCGCACTGTACGAGCAGACCAAGCTGTTCCGGATTTACGAGCACAACGTCATACCTGGCCTGTTTCAAACGGCGGATTACTCAGCCGCGATGCTGTCGTTCTGGATTGATTTCCTCGAAACTCCTAATGACCTAGACGAGGCGGTCGCGGCGCGGATGGAGCGACAGCGGGTCATCTACCGGCGTGGTAAACGGTTCGCGGTGGTGCTAGAGGAACAGGCGCTTCGAACGTGGTTCGGCGACGCCGAGACGCAGGCCGGACAGCTCGACCGGCTGCTAGCCGTGATGTCGCTGCCTAACGTGTCAGTCGGAATCATCCCGCTCATGACCGAACGCGGGGCCGTGCCGTCGGCGGGGTTCTGGATCTTTGATGACGGCCTAGCTGCCCTGGAAACCCCGACAGCCAGCATCGAGGTCTCCCGCCCGCACGAGATCGAACTTTACGGTCGTATGTTCGAGCGCCTGCAAGCCGCCGCCGAGTACGGGCGGCCCGCCCGCGCGCTCATCTCCAAGGCGCTCGCCGAACTGGATTGACGCAACAACTCGCAACTTCGTGGACCGCCGGCCGCGCACCGTCCTAGGTTCAGACGGACCCGACAACGGCGCCGCACCGGAGGAGATGCGCGATGTTTGTCTTCCGTCGCTGGTCCGGCTGGCCCTGGAAGAGGCTCGCCCGACCCGTTCCCGAGCCGACCACCGCAGTCCCGCACCGCCGCGTCTGGCGCGGACTCCGCCGGTACTGCGTGTGTGGCCTGCCCTGGCCCTGCCTGGACAAGGGCGCGCCCCCACAGGGCGCGCCGCGCCTGCACGGCGGCGCTCCGGTACAGCGCCCGGCGTGGGCTGTTGAGCCGACGGCAACCTGGGTCCGCTACTCACCCTCGGGCAGCGCAGCTTCGAGGAGAGTAGCCCGGCAGCACCAGAAGGCGCCGCAAAAAATGCAGAACGGGCCCGCCCTGGACGCGCGTTGTCTTCCCCGTGGACGACGCCCAAGGGAGGGTCTTTTTTGTTTGCCGTGAACACCACCCGTGACCCTGGCCCACTTACTCGGTGTCACCGAAACCCGGACGTCGAGGGAGACCCGAACCATGTCTGAATTCTCCGCCGTAGCCGCGATCACTGCGCGGATGGTCGGCGCGAGCCCGGCCGATCACCCCTTCGTCAACGAGCCAATGTCGGTCGAGCTTCACGAAGCCGTCGCCCGCCTGCTCAACGAAATCGGCGTAGCGCTGACCGCCTTCGCGGCCTGGCCCGGACGTTCCACGCCGCTGTCCAGGCGAGTCCGTCCACATCGGATGGCGGACTCGACACATTCTGTGACGGTCACCCTTTGAGAGCAACGGGTAGCCGGAGGATTCCGTAGAGTGCCAGCATCCGTAGAACCGGCACGAGCACACCTTGCGAACGCGGTATACGCCCTGGCAGACGTCATGATCGGCGAGGATTGGCCTGGGAGGCCCGTACCGAAGGAACAGCGATGAACCCGACCCGCGACGACCAGGCCGGCGGTCTGGTCCGGTACGGCCAACCCGCAGGCCGTTGGGTGCTGCTCGCCACCGTGCTCGGCTCCGGCCTGGCCTTCGTCGACTCGACCGTGGTCAACATTGCGCTGCCCCGCATGGGTGACGACTTCCACGCCGATGCCGCCGCCCTGCAGTGGACCGTCAACGGATACACACTCAGCCTGGCCTCGCTGATCCTGCTCGGCGGCTCGCTGGGTGACCGGTTCGGCCGCCGTCGGATCTTCGTCGTCGGCGTCGTCTGGTTCGCCATCGCCTCCTTGCTCTGCGGGTTGGCGCCGAACGAGGGAATCCTGGTCGGGGCTCGTGTCCTGCAAGGCATCGGTGGGGCGCTGCTCACCCCGGGAGCGCTCGCCATCCTCGGTGCGTCGTTCCATCCGGACGACCGGGCCAAGGCGATCGGGGCGTGGTCGGGCCTGGGTGGCATCGCCGGTGCCCTCGGGCCGTTCCTCGGGGGGTGGCTGGTCGAGGTCGCCAGTTGGCGGCTGGTCTTCCTGATCAACGTACCGCTGGCGGCGGTGGTCGCGCTGGTCGCGATCCGGCACGTACCCGAGTCGCGTGATCCCGACGCGCCCCACCGGTTCGACGTCGTCGGGTTGCTCACCGGGGCGGCGGGTCTCGCCGGTCTCACCTACGGGTTCACCGAGTGGCCGACCGCCGGGCCGCAGTCGCCGACCGTGCTGGTCACTCTGGCCGTCGGAGTCGCCGGGATGGTCGGGTTCGTCGTCGCCGAACGGCGCTCGCCGCACCCGATGCTGCCGCTGGAGGTCTTCAGTATTCGGGCGTTCAGCGCGGTGAACCTGGTGACCTTCGCCGTCTACGCCGCGCTCGGCGGCGTGTTCTTCCTGGTCGTGTTGAATCTCCAGGTCGTCGTGGGGTTCAGTCCGTTGGCGGCGGGGACGGCGATGCTTCCGGTCACCGTGCTGATGCTGCTGCTCTCGGCCCGCGCCGGGGCACTGGGGCAGCGCATCGGCCCGAGGATCCCGATGACGGTCGGGCCGGCGGTCTGTGCCGGGGCACTGGTGCTGTTCGCCGGTGTCGGGCCGGGGGCCACCTATCTCTCCGGGGTTCTGCCGGCGGTGCTCCTGCTCGGCCTGGGACTCTCCCTGACCGTGGCGCCGCTGACCGCCACCGCGCTCGGCTCGGTGAACGAGCGGCACGCCGGCATCGCCAGCGGTGTCAACAACGCGGTTGCCCGTGCGGCCGGTCTGCTCGCGGTCGCCGTCCTGCCGCTGGCCTCGGGGATAGGCACCGGCAGCCTGACCGACGCCGCCGACCTGGGGCCGGTCTACCGGGTGGCCATGCTGATCTGTGCGGGGCTGCTGCTGCTCGGTTCGGTGATCGCACTGGTCGGCATCCCGTCCCGGCTTCCCGGGCAACGGCGGTCGGCGGAGCCGGAGGTGGCAGCAGACGCCGCCGAGCCGATCAGTCCGGTACGGGTTCACTGCGCCGTGGACAGCCCACCGCTGCACCCGCAGCCGGCCGAGGCGTCGGAGCGACAGTAGTCGAAGTCGGTGGCACTGCGGCGTGCCGACCGGTCAGCGACGGCGCAGTCCCGGTCCGGGCCGGGGCACCACGGCCCGGGGTGTGCTCACCTCGTGTCCGTCGGCGCAGCGCAGTTCGATCCGGACCGGCGCCTCGCAGTCGCGGTGGGCGGCGACCAGGGGGGAACCCTCCGGGTCGGCGAGGTAGCGGTCGCCCCAGGTCAGGAGTGCGACCAGCACCGGCCAGAGGTCGAGTCCCTTCTCGGTGAGTCGGTATTCGTGCCGCTGTCGGGCACCGGGCTCTCGGTACGGTTCCTTCCGCAGCAGCCCCTGGTCGACGAGTCGGGTCAGCCGGTTCGTCAACACCTGCCGGGGGATGCCGGTCCGTTCGCGCATGTCGTCGAAGCGGCGTACGCCGGTGAAGACCTCGCGGAGCACCACCACGGTCCAGCGCTCGCCGAGGATCGCCATTGCCCGCGCGATGGTGCAGTTGTCCGGCTCCCAGTCCAGTGGTGTCGAGGTCACACCGACAGGCTAGGTCTTGTTGACAGACTCAGCAACGCCTGCGACGCTGCGTCTGTGACTCAGACTCAGCAGGCCGGCGTCGTGGACGAGATACCGCAACCGCGCAGCCGTACCTTCACCTGGTCCGACCCGGCGATCAACGCGGCGAGTCTGGGGCGGCGCGGCGGCCTCGAACTGCTCCGTTCGATGATCGCGGGAGAGCTGCCGCCACCACCGGTGATGCACCTGATCGACATGACCCGGATGACGGCCGACGAGGGCCGGGTGACCGTCGAGATGCCGGTCCAGGAGTTCCACTACAACCCACTCGGCAGTGTGCACGGTGGAGTGCTCTCCACCCTGCTGGACACCGCCGCCGGCTGCGCCGTGCACAGCACCCTGCCGGCCGGAGTCGGTTACACCTCACTCGACCTGAACGTGAAGTTCCTCCGTCCGGCGACCGTGGCGTCGGGCGTACTGCGCGGTGAGGCAACGGTGCTGCAACGCGGACGACGCACCGCGCTGGCCGAGGCGAAGGTGCTCGACAGCAGCGGCAGATTGATCGCCCACGCCACCTCCAGTTGCCTGATCTTCGAGCTGGAACCACCGACGACCTGAGCCGCGATGCCGGTGCCACCGTCGTGGCCCGGCCTGCGGGAACGGCTCCACCGAAAGCGCCGGCTACCCTGCCGTGGCGAGGACGTCGACCAGGCGGGACATGCTCAGCCGCAGCTCCGCGTCCGGTTGGTGCCCGAAACCGATCACGACTGCCGGCGGCACCGCCCGCCCCGAGAAGTGGTACGGCGACAGCGTCGCCACCCGTACACCCTGGGCGAGCGCCAGGTCGGCGACCCGACGCGGGTCGAGCCGATCCGGCAGGTAGAGCACCTCGGTGTTGACCGCGTGCGGGGCGCCGAGCCGGATCCGGCGCAACGGCGAGACCGCGGACTCGACGATCCGGCGACGAGCGGTGAAGCGGCGGTCGAGCCGGTGCATCAGCCGGACGATCACTCCGTCGCGCAGCAGCGACGCCAGCGCGAGCTGGGTCAGGTACGGGGGCTGCCCGGCGTACTCGCCGAGCAGCCGACCGACGGTGGCGGTGAGATCGCGCGGCACCAGGGCGTACCCGAGGTTGAGTGCCGGGGTCAGCAGCTCGCAGAAGCCTCCGACGAGGACCGACCGCGCACCCGCGGTCCCGTACAGCCGGGGTAGCTGACTCACCGAGGGCCGAAAGACCGCGTCGCAGGCGATCTCGACGACGTGCCCGCCGCTGCCCGCAGCCCAGGCCACCGCCGCCCGGCGTCGTTGCGCCGAGAGCACGTGTCCCAGCGGCACCTGGGCGTCCGCGCTCAACACGATCGCCCGGCAGGCTGGTCCCACCCCGTCCAGCCGGGCGCCGTCACGGTCGACGGGCAGCGCGGCCGGGCGCTCCAGGTCCCCGCCGGCCGCCCGGTGCAGCGCAGGCGGCACCGGCTCCTCGATCGCCACCTGGCGTCCCCGCAGCCCCAACGCGTCCAGCACCAGCCGCAACCCGTGCGCCGTGCCACCGGTGATCACCACGTCCCGACCGGCGAGCGGCACACCCCGGCTCCGGGCCAGGTGCTCGGCGACCGCGCGGCGCAGCTCGGGCAGGCCGAGTGCGGGCAACGGCTGCGCCGGCGGCCGGTGGAAACTCGCCCGTCGCCACGCCGCGCGCCAGGCGGGCAGGGGGCACGCCTCGATGTCGACCTGTCCCGGCCGCAGGTCGAGCACGCCGACCCGGCCGGGCGGTACCCGAGGGCGGGTGGGTGCCGTCCGGCCCGCAGGTGCTGTCAGCCGCCGTGTGTCCAGGGTCGGGCCGGCCCGCCCCGACCGGCCGTCCGGCTGGCGTGGTGCCGGGCGGCCGGCGACGTACGTCCCCGAGCCCGGCTGGCTCTCCAGGTAGCCACGGGTGAACAGCAGTTCGTACGCCGCGGTCGTCACCCCCCGGGAGACGCCGAGCAGCGCGGCGAGCGTCCGGGTTGACGGCAGTTGCGTCCGGCAGGCCAGCAACCCGTGTTCCACGGCGGTGCCGACCTGCGCGGCGATCTGCTCGTGCAGCGGTTCCCGGCTGTGCCGGGTGACCGTGATCGGAATGGTGAGGATGGTCTGGTGCCGCATGACCCAGGTCTACGGAACCCGGGCTGCAAGCCGGTTGTGCCACGGTTGTGGCGAGCCGCCGACGGTTGCGGCGGATCTAGGTCAATTGCTGTCCATCGATCGATTCTGGACCTATGCTGCGGTGGAGGCGACTTCGTGACGCGTGTTCGCCCGCGCGGAAGGGGGGACCGTGGGGGGCACGTCGGCGGCCGGAGAAGCCACCGTCCCGGCCCCGGGCCAACCGGTCGGGGTGAGCCCAGCGGTGGTGCCCGCCGGCAGCGGTGGCGGGGACACCCCGGCGCGGCGGCAGGTTCGCCTGCTCGGGCCGGTGGAGGTGCTCGGCCCGGCCGGCCCCGCGTTGCTCGTCGGCGCGCGACAGCGTGCCGTGGTCGGACTGCTCGCGCTGAAGGCCGGCACGGTGGTGCCGCAGTGGCGGCTGGTCGACGCCCTCTGGGGGCAACACCCACCCCGTACGGCGGTCAAGTCCCTGCACAGTCACGTCGCCCGGGTCCGGTCGGCGCTGACCCTCTGCGGCCTGCCCGACGTGCTGGTCACCCGCGAGTCCGGGTACGCGTTGCGGGTGGCGCCGGAGACGGTCGACGCGATCCGCTTCGAGGAGTTCGCCCGCCGGGGCCGCGACGACCTGGCCGCCGGGGCGCCCGAGCGGGCCGTCGCCCGGCTACGTGAGGGCCTGGGACTCTGGCGACACGAGGTGGCCCTCGCCGACGCCGAGCCGACCGGTTGGGGCGCGGCGGAGGTGGACCGCCTCTCCGAGGTGCGGCTGGCCGCCATCGAGGACCGGTGGGATGCGGAACTCCAGTTGGGTCGGCACGTCGACGCGGTCGGTGAGCTGGAACGTCTCCTGGTCGAATACCCGTCGCGGGAACGGTTGGTCGCCCTGCTGATGCTGGCGTTCTACCGCTGCGGCCGACAGACCGACGCCCTCGACGCGTACCAGCGGCTGCGGGCCGGGATCGCGGAGGAGTTCGGCGTTGATCCCGGTCCGGAACTGGCCCGCCTGCACACCCGGATCCTCCGACGCGACCCGGGCCTCGACCCCGAGCCGGCACCGGTCACCGGGGCGCCGGCCGTGCCGGTCGCCGTAGGACCGACCAGCGCAGGGCGCGTGGTCGCCACCGGGATCACCACGGGTACGGACGCACCGGCCGGGCCGCCGATGCCGACGCCGATGCAGTTACCCGCCCCGGTCGGGTTCTTCACCGGTCGGGCACCGGAACTCTCCCTCCTGGACCACCTCCTCGACGACCCGGGCGGGGACCTGCGGCTGGCACTCATCTCCGGTCCGGGGGGCATCGGCAAGACCGCGCTCGCGGTGCAGTGGGGCCGCCGGGTCGCCGACCGTTTCCCCGACGGGCAACTCTTCGTCGACCTGCGCGGTCACGACCGGGAGTCGACGCTGCCACCGGGGCACGCGCTCTCGCACATGCTGCGCAGTCTCGGCGTACCGGCGGACCGGATCCCGGCCGAGCCGACCGAACAGGCCAGTCTCTACCGATCGCTGCTGCACGGCCGCCGCATCCTGATCGTGCTCGACAACGCCGGCACCGCCGACGACGTACTGCCGCTGGTTCCCGCCAGTGTCGGCACCATGCTGGTGGTCACCAGCCGCAGTGCCATCGCCGCGCTCAACACCCACCACGCCGTCTGTGCGCTCAGCCTCGACGTGTTGCCGGACCACGAGGCGCTGACCGTGCTGACCCGGCTGCTCGGCGGCGGGGCGGTGCAGCGGGAGCGGACCGCCGCGGCTGAGCTGGTCCGGCTCTGCGACCGGATGCCGTTGGCGCTGCGGATCGCGGCGGCGAAGCTGGCCAGCCGGCCCAGCCGTACGATCGGCAACCTGGTGGCGGAACTCGCCGGTGCGAACCGGCTCGACGCGCTCACCGTCGACGGTGACTCGCGCAGCGTACGGACCGTCTTCGCCAGTGCGTACCGGGCGCTGAGCGCACCCGCTGCCCGGCTGTTCCGGTTGCTCGGCCTCCACCCCGGCCCGACGTTCCACACCCTGCTCGCCGCCGCCGTGGCGAACCTGCCGCCGCACGAGGCGCGGCGGATCGTCGACGAACTGGTGGTGGCGCACCTCGCCGTCGAGACCGGTGTGGACCAGTACCGCTTCCACGACCTGATCGCGCTCTTCGCCCAACAGTGCGCGGCCGTCGACGAGACCGCGACGGGGCGGGACGAGGCGGTGCTGCGGATCGTCGACTGGTACCTCGCGGTCGCCACGGCCGCGAACCGGGTGCTCGACCCGGGCCGGGACCGGGTCACCGCGGTGCTGCGCCACCCACCGGCCGCGCCGCCGTTCCCGGCCGAACACCACGCCGCGCTCGCCTTTCTCGACGCCGAGCGGGGCAACCTGCTGCCGATCACCCGGTACGCGGCCGAACACGGCCTGCCGACCGCCGCGTGGCAGTTGACGTACCTGTTGATCGGCTTCTACGACTCGCGAGGGCACTGGCCCGAGCGGGTGGAGATGTGCCGCTTCGCGGTCTCCGCCGCCCGGCAGATCGGGGATCCGGCCACCGAGGGGCTGATGCTCAGCGGGCTCGGCGTCGCCCACATCATGGCGCGCCGTTTCGACGCGGCGCTGACCAGCCTGCACGAGGCGCTGCCGCTGATGTTGGCCAGCGGCGACCAGCGCGGGGCGGGGCACGTCTACAACAACATCGCGGCCGCGTACAGCGGGTTGCGCCGGTTCGACGAGGCGGTCACGGCGTTCCGGCACGCGCTCGCGATCCACACCGCGAGCGGCTACCGGCTCGGCATCGCCCTGGCACTCAACAACACCGGCCACACCTATGTCCGGATGGGCCGGCCCGAGCGCAGCACCCCTGACCTTGCCGAGGCGCTGGCGATCGCCCGGGAGGTCGGCAACCCCCGACTGGAGGCCGCGGTCCTGCACAGTCTCGGTGAGGCCGACCTGGGCCGTGGTGCGCTCGACGAGGCGCTCGACCATCTCGGCCGGGCACTCCTGGTCTACCAGGCGATCGGCGACCGCCGGTACGAGGCGGAGACGATGAACGGCCTCGGGCTGGCCTTGCTGCGCAAGGGGGATCCGGTCGCCGCGACGAGCCCGCTGCGGCGCGCCCTGCTGCTCACCCGTGACCTCGCCGACCAGCACCTGGAGGCGGTCACCCGGCACAACATCGGGCAGGCGTACCTGGCGGCGGGTGACCTCGCCGCCGCGGGGGAGGAACTGGGGCACGCGTTGGCGCTGCGTGGGCGGATACCGGACCCGTACGAGGAGGCGCGGGTCCGACGTGACCTCGGCGAGTTGGGTCGGCGCCTCGGTGACCGGACCGGTACGGAGCAGCACTGGCGGCTGGCCGTGGCGCTCTACCGGCGGGCGAACGCGGTCGCCGAGGCGGGAGAGCTGGCCGTGCGCCTCGAACGGCACGCACGGCCGGTCGCCGCTCCGGGTACCTTCTGACCCTTCGGTGTGCCTACCGACTCTTCGGCGGGGCACCGTCCTTGATCACGACTTCTGCCCGGCCCTGGCCGATCGTGCCGGTCGACGGGTCGGAGATGGTCACGCCGAACCACTCGTCGGGTTCCCGTCGGTTGTCGGCCTGGATCTGCACCGGCACCTCGACGCCCTTCGCACCGGCGGGGATGGTCACCCGGCGTTGCCCGATCGCGATGTAGTCGTCCGGCGCCACCGCGGTCCCGTCGGTGGTGCGGAACAGCACCGTCACCGGTTCCTTCAACGGCTGCGACAGGGTCACGGTGACGATGGCCGTGCCGCCCCGCTCGGCTGTGGTGGCCGGTACGTCGGCTGGTATCTGTTCCCAGCAGATCGTGCCGTTGACGGAGACCAGTACCCGGTCGTCCTCGGGGTCGCAGCAGGCGTGACTGGCGGCCGGGGTCAGGCCGAGCAGCGCCGTGGGGATTACGACGGTGGCGGCGAGCCTGCCGACTCGCCAGCGCGTACGTGTCATCGGGTCCTCTCCTTCGGTTGCCCTGTGGGTCTCCATTAACACCGTCGGCGGTTGTGGCGGGGTTGTGGCGCACATCGATGCCGCTCACGTCCAGAGCCAGTACGGCGGCGAAGTGTGCCGGGAAGTGGTCCTGTCCGCCGTCGCCCGGCCCGGCTGATCCTGATCGCAGGCGGCTGCCGAGGGGGCAGTCGCCGCATCGCAGGTCAGAGAGGGTGAACGAGTTGGTATTCATCGACGCAGTTCGAAGGCAGTGGGTGTGGGCGGCGGCGCTGTTCGCGGTCGTCGCGCTCGGCATCGGCTACGCCGGGCAGGTACGGGCGGAGGCACCGGCGGCGGCGCCGGTCTACAAGGCGGTGGATCTCGCCGACGCGATCCTGTTCGCCGACGGTCCGGCGGCGCGGCACCTGGCCGGGCTGGAGCGGCCGGCGATCGAGTGGACCGAGGAGGCGAAGCGTTCCAAGGAGGCGATCGGCGCGGCGATCAGCCGTGACGGGAAGTGGGGCGAGTCGTTCGCCAGCCGGGTTCAGTCCGGTGACCCGAACCAGATCGCCCCGGCGCTGCACGACCTCGGGGTGAAGTCCCGGCTCGCGCTGGACGACCTGTGGGGTCGGGACACGATGGACAAGGCCATGGAGGCGGCGGTCGGCGGCTCCGCTGCCAGCACGATTCTGGCCTGGCAGCGGTACGTGGTCATCTACCGGATCATCGTGATCGTCCGGCACATCTACGTTGTCTGGTCGCTGCGCATCGATGACCGGTTCGCCACCGGGAACCTGCCGGACGAGATCACCATCCGCGCCATCGCGCAGAACCTCAGCGTGCGCTGACCCGGGGACGGAGGGAAGCCTGATGGATACCAGCAGCGCGGTGTGGCGGCACCGCACACCGGCGGAGAGCGCCGGCACAGTCGAGGGCACGGACCGTCCCGAAGCGTCCGGCGAGGTCGACGGGACCGCCCTCGCGGGTTGTGACGGGCAGCCGGAACCGGAGACCTCCGCCGGGGACCGGGCGGATCTGCGGCTCGGCCGGAGCATCGCGTCGTTGATCGCGCTCGCCGTGGTCGCCGTGGTGTACGTGCTCCACGCCGCGCTGCCGGCCACCCCCTTCGAGTTGCCGTTCGGGAACCCGCAGGCGTTCCGGACCGTGGTGCCGGAGGGCTGGGGGTTCTTCACGATGAGCCCGCGTACGCCGGACGTCCTGGTGTACGGAGCCCGTGCCGACGGCGGCTGGCGGCAGTTGACCGTGGGCGCGCACGAGGGACCGGCGAGTCTGATGGGGTTGAACCGGCGTAACCGGTCGCAGGGGACCGAGGTGGCGATCGTGGCCAACCAGTTGCGGCCGGAGGAGTGGAGCGCGTGCGAGCGGGAGCCGCTCGACTGTCTCTCGGCCCTGCGTCCCCGGGAGGTACGGGTGACGAACTTCTCCACCCTGCACAGCGTCTGTGGCGAGGTCGGTCTGGTGATGCAGGACGTGCTGCCGTGGGCGTGGCGCGGGTTGCCGACGGAGATGCCGTCGAAGGTCGTACGGGTGGTGGTCTCATGTTGACCCGTTGGTTGGTCTCGCTCGGGCGGTGGGCCCGACCGAGGTTGGCCGAGGCGCCGTGGGGTTCCGGCCTGGGCCTGGCCCGTACGCTGCTCGCCCTGGCCACCCTCGGTACGTTGCTCGCCACCGCGCCGTCGGTGCTGATGTCGCCGTTGGCCGACGGGAGCCGGGGACCGGTCTGCGCCGGTCCGATGCAGGCGGGTGTCTGGTGCGTCGTGCCGGCCTGGCAGGGCGAGGCGGCCCGTTGGCTGAGTGTGGCGATCCTGCTCGTCGTCGCTTCCGGTTGGAGACCCCGGTTCACCGGTGTCCTGCACTGGTGGGTCTCCTGGAGTCTGCTGGTCAACGCCTCGATCGTGGACGGCGGTGACCAGGTGGCCGCCGTGCTGACCCTGCTGTTGCTTCCGGTGACGCTGACCGATCCGCGTCGTTGGCACTGGCAGCGACCGCCGGACCGAGAGCCGGGTTTGGCCAGGTTGGTGGCTTATGTAGCTCTGGTCCTGATCCAGATCCAGGTGGCCGTTCTGTACCTGCACGCCTCGGTGGCGAAGCTCGGCGTACGCGAGTGGGCCGACGGGACGTCGATGTTCTACTGGCTGCGCAACCCGACCTTCGGCGCTCCCGACTGGCTGCGTCCACTGGTCGACGTGATCACCGACTCCTCGGTCGGGGTCGCACTGCTCACCTGGTCGGCGGTTGCCTTCGAGTTCGCCCTCGCGCTGGCGATCCTGCTCGGCCCGGCGGCCCGGCGTCGGTTGCTGGTCGGCGGGTTGATCTTCCACGGCATGATCGCGGTCGCGATGGGACTGATCAGCTTCAGTACGGCGATGAGCGCGGCGCTGCTGCTCTATCTTCTGCCGATCGGGCGGCACCTGCCGTTGCCCAGTGCGGCGGTGCGGCTCGGTGGGCGACTGTCGCTGCTCCGGTCGCGTCGGCGGGCGCGACGGCGTGAGCGGCGGAGTCCGGAGTTTCCGACCGTACCGTCGGTCGGACGGCCGATCCAGTGGTGAGGGCGCCCGTCTGAGCTGGGGGCGGTACGGATCGGGGCGTGTCCCGTCGGCGGCGGGACACGCCCCACCGCGCGTGGTCGAGGCGTTCGGCGAGTGGTTGTCGGTGGGGCAGAACGGCTGCGCGGAGGGATCGGCACTCTTGACGATCGCATTGTTATCGCTAACATGATCGCAGTCAGGGTGACGTCGACTCCGGTGGGGGAGGAGCGAAACCCGATCCGGTCCGTCCGGCGTACGACATGACGCAGAGTGTCGATCCGGACGGGGCCGACGCCGGCGTACCGAGCCGGTTCGCTGTGGTTACCCGTGCGACGGGCTGATGAATCCCGCGCAGGCACCCGACGATAATCGGTTCCCGAGCGGCGCTCGTTGCCCGGGGTGGTGGCCCGCGAGCAATTCGGCGAATGAGGTAGCGAAGTGGATAACAGGATGGCGCGCAACCCCGCGATGACCGACGTCGCGCGGCTCGCCGGGGTGTCCCACCAGACGGTGTCCCGGGTCCTCAACGACCATCCGAACGTCCGCGAGCAGACCCGCAGCCGGGTCCGCGCCGCCATCGCCGAACTGGGCTACCGACCGAACCGGGCGGCCCGCACCCTGGTCACCGGGCGGTCCCAGTCGATCGGCGTGGTCACCCAGAACTCCACCCTCTACGGTCCGGCCTCGTTGCTCGCCGCGTTCGAGCAGGCGGCGGCGGAGTCTGGTTTCGCGGTGAGTGTGGCCAGCGTGAGCGTGCTCGACCAGCCGTCCATCGCCGAGGCGGTCACCCGGCACCTCGACCACCGGGTCGCCGGGATCATGGTCATCGCACCGGTCACGTCGGCCAACGAGGCGCTGGACGCGCTGCCCGCGGACGTACCGCTGGTGGCGGTCGACGGCGACCCGGAACGGTCGGCCGCGCTGGTCACCGTCGACCAGGTCTCCGGTGCCCGGGACGCCACCCGGCACCTGCTGGACGCCGGCCACCGGACGGTATGGCACGTTTCCGGCCCGCCCGAGTGGTTCGACAGCGCCGGCCGGATCGAGGGCTGGCGGCAGGCGCTGGAGTTGGCCGGCGTCGAGGTGCCGCCGCTGATGCCCGCCGACTGGACGGCCGCGTCGGGTTACCAAGCTGGGCAGATGCTCGCCCGGATGCCGGAGGTCACCGCGATCTTCGCGGCAAACGACCACCTGGCTCTCGGCATCCTCCGGGCGATGAGCGAGCGGGGTCGTCGGGTGCCGGAGGAGGTGAGCGTCGTCGGCTTCGACGACGTGCCCGAGGCCGCGTACTTCATCCCTCCACTGACGACGGTCCGGCCGGATTTCCGGGCCGTGGCAAGGGCAAGCCTCTCCCTTCTGCTCGAACAGATCGAGTCGGGTCGACCGACGACCGAGCGGCACACGGTCGCCCCGGCGCTGGTTTCCCGGTCCAGCGTCGCCCCGCCGCCCCGCTGAGCCGGGGCGGCCCTGGTTCTGCCCGGCGCGAGTCGCGCCCACCGGGCCCCGGCCGGTACGGGCGACCACACGGTGTCCGGTAGGCAGCCATCAGGTAACGGAATGTAGTCAGGTGGGTTACCTGCAACCACCCCTTCGTTACTGAAATGTTACGGCGTCCGGTTGACCCGAGAATTGTTAGCGATAACACTCTGGGTCCGAGCCTGCGATCCGAGGCCGCCGCCCCTGCCCGCCCGCCCCTCGAAGGTGTCAGAGATGCCGATCGATACGTCAGAAGCGCTCGTAGTCGGAGTCGACTATGGGACGTTGTCCGGCCGTGCCGTCGTGGTACGGGTGGCGGACGGCGCCGAACTCGGTTCTGCGGTGTTCGAGTACCCGCACGCCGTACTCACCGACGCGTTGCCGGTCGGCGACGTCCGGCTCGGTCCCGACTGGGCACTTCAGGTTCCGCAGGACTACGTCGACGTGCTGCGGTACGCCGTACCGGCAGCCCTGGCCGAGGCCGGCGTGGACCCGGCGGCGGTGATCGGCATCGGCACCGACTTCACCGCCTGCACCATGGTCCCGACCCTCGCCGACGGCACGCCTCTCAACGAACTGCCCCGGTTCGCCGACCGTCCACACGCGTACGTCAAGCTCTGGCGTCACCACGCCGCCCAGCCGCAGGCCGACCGGATCAACGAACTCGCCGCCACGCGAGGCGAATCCTGGCTGCCCCGCTACGGCGGGCTGATCTCCTCGGAGTGGGAGTTCGCCAAGGCGCTGCAACTGTTGGAAGAGGACCCCGAGGTCTACGCCACGATGGAGCGCTGGGTCGAGGCCGCCGACTGGATCGTCTGGCAGCTCACCGGCAGCTACGTACGCAACGCCTGTAGCGCGGGCTACAAGGGCATCCTCCAGGATGGTCAGTACCCGGACCAGGAGTTTCTCGCCGCGCTCAACCCGGGCTTCGCGGACTTTGTCACGACCAAGCTCGACCAGCCGATCGGTGCCCTCGGCGCCGCCGCCGGCACCCTCACCGCCGAGGCCGCCGCCTGGACCGGGCTCCCGGTCGGCATCCCGGTCGCGGTCGGCAACGTCGACGCGCACGTCACCGCCGCCGCCGGCAACGCCGTCGAACCCGGGCAGATGGTCGCCATCATGGGGACCTCGACCTGCCACGTGATGAACGGCGCCGAGCTGCGCGAGGTACCGGGCATGTGCGGCGTGGTCGACGGCGGGATCGTCGCCGGTAGCTGGGGTTACGAGGCCGGTCAGAGCGGCGTCGGGGACATCTTCGGCCACTTCGTCGAGACCCAGGTGCCGGCGAGCTACAGCCAGGCCGCCGAGGCCGAGGGGCTGACCGTGCACGAGTACCTCACCCGACTGGCCGCGACCCAGCGGGTCGGCCAGCACGGTCTGGTCGCCCTCGACTGGCACAGCGGAAACCGTTCGGTACTGGTCGACCACGAACTCTCCGGACTGCTGCTGGGGGAGACCCTGGCGACCCGCCCGGAGGACATCTACCGGGCCCTGCTTGAGGCGACCGCCTTCGGCACCCGGACCATCATCGAAACCTTCGCCGGTGCCGGCGTGCCGGTCTCCGAACTCTTCGTCGTCGGCGGCCTCACCAAGAACAAGCTGCTGATGCAGATCTACAGCGATGTCACCCGACTGCCGCTATCACTGATCACCTCCGCCCAGGGGCCGGCGCTCGGCTCGGCGATCCACGCGGCGGTCGCGGCCGGGGCCTACCCCGACGTCCGCGCCGCGGCGGCCCGGATGGGACGGGTGGAACGCGCCGTCTACACCCCGGACGAGGCAGCCGCCGCCCGCTACGACCAGCTCTACGACGAGTACCGCCAGCTCCACGACCACTTCGGCAGGGGAGGTAACCGGGTGATGCGCAGGCTGCGCGCGATCCGGCGGGAGGCGATGGCCGAGGCGACCGCCGCCGGCACCGCCCCGAACGGAGCGACCGACGGCGCCTTGCAGACCGAGGAGGTGGCCCGGTGACCGTCACCGAATCCGTCGCCACGACGATCCGCACCATCCAGGCGCAGGTCGCCGCGCTCCACGCCGAACTCCCCCGCAACGGGCTGGTGGTCTGGACCGCGGGCAACGTCTCCGCCCGCGTACCCGGCGCCGACCTGCTGGTGATCAAGCCGTCGGGGGTGAGCTACGACGAGATCACCGCCGACAACATGGTGGTGACCGACCTCGACGCCAACCTCGTCGACGGAGAGCTGGCCCCCTCGTCGGACACCGCCGCGCACGCCTACGTCTACAAGCACATGCCGCACGTGAACGGTGTCGTGCACACCCACTCCACGTACGCGACCGCCTGGTCGGCGCGGGCCGAGCCGATCCCGTGCGTACTGACGATGATCGCCGACGAGTTCGGCGGGGAGATCCCGGTCGGACCGTTCGCGCTGATCGGTGACGACTCGATCGGACAGGGCATCGTCGCCACCCTCAGCGGGCACCGCTCGCCCGCCGTACTCATGCGTAACCACGGTGTCTTCACCATCGGGGCGAGTGCCCGCGCCGCGGTCAAGGCCGCGGTGATGTGCGAGGACGTGGCGCGCACCGTGCACATCGCCCGCCAGCTCGGCACCCCGTTGCCGATCGAGCAGCGCGACGTCGACTCGCTCTACGCCCGATACCAGAACGTGTACGGGCAGGCGTGATCATGCCCGGGACAGGAGGATCCGCCATCACTACCACCACCACTCCCCAGATCTGGTTCCTCACCGGCAGCCAGCACCTGTACGGACCGGAGACGCTCCAGCAGGTTGCCGAGCAGTCGCAGGAGATCCAGCGGACCCTCACCGCGACCGGACCGGTCGCCGCCGAACTGGTGTGGCAGCCGGTGCTCACCGACGCGGGCGCGATCCGCCAGGTGATGCTCGCGGCGAACGCCGACCCGGACTGCGTCGGTGTGATCGCCTGGATGCACACCTTCTCGCCGGCGAAGATGTGGATCAGCGGGCTCGACGTCCTGCGCAAGCCGCTGCTGCACCTGCACACCCAGCTCAACGCGGCACTGCCGTGGGAGTCCATCGACATGGACTTCATGAACCTCAACCAGGCCGCCCACGGCGACCGGGAGTTCGGGTTCATCCAGACCCGGCTCGGGGTGGCCCGCAAGACCGTCGCCGGCCACGCCTCCGACCCGGCCCTGGTGGCCCGGATCGACGGCTGGGCCCGCGCCGCCACCGGCTACGCCCACCTGCGTACCCTGCGGCTGGCCCGATTCGGCGACAACATGCGGGACGTGGCCGTCACCGAAGGCGACAAGGTCGAGGCCGAGCTGCGCTTCGGTGTCTCGGTGAACACCTACGGCGTCAACGACCTGGTCGAGCTGGTCGACCAGGTGGCAGACGACGCGATCGACAACGTGGTCTCCGAGTACGCCGAGCTCTACCGGCTCGCCCCGGGACTCGGCCGGGGTGGCGACCGGCACCAGGAACTGCGGTACGCCGCCCGGATCGAACTCGGACTGCGCGAGTTCCTCACCACCGGCGGCTTCGGTGCCTTCACCACCAATTTCCAGGACCTGGGCGGGCTGCGCCAGCTTCCGGGCATCGCCGTACAGCGGCTGATGGCAGACGGCTACGGCTTCGGCGGCGAGGGTGACTGGAAGACCTCCGCGCTGCTCGCCACGGTGAAGGCGATGGGTGTCGGCACCGGCCGGGGGACCTCCTTCATGGAGGACTACACCTACCACTTCGGGCCCGGCGAGCCGAAGATCCTCGGCGCGCACATGCTGGAGGTCTGCCCCAGCATCGCCACCGGCCAGCCGTCGTGCGAGATCCACCCGCTCGGCATCGGCGACCGGGAGGACCCGGTCCGCCTGGTCTTCGACGCCCAGTCCGGCCCCGCCGTGGTGATCGGCCTGGCCGACCTCGGTGACCGGTTCCGGTTCGTGGCCAACGAGATCGAGGTCGTGCCGCCGGACGAGCCGCTGCCCAAGCTGCCGGTCGCCCGGGCGGTCTGGAAGCCGGCGCCGTCGCTCTCCACCTCCGCCGAGTCGTGGCTGACCGCCGGTGGACCCCACCACACGGTGCTGACCCAGGCCGTCGGGGTGGAGACACTGCAGGACTTCGCGCACATGCTCCGTACCGAGCTGCTGGTGATCGACCAGCAGACCACCACCGCCGGTTTCGCTGACCGGATGCGGTGGAACCAGGCCTACTACCGGCTCGCCCAAGGGCTGCCGGGCAGGGGATGAGGCCGGCCCACGGCCCTGTCCGCACTACCCGTCGACGGGCCATCGGTACGTCGACATCAGAAAAGAACGAATCGCGGCGACCTGCACTGCGGGATTTCTTGAACCCGGTCGACCCGCGCTCTGTACTCAAAGGAGAGAACATGAGATTCGTACGGCTCGCGTCGGTGGCTGGCGCCATCACGCTCGCCGCTGCCCTTGCGGCCTGCGGCTCAAGCACCAAGACGGTCGACCAGGAGGCCGGCAGCGGTGACAACACCGGTGCGCTGGTCGGCGTCACCATGCCGACCCGCTCCTCGGAGCGGTGGATCCACGACGGTGACAACGTCAAGGCCGCCCTGGAGAAGCTGGGCTACAAGGTCGACCTGCAGTACGCGGAGAACGACATCCCGACCCAGGTCAACCAGATCGAGAACCAGATCACCAAGGGTGCCAAGCTGCTGATCGTCGCGTCGATCGACGGCACCGCGCTCACCACCCAGTTGCAGGAGGCCGGGGACAAGAAGATCCCGGTCATCTCCTACGACCGCCTGATCCGTAACAGCCCGAACGTGGACTACTACGCCACCTTCGACAACTTCAAGGTCGGCGTCGAGCAGGCCAACTCGCTCCTGATCGGCCTGGGCCTGAAGAAGGCCGACGGCACCGACGGCGACGCCAAGGGCCCGTTCAACATCGAGCTCTTCGCCGGCTCGCCGGACGACAACAACGCCACCTTCTTCTTCAACGGCGCGATGTCGGTCCTGCAGTCGTACATCGACAAGGGCACGCTGGTGGTGAAGAGCGGTCAGAAGGACTTCAAGACCGTCGCCATCCTGCGCTGGGACCCGGCCACCGCGCAGAAGCGGATGGAGGACCTGCTCTCCAAGACGTACAACGGTGGCACCAAGGTCCAGGGCGTGCTCTCCCCGTACGACGGACTGTCGATCGGCATCCTCTCGGCGCTGAAGAGCAACGGGTACGGCACCGCCGGTCAGCCCTACCCGGTCGTGACCGGTCAGGACGCCGAGCTGGCCTCGGTGAAGTCCATCATCGCCGGTGAGCAGTACTCGACCGTCTACAAGGACACCGCGCAGCTCGCCGACGTCACGGTCAAGATGGCCGACACCGTGCTCAAGGGCGGCAAGGCTGAGGTCAACAACACCACCGACTACGACAACGGCAACAAGGTCGTCCCGTCGTTCCTGCTCCAGCCGGTCGTGGTGGACAAGTCGAACTACCAGAAGGCCCTGGTCGACTCCGGCTTCTACACCGCCGACCAGCTGAAGTAGTCAGCACCGCGTGGTCCTGCCGCCGGTCCCGGGACCGGGCCGGCGGCAGGAACGACGTGTCATCGCGGCGGTAGGGCGATCAGCACGGCCCGGAGGGACCACAGGCATGACCGACGACAACATCCTGCGAATGCGCGGGATCACGAAGACGTTCCCCGGGGTGAAGGCGCTCCAGGACGTCAACCTGTCCGTACGCCGGGGCGAGATCCACGCGATCTGCGGCGAGAACGGCGCGGGCAAGTCGACTTTGATGAAGGTGCTCTCGGGCGTCTACCCGCACGGGTCGTACGAGGGCGAAATCCACGTCGACGGTGAACTGGCCAAGTTCGCCGACATCCGACAGAGCGAGCAGCGCGGCATCGCGATCATCCACCAGGAGCTGGCGCTCGCCCAGCAGCTCTCCATCGCGGAGAACATCTACCTCGGCAACGAGTTGGCGACCCGTGGGCTGATCGACTGGAACCGGACCAACCACGAGGCGGCCGTACTGCTGCGTCGGGTCGGGTTGGCCGAGAACCCGGTGACGCCGGTGCTCGACCTCGGCGTGGGCAAGCAGCAGTTGGTCGAGATCGCCAAGGCGCTCGCGAAGAAGGTACGGCTGCTGATCCTCGACGAGCCGACCGCCGCGTTGAACGACGACGACTCCGCCCACCTGCTCGACCTGCTGCGTGGGCTGCGGGACGAGGGAATCACGTCTGTGATCATCTCGCACAAGCTGAACGAGGTCAGGGCGATCGCGGATCGGATCACGATCCTGCGCGACGGGCGCTCGATCGAGACCCTGGATCCGGCGGTCGAGGAGGTGAGCGAGGACCGCATCATCTCCGGGATGGTCGGCCGGGCGCTGGAGCACCGCTTCCCACCGCACCAGCCGCGCATCGGCGAGGAGGTCCTGCGGATCGAGGACTGGACCGTACACAGTCCGACCCAGCGGGGCCGGGTGGTGGTGTCGAAGGCGAACCTGACACTGCGCCGGGGCGAGATCGTCGGGCTGGCCGGACTGATGGGGGCCGGACGGACCGAGCTGGCGATGAGCGTCTTCGGCCGCTCCTACGGCAGGGACATCTCCGGTCGCATCCTCAAGGACGGCAAGCCGATCGAGTTGCGCTCGGTACGCGACGCGATCCAGCACGGAATCGCGTACGTCACCGAGGACCGCAAGCGGTACGGACTCAACCTCATCGACGACATCAAACGCAACGTGTCCGCGGCCGGGCTGCGCAAGCTCGCCCGTCGGGGCTGGGTGAACGAGAACGAGGAGTACCGGGTCGCCAACGACTTCCGGGCGAGCATGAACATCAAGGCGCCGAGCGTGGCGAGCATTACCGGCAAGCTCAGCGGCGGCAACCAGCAGAAGGTCGTGCTGTCCAAGTGGATCTTCACTGATCCGGACGTACTGATTCTCGACGAGCCGACCCGCGGCATCGACGTGGGTGCGAAGTACGAGATCTACACGATCATCAACCGGCTCGCCGACGAGGGCAAGGCGGTCCTGGTCATCTCCTCGGAGCTGCCGGAACTGCTCGGCCTCTGTGACCGCGTCTATGCCCTCTCGGCGGGGCGGATCACCGGTGAGGTCAGTCGGGCGGAAGCCACCCAGGAACGACTCATGCAGTACATGACCAAGGAACAGGAGTAGACCCCGATGAGCAGCATCGCACCCGCGAGCGCCGATGCCGGTGCCGGTGCCTCGGTGGGCGTCGGCGACCCGCGGCCACCGGACGGCAAGCCACTGCGTCGATTCTCGCTGAACCTCCGGCAGAGCGGCATCTACGTCGCGTTCGCCCTGATCATCGTGTTGTTCTCGGTGCTCACCGGTGGCGACCTTCTGCAACCGCAGAACATCTCAAACATCATCGTGCAGAACTCGTACATCCTGATCCTCGCGATCGGGATGATCCTGATCATCATCGCCGGGCACATCGACCTGTCGGTGGGATCGGTGGTCGCGGTCAGCGGTGCGATCGCCGCGGTGCTGATGGTCGAGCACCATGTGCCCTGGCCGCTGGCGCTGCTGATCACCCTGGTGGTCGGCGGCCTGATCGGGGCGTGGCAGGGGTTCTGGATCGCCTACTTCGGCATCCCGGCCTTCATCGTCACGCTCGCCGGCATGCTGCTGTTCCGGGCGTTGACCCTCACCGTCCTGGAGAACCAGGGCATCGGGCCGTTCCCGGACGAGGTACGGACCCTCTCCAACGGGTTCACCAGCGGCTACTTCGGCAACATCGGCCTCGGGCCGCTGGGCGGGGCGGACCTGTTCAGCCTCCTGGTCGGCGTGGTCGCGGTGGTCGGCATCGCCGGCACCCAGTGGCGTACGCGTAAGGCGCGGCTCGGCTACCAGCAGACCGTCGACCCGATGCCGATCTTCCTGCTGCGGATCATCGCGGCGGCGGCGGTGGTGCTGGTGGTCGTGGTGCAGTTGGCCCGGTTCAAGAACCTGCCGTGGGTGCTCGTGCTGCTGGCGGTGCTGGTTCTGGGGTACTCCCTGCTGACCAACCGGGTGGTGTTCGGTCGGCAGATCTACGCCGTCGGTGGCAACCTCCAGGCCGCGACGCTCTCCGGCGTCAAGGTCAAGTCGGTGATCTTCTGGATCTTCGTGAACATGGGGGTACTGGCGGCCCTGGCCGGTGTCATCTTCGCCGGGCGGCTGAACCAGGCCGGTCCGACGGCCGGTAACTCCTTCGAACTGGACGCGATCGCAGCCGCCTTCATCGGTGGCGCGGCGGTGCAGGGCGGCGTGGGCAAGGTGATCGGTGCCATCACCGGTGGCCTGATCATGGGCGTGATCAACAACGGCATGTCCCTGATCGGTGCGCCGAGCGAGCAGGTCATGCTGGTCAAGGGCGTCGTGCTGCTGGCCGCCGTGGCCTTCGACGTCTGGACCAAGCGGCGGGCCGGGCTGTCCAGCCGCTGAGCCGGGGTGGCCGGAATGGCCGCTGATCAACGAGACACGCCATAACGGCGGTCGGCGCCGAACCGGCGCCGACCGCCGTCGGCGTACGTCCTCAGGAACATCGCCCCGGTCGTGCCGCTCAGCGTCGCAACATGGCCAGGCCGTGCGCGACCGACCGTACGACCATCGGCCCTCCCACGCCCTTCGAGACCTGTCGCAGACCACCCGGTACGTGCCGCATCACGCCCGACGCCTGCCGGACCGCCCCCGGGACGTGCCGCATCGCCTTCGAGGCGTACGCCGTCGGGGCGGATGTGTGGCGTACACCTCGGGCCCGTCGCACCATCCCTCGGAAGACCTGGCCCGGTTTCTGCTGTTCCCCGGCGAGTGCGGTGACCACGATCAACGCGCCGGTGAGGGCTGGGATCGCCCACTGCAGCACCCGGAGTTGGCGCTGGCTGGACGCGACCTGTCGGGGTGTCTCGTGACTGGGCTCGGTGGCTCCTTCGACCGGCGCGCCACCGGCCCGTTGCAGCTTCATGCCGAGCACCCGGCTGTATCCGGTCACCGCCAGCGCCGCGACCGTGAGACCGGTCTTGACCAGGCTCATCTTGGCCACCCCAGCCTGGGTGATCACCCGTGGGCTCTCGGTCACCAGCTCGCCGGCGGCACCGGCCACGTGCGCGCCGATCGCGGCGGCATTGACCGGGGTCCACCGGGCCCAGCCGGCCGAGGCCACACCGAGCCGCTGTTTCGAGTCCTCCACCCGTGCTGCCGCGCTGTTGACGCCGACCGCTCCCATGAGCGAGCCGCCGAACCAGGCCGCCAGCCCCAGATCGTGCATCGAGCGCAACACGGTGTGTCGTTCGGACATCTGATCCCTCCCACCTGGTGAGGATCCGCGTTTACCCGTCCCTCCGACGGCTAATCCACGGGTCAGCGGCGAGGGTCGACGTGCACCTTGGGGCCTGGTCCGGCATTCTCGGGTAGCCGGCCGGCCAGTGCCGCCCCGACCTGTGTGAGGCCGATCGTGGCGGCGACCAGCGGCCGGGGGTCGACGGACCCACTGGCGTACCGGGCGATGGTGCCGGCGAGCCCGGCGGAGCCGCCGAGGATGCCGACCGCGGTCACGTCCTTGAGCGCGAACGTCCGGGTGTCGACCAGGCTCGGAGTCCCGGCCAGGCCGATGTAGACCACCCGTCCGCCCGGTTCCACCAGGTCGAGGGCGAGCGCGGGCAGCGCCGGGTCGTTGGCGGCGTCGATCACCGCGTCCCAGGGCAGATCGGGAATCTGGTCGCCGGTCCAGACACCGGTGAAGCCCCGGCTGCGGGCGAACTCCAGGGACCGGGCCGACTTGCCGACGACGTGCACCTCGGCGCCCTCCGCGCGGGCGAACTCCGCCACCAGCAGCCCGATCGTGCCCGGCCCGAGCACCAAGACCCGCTCGCCGGGCTCCAGCGCGGCGCCCTGGACCGCGCGCAGCGCGTTGCCGCCCGGTTCCACCAGCGCACCGGCCGTCTCGTCCACCTCGTCCGGCAGCGGGTGCAGGGCGGTGACCGGTACGGCAAGCTGCTCGGCGAGCGCCCCGGCGAAGCCGCCCCGGATGCCGATCTCGGAACGGTCCGCGCAGACGTGGGCGCGCCCACCGAGGCAGCGCCGGCAGTGGCCGCAGCCGAGCATGGTGTCTCCGGTGACCCGGCGGCCGATCCAGGCGGGATCGACGTCGCGGCCGACCGAGGCGACGGTGCCGCACCACTCGTGCCCCAGTCGCATCGGATACCGCGCGTGCCCCTGGTGCAGGTACGCCATCTCGCCGGTGAAGAATTCGACGTCGGTGCCGCAGATGCCGACCCGGGACACGTCGACCACGACCTGGCCCGGCCCCGCCTTGGGAGGCTCGACCTCCTCGACCGTGCTCCGGTGCGCACCGGTGACGACGAAGGCCCTCACCCGTGCGGTTCCCGGTCCTCGGCACCGTACCCGCTCTGACGGGTGGATGTGCGTTCGGTGCCCGACTCCGTCACGGTCGTCCGGTCTCTCGGGAGCCGACCTGCGGGGCCCGTGACGGGGGTGTTCCGTGACGGATCTTGGGTAGCCCCGAGCACGTTCCAAATCGTAGACTGGTGTTCCAGTAATTGGAAGGCGGTCACCTGGTGGGACAGCGCAGCGCGCAGTGGTACGCCGGCACCGATCGCAACGCCTACATCCATCGCGCCTGGATGCGTCGGGGCCTGCCGGCTCACGCCTTCGACGGCCGCCCGCACATCGCCATCGCGAACAGCGCCTCCGACCTCACCCCGTGCAACGCCCACCTCGACGAGGTCGCCGAGAGCGTCAAACAGGGGGTCTACGAGGCCGGCGGCATCCCGCTGAACCTGCCGGTGGTGTCGTTGGGGGAGACGCAGGTACGGCCGACCGCGATGCTCTGGCGGAACATGGCCGCGATGGCGACGGAGGAGATGCTTCGCGCCAACCCGATCGACGGCGTCGTCCTGCTCGGCGGCTGCGACAAGACCATCCCGGCGCTGCTGATGGCCGCCGCCTCGGTGGACCTGCCGGCCGTGGTCGTCCCCGGCGGACCGATGGTCACCGGCACCTTCCGTGGACTGGCACTCGGCTGCGGCACCGACGTGTGGAAGCTTTCCGAGGAGGTACGCGCAGGAACCCTCTCCGAGCAGCAGTTTCTCCGTTCCGAGTCGTCGATGATCCGCAGTCGCGGGCACTGCAACACGATGGGGACCGCGTCCACGATGGCACTACTCGCGGAGGCTCTCGGCGTCGTCATCCCGGGTGTCGCCGGCACCCCCGCACCGGACAGTCGGCTGCTCGAAGCAGCGCACGACACCGGTCGGCTCGCGGTCGAGATGGTCACCGCCGAGCGCCGACCGAGCGACCTGCTCACCCGGGGGTCGTTCCTCAACGCGATCGTCGCGCTGGCCGCGATCGGCGGCTCGACCAACGCGGTCGTCCACCTGCTCGCCATCGCCGGTCGGCTCGGGATCGAGCTGACCCAGGACGACTTCGACCGCACCGGCGCGAACGTGCCGCTGCTGGTCGACCTCCAACCAGCCGGCCGGTTCCTGATGGACGACCTCCATCGTGCGGGCGGACTGCTGGCCGTGCTGCGTGAGGTCCGCGACCTGCTCGACCCGGACGCGCTGACGGTCACCGGCCGTCCGCTCGTGGACTACCTCGACGAGGCCCAGATCTGGGACCCCGAGGTCATCCGGGTACGCGACGAACCGCTGTTGCCGCACGCCGGGATCGCCGTCCTCTACGGAAACCTCGCCCCGTCCGGTGCGATCATCAAGCCGGCGGCGGCGTCACCGCAACTGTTGCGGCACCGGGGCCGGGCGGTCGTCTTCGAGTCGATCGAGGACCTGCACGCTCGGATCGACGACCCGGATCTCGACGTCGACGCCGACTCGGTGCTGGTGCTGCGGGGCTGCGGGCCCCGGGGCTATCCGGGCATGCCCGAGGTGGCGAACCTGCCGTTGCCGGCCAAACTCCTGCGGGCCGGGGTTCGGGACATGGTGCGGGTCTGCGACGGCCGGATGAGTGGCACCGCGTACGGCACCGTCGTGCTGCACGTGACGCCCGAGGCTGCTGTCGGGGGTCCGCTGGCGCTGGTCCGTACCGGTGACGTCATCGTGCTCGACGTCGCCGCGCGGCGGCTCGACGTGGACCTGCCGGCGCAGGAGTGGGCGCTGCGTACGCCCGACCCGCAGACCGTGCGGGCGTACGCCGAGCCGGCGCGCGGCTGGGAGCGGCTCTACGTCAACACGGTCCAGCAGGCCAACACCGGCGCGGATCTCGACTTCCTGCTCGGGTCGAGCGGACACCAGGTCGCCCGCGAATCCCACTGAGGCCGCTCTCCTGACGGTTGCCCCGGGGCGCCACCGCCGAACCCTGGCCCGCCGCCCGAGCTAGGTGTGCCGCCCCGGAAGGCGGAACTCGCGCCCCGGCCAGCGGGAGCGCAGCCACCGGTCGTGGCTGGCGACCACGATCGCACCGGGGCCGGTGCCGAGCGCCTCCTCCAGTTCGTCGGCGAGTCGGGGCGAGAGGTGGTTGGTCGGCTCGTCGAGCAGCAGCAACTCGGGCGGGTTCGCCACCAGCAGGGCCAGGGCGAGCCGGCGACGCTGTCCGACCGACAGATGCCCGACCGGTCGGTCCAGGTCCGGCACGCTGAGCAGACCGAGCGAGAGCAGCGGTACGGACTCGGCCCGTTCGGCGCCGAGCGCCAGTTCGTAGCTTTCCCGTACGGTCCGGTCCGGCCGCTCGAAGACTGTGTCCTGAGTCAGCAGGCCGATGGTCAGCCCCGGCCGCCGCCGCACCTCGCCGACGGCTCCCAACCGGCCGGCCAGGACCGCGAGCAGGGTCGACTTGCCCGCCCCGTTCGCGCCGGTGACCAGCAGCCGCTCGGTGGCCGGCAGATCGAGGTGATCGAGGGTGAGTCGGCCGGGCACCCGTACGCCCCGCAGTGACACCAGCATCCCGTCGGCGGACTCGGCGGACTCGGCGGACTCGGCGGACTCGGCGGCGAGCGCGGTGGCCCGGAACCGCAGCGGTTCCGGTGGGCGGCCGACCTGGTCTCGCTCCAGTTCGTCGAGCCGGCGGGCGGCGCTGCGCACCCGTCGCGAGATCTGCTGCTGCACTCGGCCGGTGGTGTGGCCGTAGCCCATCTTCTCGTTGTCGCGCTTCACCCGGCCGGGCGCGACCTGGTGGGCGGTCACCTCGACCGAACGGCGCAGTTCGGCGAGTTCCGTCTGTTCCTCGGCGAAGCGCCGCTGCCAGCGGTCCCGTTCCGCTCGTTTCTGCGCCTGGTAGGCGGTGTAGTTGCCGCCGTACCGGGTGGGGCCGTCGACGGCCGGGTCGAGGTCGATCAGGTCCGTGCAGACGGCGTCGAGGAACGCCCGGTCGTGGCTGGCCACCACGACCACCCCGGGCAGGCCGCGCAGCTGATCCTCCAGGAAGCTCGCGGCGGCGTCGTCCAGGTGATTGGTCGGCTCGTCGAGCAGCAGCGCGGCGGGGCGTCGCGCCAGCAGAGCGGCGAGTGCGAGCCGGCCACGCTGCCCGCCGGAGAGGGATCCCAGCTCCCGGTCGTGCGGGACTGTCCCGAGGCCGAGCCCGGCGAGGACGATGTCGGCCCGGCGGTCGGCGTCCCACGCCTCGTGCTCCTGCGCCCGGTCGAGCTGCTGCCCGTACGCGCCGAGCAGGTCGGAGTAGCCGGGGGAGCCCTGGTCGGCGGCGGCGAGTGCCCGGGTGAGCCGGTCCAGTTCGGCGAGGATCTCGTGGGCCTCGCGCAGGGCGTCGTCGAGCACGTCGGCGATGGTCGACCCGGCCTCGAACGGCATCTCCTGGTGCAGGAAGCCGAGGTCGGTGGGACGGACGACGGTGCCGGCGTCGGGTTCGTCCGCCCCGGCAAGCAGCCGCAGCAGGGTGGACTTGCCGACACCGTTCTCGCCGATCAGACCGATCCGGTGCCCGGGGGCGGCGGTGAGGGAGACGCCGTCGAGCACCCGACGGGCGCCGAGCGTACGGACGAGCTCATGGGCGAGCAGTGCGGAACCGGACATACGACACCACCGAGGGGATTGATCTTCCGCCCGCCGGGCAGTGCCTCGGTCGCGGGCGCGGGAAATGTCGGTGGCTCACATCGGGGGTCAGCCTACGGGCGACCCAACGGCACCCGCAACCGATTGACGTCGCCCCCACCTGGGGAGATCCTTCGGGTTCTCACCTCGCGTACAGGCTTCCTGAAGGTTTCTCCCGGTGCCGGGTGGTGCAATTGACGGGTCGCCGGTGGATCGCCGGTGGCTGATCCGGACCCTGTCTGAAGGAGCACCGATGCGCTGGCTGTCCCGGCGGCGGGCCACCGCCGACGATCACACCCCGACCAAGCTCGACCGGGAGGCGAACGCCGACGACCTGGCCGCGTTGGACGCGTTCATCGTCGATCGTCATGGCGTCGAGCTGTACCTCGAACCCGAGACGACCGCCACCGACACGACGGTGGTGGCCATCGCCGACGACGGCGAGTGGATTCGTCGTCGTACCGGCACGCCCCGGGCCGCGCAGCGGCTGGCGCACCGGCGTTCGGTCCCGCTCTACGAGGCGGCCCGGGTCGGTTACCCCGAACGGATGCGGGTCTGGAACCGCAACCACCCCGAGCGCCGGATGCGTTGAGGCCATCGCCGCACACGGAAGATCACGACGGGTTGTCGGCGTATTAGGATCCCCGGGTACGGGGTGGCCCGCCCGCCCGTCGCGCCGAGTGGAGAGAGATCAAGATGATCTTCATTACCGCGAAGTTCCGGATCCTGCCCGAGTATGCCGACCAGTGGGTCGAGATCGCCGGTGACTTCACCCGGGCGACCCGCGCGGAAGAGGGCTGTCTCTGGTTCGACTGGTCCCGCAGCGTCGACGACCCGACCGAGTACGTCCTGGTCGAGGCGTTCCGCGACGGCGACGCAGGGGCGGCGCACGTCCAGTCCGCGCACTTCCGGCAGGCCCAGCAGCAGCTTCCGTCGCACCTCGCCGAGACGCCCCGGATCGTCAACACCACGATCCCGCAGGACGACTGGTCGCTGCTCGGCGAGATGGCCGTGACCGAGCGGAACTGACCCCGGTCATGGCCGGCGAGACCGACGGGTTGGTCCTCGACTACCAGGACCGAAGCCCCGAGATTGACCCGGCGGCGTGGGTGGCGCCGGGCTGCGCCGTGATCGGCTCGGTCCGTCTGGCGGCGGGTGCGAGCGTCTGGTACGGCTCCGTGCTGCGCGGCGACACCGAGCAGATCACCATCGGGCCGGGCAGCAACGTCCAGGACGGTTGTGTGGTGCACGCCGATCCGGGTTTTCCCACCACGGTCGGGGCCGGCGTGTCGGTCGGGCACCGGGCGGTCCTGCACGGCTGCACGGTCGAGGACGGCGCGCTCGTCGGGATGGGTTCGGTGGTCCTCAACGGGGCGCGGATCGGGGCCGGTTCGTTGGTCGCCGCCGGGGCGGTGGTGCTGGCCGGGACGGTGGTGCCACCCGGTTCGCTGGTCGCCGGGGTGCCGGGCCGGGTCCGGCGGGAGCTGACCGAGGCGGAACGCGCCGACCTGGGTCGTACCGCGCGGCAGTACGTGGAACGCAGCCGCGCGCACGCCGAGTCGGCCCGGCCGAGCGGTCAGGCCCTCAACCGGGACTGATCAGCCGGGTGTGCACGAGGCTGTCGGTTCGCGGTGCGACCAGGCGGGTGGCGAGCCAGACGGCGCCGGCCGCGCCGTCACCGGCGACGATGCCGGGTTGCCCGAGCCGGTCGGCCAACTGCCGTTGCACGTCCTCCCGGATCTCCGGCACCCCGCCGAGTACCCCACCGGCGAGCACCACCGGCCCGGGTGCCGGGTGCAGGGAGATCAGGGTGTCGGCGAGCCGGTGCGCGGCGGCGCGGAGGATGTGGCGGGCGTCCGGGTCGCCCTCGCGGGCGGTGCGGGTCACCGTCGGTGCGATCGCCGCGACCCGGTCCCGGCTGAGCTGGTAGACCCGGGTGACGAAGGTGTCCGGCTCGGTCGTGCCGACCTGGAGGCAGACGGCGTCACCGAGTGAGCCGCCTCGGGGTGGCGTGCTCCGGTAGAGCGCCCGGGCGGTCGCCTTGACGGCGGCCAGGCCCAGCCAGTACCCGGAGCCCTCGTCTCCGAGCAACCAGCCCAGACCGTCCGCGATCCGGGTGATGTCTCCCTCGTGCAGCACCGCGGCGACCGCCCCGGTGCCGGCGATGAGCACGGTCCCGGTGCTGGCCGGGGTGCCGGCGGCGAACGCGACGAGCGCGTCACCGACCGGCTGGACGGGGCAGTTCAGCCCGAGCCGGGACCAGTGCTCGGCGTAGAGCGCGCCGATCGCCGGATCGGCCAGTCGTGACACCCCGGCGAGTCCGACCACGGCACCGACGACCTGGGACGGGTCGCGTCCGGCGAGTGCGGATCCGATCGCCGCCGCGAGGGCGCCGGCTGCCTCGGCCGGGTCGATCGCGACCGGGTTGCCGGCGTTGGCGCGGCCCCGCCCCACGATCCTGCCGTCGAGGGTGGCGACGACGGCGCGGGTCGTCGTACCCCCGGCGTCGGCACCGAGGACGAGGGGAGTGGTCACCCTGCCGATGGTGGGGCTGGTCGGCCCCGGACCACAAGGGGTACGGATCGAAAAAGTTAAAGCTATTGACGCGACGACCACTGTGGTCATAGTTTTTCTCATCAACACGCAGCGGTGAAAGGAATGTTGATGGAGGAGAGCGGACTGCTGGGCCGGGTGCGCACCGAGTTGAGCGCGCTGCCGGTCGCCCTACAGCGGGTCGCCGAGCAGATCCTGATCGCCCCGGAGGAGGCCGCCCGGGCGACCATCATCGACCTGGCCGAACGTGCCGGCACCTCCACCGCCACGGTGACCCGGTTCTGCCGGGTCTTCGGCTACCGGGGCTACGCCCAGTTGCGCGTCGCCATCGCCACCGAGACCGGCCGCGCCGCACAGGCCCGCTGGGACACCGACATCGACCGCGAGATCGGGCCCGACGACTCTCTCGACCACCTGCTCGAAGTGGTCGCCAACGCGGACGCGCGGGCGATCCAGGACACGGCCGGGCGGGTCGACCTCGCCGCCGTCGACCGGGTCGCCGCCGCCGTCGCGCAGGCCCAGCGGGTCGACCTCTTCGGCTTCGGCAGCTCCGGCAACGCGGCCCGGGAGATGGCCTTCCGCCTGGAACGCATCCGGATCCCGGTGTGGCACCGCGCCGACGCACACAGCGCCCTCACGAACGCCGCCCTGCTCGGGCCGGGCGACGTCGCGATCGGACTGTCGCACAGTGGGCGTACCCGGGAGGTCATCGAGGTGCTCGCCGAGGCCGCCGACCACGGCGCGCTCACCGTCGCCGTCACCTCCTTCCCCCGCTCGCCACTGGCCGAGGTCGCCGACGTGGTCATGACGACCGCCGTCCAGGAGACGACGTTCCGGCTGGCCGCGCTCTCCGCCCTGCACTCCCAGTTGCTGGTGCTGGACCTGATCTACGTCGCGGTAGCGCAGCGGACGTACCAGCGCACCACCGAGGCGTTCGAGGTCACGGCGCGAGCCGTCGACGCGCACCGGCTGCCGGACGAGTCGCACCGGGCGGTTCGTCGCCGCGTCAAAACCACGGAGGGGTCATGACCACCACCATCAGCGCACCGGCCTACCTCACCGCCGTCACCACGGCGATCGGGCGGGTCACCGAGACCCAGACCGACGGCGTACGCGCCGCGGCCACCCTGATCACCACGGCACTCGACCATGGCGGCGTGGTGCAGGCGTTCGGCTGTGGACACTCCGAGGCACTCTCCATGGAGATCGCCGGCCGGGCCGGGGGACTGGTCCCCACCAACAAGATCGCGCTACGGGACCTCGTCCTCTACGGCGGGGCCGATCGGTCCGTACTCGACGACCCGCTGCTCGAACGGGATCCGGCGGTGGCCCACCGCCTCTACGAACTGGCGCCGGTCAAGCCCGACGACGTCTTCGTCCTGACCTCCAACTCCGGCGTCAACGGCGTCATCGTCGAGTTCGCCCTGCTGGTCAAGGAACGCGGGCACCGCCTGATCGGGATCACCTCACTCGACCACACCGCCCGGGTGGAGTCCCGCCACCCGTCCGGGCGACGGCTGGCCGACCTCGCCGACGTCGTACTCGACAACGGTGCACCCTACGGCGACGCCGCCCTGCCCATCCCCGGTGGTGGTGCCGTCGGGGCCATCTCCTCGATCACCGGTGCCCTGCTCGCCCAGCAGATCGTCACCGAGGTCGTCGCACACCTGATTGCCTCCGGACAGACCCCGCCGATCTACCTGTCGGCGAACGTGCCCGGCGGCGACACCCACAACAACGAACTAGAGGCGCGGTACGCCGGGCGTATCCGACGCACCGCCTAACAGAAGGCGAGGCCGCCGACCATGGACACCTCTTCCACCCCGGTCGTACGCCGTACCAGCCGGCGACGCCTGTTGCAGGCCGCAGGCGTCGGCCTGGCCGCCCCAGCACTGACCGGCTGCGTCACCAGCGGCGGCAACGACGACACCGCCGTCGCCAAGGGCCGGACCAGCGCCGAGAACCCGCTCGGCGTACCGGAGAAGACCCCGCTCGAAGTGGTCATCTTCAAGGGCGGGTACGGCGACGCCTACGCGACCAACGCCGAGGCGATCTACCAGCAGCGCCACCCCGGCGCGACGATCGACCACAAGGGCATCCAGAAGGTCGGCGAGGCGCTGCAACCCCGGTTCGTCGCCGACACCCCGCCGGACGTGGTCGACAACACCGGTGCCGGTCGGCTCGACCTCGCCACCCTGGTCGGCGCGGGCAAGCTGACCGACCTGGCGGAACTGCTCGACGCGCCCTCGCTCGACGACCCGGCCCGGAAGCTGCGCGACACGCTGCTGCCCGGAGTCGTGGAGGACGGCACGCTCGACGGGAAGGTGTACTCGCTCAACTTCACGTACACCGCCTGGGGTCTCTGGTATTCCAAGCCCCTCTTCGACCGGCACGGCTGGAGTTACCCGACCACCTGGGAGGCGATGCTCGCGCTCTGTGCCGAGATCAAGAAGGCCGGCATCGCGCCTTGGACGTACCAGGGCAAGTACCCGGAGTACCTGAACGACCCACTGCTGGCCATGGCGGCCAAGGCGGGTGGTCAGGACCTGGTTAAGGCGGTCGACAACCTGCAACCCGGCGCCTGGAAGCAGCAACCGCTGCTCGACGCGGCCGGAGCCATCGCGGAACTCGCCGGACGGGGTTACCTGCTCTCCGGGTCGGAGGCGCTCTCGCACACCGAGTCGCAGGCCGCCTGGTCCCAGGGCAAGGCCGCGTTCATCCCGTGCGGGTCCTGGCTGGAGGCCGAGCAGAAGGGGATCACGCCGGACGGCTTCGACATGGTGATGGGCGCGGTGCCCGCACTCGGCGCGGGCGACAAACTGCCCTTCGGTGCGCTGCTCGCGGCGAGCAGCGAATCGTTCCTGGTGCCGGCGAAGGCGAAGAACCCGCGAGGTGGGTTGGAGTTCCTGCGGATCCTTTTCTCCCAACCCGCGGCCCGCACGTTCGCCGAACTCAACAGCACCCTGCCCAGCGTCGCCGGGGCCACCGACGGGCTGACCGTGAGCACCGGCCTCGGCTCGGTCCGGGGGGCCGTGACGGCGGCGGGGACGAACACCTTCACGTACCGGTTCCGTACCTGGTACGCCCCGCTGGCCAAGGCCGTCGACGACGCCACCGGGGAACTGGCGACCCGGCGGATCAGCCCGGCGCAGTGGGCCGACCGGATCCAGCAGGCGGCCGACGCGCTCGCCAAGGACACCACCGTCACCAAGTACCGCCGGTAGCCAGCGATGGCGGCCATGCGGCACGGCAAATACCGGTTCCTGGCCGGCGCGATCCTGCCGGGGCTGCTGCTGTACGCGGTCTTCGTGCTCTCCCCGTACGCGCAGGCGTTCTATCTTTCGCTCACCGACTGGACCGGGGTGTCGGGCCAGGTGACCTTCGTCGGGCTGGAGAACTACCAGCGGCTGCTCGACGACCGGTCGTTCCTGGCGGCGCTGCGCAACAACGGGCTGATGCTGCTGGTCGTACCGTTGGCCACCATCGCCCTCGGGTTGCTGCTCGCCGCGCTGGTCAACTTCGGTGGACGCCGGGGCAGCACCATGCTCGCCGGGATCCGGGGCGCCGAGTTCTACAAGATCGCTTACTTCTTCCCGCAGTTGCTCTCGCTGCCGATCGTCGCGATGCTCTGGCAGTTCGTCTACCACCCCAACGAGGGACTGCTCAACGGCTTCCTCCGCGCGGTCGGTCTGGACGCGCTGGCCCGCGCCTGGCTCGGTGAACCCGGACTGGCGCTCTGGGCGGTGATGGCGGTCCTGGTCTGGTCGTCGGTCGGGTTCTACATGGTGCTCTTCTCCGCCGCCATGGAGTCGATCCCGCGTGACGTGCTGGAGGCCGCCGTGCTCGACGGTGCCGGCCGGCTCGCCACCCTGCGTCGGGTGATCGTGCCGCTGCTCTGGGACAACGTGCAGGTCGCCTTCGTCTACCTGGGCGTGCTCGCGCTCGACGGGTTCGCCATCGTGCAGATCATGACGGTGGGACCGGGCGGCCCGGACAACGCCACCGAGGTCATCGGCCTCGGCCTCTATCGGAGCGCGTTCACGTACGGCAAGTTCGGCTACGCCGCGGCGATGGGCGTGGCGCTCTTCTTCCTCACCCTGGCCTTCGCCGCGATCGCGCTGCGGGCCAGCCGACGGGAACGGGTGGAACTGTCGTGACCGCCCTCGTCGACCGGCCGGCGCGACCGGCCACCGACCTTCCACCGAGTGGTCCGGTGACCCGTCAGGGGCGGGTCGCGGACCGGGCCGCCCACCTCTTCCTGGTCGGCTGGGCGGTGCTGGTCACCGTACCGCTGCTCTGGGCGGTGCTCAGCTCGCTCAAGACCGACCGGGAGATCCTGACCAGCCCGTGGACCCTGCCGGCGCAACCACAGTTCGACAACTGGTCCCGGGCCTGGACCCAGGCCTCCATCGGCACGTACTTCGTCAACAGTGCGATCGTGGTCGGCTGCGCGCTCGTCCTGACCATGCTGCTCGGCTCCCTGGTGGCGTACGCGCTGGCCCGCTACACCTTCCCCGGCAACCGGCTGCTCTACTACCTCTTCGTCGCCGGCATCCTCTTCCCGGTCTTCCTTGCCCTGGTGCCGCTCTTCTTCGTGGTCAAGCAACTCGGGCTGATCGGCACCTACCCGGGCCTGATCCTGGTCTACAGCGCGTACGCGCTGCCGTTCACCGTCTTCTTCCTGCACTCGTTCTTCCGGACGCTGCCCACGGCGATCGCCGAGGCCGCGTTCCTGGACGGCTGCTCGCACGCGGGGGTGTTCTTCCGGGTGATGCTGCCGCTGGCCCGGCCGGGGCTGGTCAGCATCGCGATCTTCAACTTTCTCGGGCTGTGGAACCAGTACCTGCTGCCCCTCGTCCTCAACCCCGACCCGGACCGGTACGTGCTCGCCCAGGGGCTCGCCGCGCTCTCGGTCAGCCAGGGCTACCGCAGCGACTGGAGCGGCCTGTTCGCCGGGCTCACCATCGCCATGCTGCCGGTCCTCGCCGCATATGTGCTCTTCCAGCGTCAGATCCGCTCCGGCCTCACCGCCGGCGCGGTGAAGTGACACCCGCTCCGGCTCTCCCACCCGGCACCCCACGGCCGACGACCGTCGTCCGGCCGTACCCCTTTCCTGTTCCCCCGTGAGGAGACCCCGTGTCCACGAAACCCACCGCGAGAAGTCTCGCGGCCGGTGCGGCGGCCGTACTGGTCGCCGGAACCCTCGCCGGCCTCACCGCGACAGCCTCCGCCGGCACCGCGCCGTCGGACGGCCCCGCCATCGCCGCCAACTGCGGCGTGCTCTTCGACGACTTCGCCTACTCGTCGTCGTCCGACCCGGCCATCGCCGCGCGCAACTGGACCGTACGCACCAACTCCGGTGGACCGGGCGTGCCCGGTGCGGCCTGGCCGGCGGCGAACGTCAGCTTCCCCACCGATGCCGGGCAGAAGGTCCTCCAGCTCACCGCGAAGACCGACGGCACTGCCAGCGGCACCAGCCACTCCGAGTTCTTCCACCAGCGCAAGTTCTTCGAGGGAACCTATGCCAGTCGGGTCCGGTTCGCCGACACCCCGACCTCCGGACCGGACGGGGACCACCTGGTCGAGACCTTCTTCACCATCACACCGCTGGACCGACCACTCGACCCGAACTACGGCGAGATCGACTTCGAGTATCTGCCGAACGGTGGTTGGGGCGAACAGGGCCCGATCTTCTACCAGACCACCTGGGAGACGTACCAGAACGAGCCGTGGCAGGCCGACAACACCCACACCGCGCAGCGGACCAGCTTCAACGGCTGGCACGACCTGGTCTTCACGGTCTCCGACGGGCGGGTGCGGTACTACGTGGACGGTGTGCAGGTGGCCGATCACGGGGACCGGTACTACCCGGAGACCCCGATGTCGATCAACTTCAATCTGTGGTTCATCGACCTCACCGGGCGTACCGGCACCGGGCTGGCCACCTATGTCCAGCAGGTCGACTACCTCTACTACGCCGACCGGGAAGTGATCACCACGGCCGAGGCGAAGAACCGGGTCACCGCGTACCGGTCGGCGGGCACCAACCACGTCGACACGGTCGGCACCGGTGGTGCCTGCCCGACGACGCCGCCGACCGGGACACCCACCTCGACGCCGACCACCCGACCCCCGACCACGCCCCCGACCACCCGGCCGCCGACCACGCCGCCGACCACCGCACCGCCGGCCAACTGCGCCGCCGCGCCGGCCTGGGACTGGGGCACCGTCTACTTGGAGGGCGCCCGGGTGAAGCACAACGGTCGGCTCTGGCAGGCCAACTGGTGGACCCTGGGATCCGAGCCGGGCCTGACCGCGCAGTGGCGTGACCTCGGCCGCTGCTGAACGCGGTCACGCCGGAACTGATGCCACCCGCGCACCATGAACGACGAGGCGGGCTCCTCCGCCGGATGGACCGTACGGCACCTCGTCGTGCCGGAACCGGTCGGCGGGGGAGCCGTTCCTAGCGCCCGCTGGCGAAGGTGTCGCAGGCGGTCGGGTCGCCCGTGTCGTAGCCGCGCTTGAACCACTCCTGGCGTTGGGCGGAGGTGCCGTGGGTGAACGCCGACTCGTCGATCTGCCCACCGGAGCGCTGCTGGATGGCGTCGTCGCCGATCGCCGCCGCCGTCTCCAGGCCCTGCCGGATGTCCTCGTCGGTGATGCTGGTGAAGATCTTCTCACCGCGTGCGTCTGCGGTGCCGGTGGCGTTCTTCGCCCACGCGCCGGCGAAACAGTCGGCCTGCAACTCAAGTGCGACCGAGAGCTGGTTGGCCTGGCCCGGGTCGCGGGCCTGCCGTTGGCGCAACTGTGCCTCGGTGCCGAGCAGGTCCTGCACGTGGTGGCCGTACTCGTGGGCGAGCACGTACGGCTGGGCGAACTCGCCCGGGGCGCCGAGCTGGTCGGCGAGCTGCTGGTAGAAGGTCAGATCGATGTAGACCTGGTCGTCGGCCGGGCAGTAGAACGGGCCGACACCGGAGTCCGCGGCGCCGCAGCCGGTGTTCACCGCCTGTTCGAAGAAGACCGTGTCCGACTCGGTGTACGTCTTGCCGAAGGACTCCGGCAGGGCCCGCTGCCACCAGTTCTGGATCGAGTTGACGTACAGGGTGTTGCGGCAGTCGAGTTTGCGCAGCGCGTCGTCGGCCGCGCACTCCTGCTCGATCGCGGTGTTGTCACCCTGCTCGTCGCCGCCGTTGGTGAGGGCGTTGAGCCCGAACCCGCCACCGACCAGCGCGACGAGGACGGTCACGATGACGCCGACCAGGCCACCACCACCGCCGAGGGAGATCCCGCCCGGTCCGCCCGACCCTCGCCGGTCCTCCACCTGACTGGTGTCGATGTCCGCGTTCTCGTTCAGCTCCATATCGGCTCCAGTTCAACGAGGGGCACCGCTGGTTGATTTACCCGGTTCTGTCCTTGTCTGGGGCGGGAACGGATCCCGTTGGCGGTCCGATACCCCGCGCGTCCGATCGGTAATCCCGGAGGCAGTCGCCGCCGGCGATCCCGCTGGTCATCGGCGTGGTCTTCGTGCTGGTTGGCGACGTGCTAGATTCCGGCGCGTCCCCATCCACCCTCGTCGCCCCCGGTCGTGACGGTCGCCAAGGTCCTCGGCGCAGGGCGGAAGTCGGTCGCAGCCCGGACCCGGGGCGGGTTCCGGTGACCACCGCACCGGCCGCGTCGCGCCGGTCCTACCGAGGAAGTCGCCCTCATGACCACGCTCGCTCCGAACCGACCCACCGAACGCTGGGAACGGCTGCGGCACTGGGGTACGGATCGTACGAGGCGACTGCCCGGGGAGATCGGCCATCTGTTGCGCCGTCACTGGGCCCTCGTCCTGCTGCTGCTGGCCGGTGTGGTGCTGCGGCTGCTCGTCGTGATCGCCTACAACCCGGCGTTGTGGTACCAGGGCGACAGCCAGAGTTACCTGGGACTGGCCTACCTCAAGGAGCCCGGCACGATCCGGCCCTACGGGTACAGCTTCTTCCTCAGTCTCCTGCTGGACCTGCACTCGGTGCGACGGATCATCCTGATCCAGCACCTCATGGGGCTGGCCGTGGTGATCGCCGGGTACGTGTTCCTCCAGCGTCGCGGCGTCTCCCGACTGGTCGCCACGCTCGCCGTGGCACCGCTGCTGCTCGACGCGCGGACCACGGCGCTCGAACACTTCCTGCTCGCCGAGACGCTCTTCACCAGCCTCGTCGTGCTCGGCATGCTGGCGCTGGCCTGGCGACAGGTTCCCGGCTGGCTCGGTGTGCTGGTCGCGGCCGGGGCGTTCTCCTGGGCGGCGACGACCCGGTCGATCGGGATGGTCGCGGCGGTGGTGCCGCTGCTCTACCTGCTCCTGCGTCGGGTGGACTGGCGCAAGACCGGGGCGTTCGTCGCCATCCTGGTGATCACGCTCGGTGGCTACGTGGTGTGGTACCACGGCCACCACGGCCAGTACTCGTTCGGCACGTACGGGTCCCGTTTCCTCTGGGCCCGGACCATGACCTTCGTCGACTGCGACCAGCTCGACCTGACCGACGAGGAACGGCTGACCTGCCCCGACCAGCCCCTTGGCAAGCGACTCCCTCCAGACATGTACCTGTGGGGGCCGGGCAGCAAGGCGGAGTTCAAGACCATGCCGGACGAGGTGTTCGGCTCCTTCGCCAAGAAGGCGATCCTGGGTCAACCCCTCGACTATCTGCAGGTGGTCGCCACAGAGACCTGGCAGACGGTACGACCGGGGCCGTACCCCGACGACCGCGTCGCCTGCATCGCGAGCGTCTGGGACTTCCCCGCGATGAACGACACCGGCTGCTCACCCCACATCGCCCCGCAGAACCCGGCCAAGCGCCGCTTCGCCGGCCTGGCCAAGGACCACGAACACCCGTTGATGAACCCGCTCAACCGTTATTCGGCGCTGGCCACCGTGCCGGCGACCCTGGTGGGGCTCTGCTTCCTGCTCGCCGTGGTGCTCGCCTGCTACCGCCCCAGAGCATCGAGTTGGCGCGACTACCTGAACCCGTTGGCCTTTGTGACCCTGGCCTTCGGCATGATCATCGGTAGTGTCGCGACGTCGATGATCGACCCCCGTTACACCGTGCCGTCGCTGCCCCTGGGTGTGATCGGCGCCGCGTTGGCGTGGCAGCGGTTCCGGGCCGCCCGGCAGGCACCCGACCCAACGATCCCGCAGCCGTCCGTGCCGTCGCAGTCCCCGGTGCCACCGCAGTCCGCCGGGGCGCCGGAGGCGTCGACGGCGGCGGCCTCGTCGGACACGACCGTCTCCGCCACCGGATCCGAGCCGCCCACGGGTGTGCCGGCGCGGTGACGCCTCGGTGACGCCGGGCGGGTAACGCTGGCCCGTGTGACGATCGACGTGCACGGCCATCTGAGCCCGCCCGAATCGAGGCAGCGGTATCCGATGCCCCGTACGCTCGGGCAGGTCGAGGAGATGATCTCCACGAAGCTTGCCTGCGGCGTACGGGCCACCATCATCGGGAGCCCGGTCGGCGGCGGGGCGATGGTTCCCCTGCCCGGGGTCGACAACTACGCGCAGAGCGAGGACAACCTGGCCCGCCACGACGCGTGGCTGGCGGGTCTGGTCGACCAGTACCCCGACCGGCTGCGCGCGTACGTCTACGTCAACCCGTTCGGCGGGGCCGCGCACCTGCGTCGGGTGTCGCAGACCGTACGCCAGCCGCAGTTCGTCGGGTTGATCGCGAACACCAGCATCGCCGGCCGGTACCTGGACGCGCCCGAGGCGGAGGACTTCTTCGCCCTCGCGGCGGAGGTGGATCTTCCCGTACTGCTGCACCCGCCCGCGAAGCCGGCGGCCGGTGCCGGGCTGGAGAATCTGCTGCTGATCGAGCAGTTGGGGCGGTTCAGCGACGTCACCATCGGGTTGGCCTGTTGTGTGCTCGGCGGCTGGTTGGACCGTTTTCCCGGGTTGAAGCTGATCGGCCCGACGGCCGGCGGTGCGCTCGGACTGCTGGTCGAGAAGCTCGACCGGATCATGCAGCCGACACACTGGGACGGTGCCCCCGCACCGTCGCAGGGCTCGTCGTTGGGCCAGGGCTCGTCGTTGGGCCGCCAGGGCCGAACGGCGGCCCGCGACGACGCGGGGCCGCCGAGCCTGATGCGCCGGTTGGCGGCGCTCGCCACCCCGCCGAGCAGCTACCTGCCCCGGATCTGGGTGGACACCGCCACGCCGAGCGCGAGCGCGGTCGAGTTGGCGCTGCGGATCTTCGGCCCGGACCGGGTGCTGTTCGGCACCGACTCACCGCCGTTGCCGCACTCCGAGTCGAGAGCCACGCTCGACCTGCTCGAACGGCTGGGTGTGACCGATGCGGTGCGGGACGGCATCGGCGAGGGCAATGCCCTGGCCCTGTTCGGCGACCGTCTGCCACCGGCTCCTGAACCCGCCGTGGCGAATGGCCACTGACGACCTCGGTGGGCGTCCCGCCCGGCGGGACGCCCACCGACGGTCAATGGGTGAAGAGATTCACCGCGGTACGCGCGGTCTGCACCACGCCGTACCCGAGTAGGACGATGACGAGCAGCCAGGAGAGGGTGAGGCGGAGCCGCTGCCGGCCCACCCCGGGCTGGTCGTTCTCTGTCGCGGTCATCGAATCGGCTCCTTCTGCGCGACGGCGGTGGCGGGCTCGGCCGGGCTGTGGGGGACGAGCGGTTCGTGGAAGCGCTCGGGTACCGGGCGGATGAGCAGGTTCGCCACGAACCCCACCGCCAGGACGCCGACCATGGTGAGCAGCGCCGGGCGGTAGGCGGCGGCGGTCAGCGTGCCGGGCTTGCCCTGGGCGTCGAGGAAACCGTTGATGATCAGCGGGCCGGCGACCCCGGCGGCGGACCAGGCGGTGAGCAGCCGGCCGTGGATGGCACCGACCTGGAAGGTGCCGAAGAGGTCCCGCAGATACGCCGGGACGGTCGCGAACCCGCCGCCGTAGAACGAGAGGATCACGCAGGCGAGCAGTACGAAAAGGGCGGTCGAGGCGTGCCCGACGGTGGCGAGCAGCGTGTACAGCACCATTCCGCCGCCCAAATAGAGCAGGTAGATGGGCTTGCGGCCGATCAGGTCGGAGGTGGACGACCAGACGAACCGACCGGCCATGTTGAACAGCGAGAGCAGTCCGACAAAACCGCCGGCGGCGGCCACCGCGACCGTCGAGACGCCGTTCTCCCGGAAGAAGTCCTGGATCATCGGGCTGGCCTGTTCGAGGATGCCGATGCCGGCGGTGACGTTGCAGAAGAGCACCACCCAGAGCAGCCAGAACGACCGGGTCCGTACCGCGTTCGAGGCGGACACGCTGGCCCGGGTCACGAGCGGCTTGACCGCCACCGTGGCGGGGTCGAAACCGGCCGGTCGCCAGCCGGGCGCCGGCACCCGGACGTTCACCACCCCGAACATCATGATGACGAAGTAGCCGAGTCCGAGCGTCAGGAAGAGCCCGACCAGGGCACCACCGGAGGCGACCGAGCTGGCGTTCGCCGGGTCGTAGCCGGTGTCGTAGAACGACAGCAGTTGCCGGGAGAGCGGACTGGCCAGCAGGGCCCCACCGCCGAAGCCCATGATGGCCAGACCGGTGGCGAGTCCCGGCCGGTCCGGGAACCACTTGATCAGGGTGGAGACCGGTGAGATATAGCCGATGCCGAGCCCGATGCCGCCGAGGAAGCCGTAGCCGAGGTACACCAGCCAGAGCTGTGTCGTGGCGATGCCCAGGGCGCCGACCAGGAAGCCGGAGGCCCAGAAGCAGGCCGAGACGAACATCGCCTTCCGGGGCCCGTTCGCCTCGACCCAGGTGCCACCGACGGCCGCCGAGAGCCCGAGCATCACGATGGCGATGCTGAAGATGATGCCGATCGCGGTCTGGCTGGCGTCGAAGTGGCTGATCAACGAGTTCTTGTAGACACTCGTCGCGTACGCCTGCCCGATGCACAGGTGCACCGAGAGCGCGGCGGGCGGGATGAGCCAGCGACTGTACCCCGGTGGTGCGATGGTGTGGGCGCGGTCGAGCGCCGAGAGAAATGGCACGTGACACCTCTTTTCGAGCCACTGCGCGGGGGATCGTCAACGGGCGGCGGGGTACGCCGGCGGCGTTGATTCACGCATACCGTGCGGAACCGTACCGCCGGGGTGGGCCGATGACGCCGAACGTGATCATCTGCGCGATGGGCGGTCCCACCGGTGAGCCGAGCGGCGTCTACACCTGCTGACCGGCGACCGGCTCGGGACGTACCGGATCGTCGTTCTCCCCCGGCGTGGCCGGCGGCGCTGCCCCTGGCCCGCCGCGAACCACGGTCTTCACCACCGCCACCGCCACCGCCGTCGTCAGCGGGATCGCCAGCACCAGGCCGATCGAGGCGACCAGGGTACGGACGATCTCCTCGGCGATCTGCGCGCTGGTCAGCACCGCGAGTACCGGCCGGTCGTACGCGTTGATCAGCAACATGATCGGTAGCGCGGCCCCGGCATAGGCGAACGCGATGGTGTAGACGGTCGAGGCGATGTGGTCCCGCCCGATCCGCATGGCGCTGGCGAAGAGCTGTCGGGCCGATCGCTCCGGGGCGAGTTCGTGCAGCTCCCACACGGCCGAGGACTGGGTGATGGTCACGTCGTTGAGCACGCCGAGCCCGGCCACGATGATGCCGCAGAGCACGATGCCGGAGAGGTCGACCTGTCCGTTGTAGACGGCGAGGGTCACCCCGTCGCTGTCGCCGAGCCCGGTCAGGTGCGCCGCGCCCGCCGCCCAGAAGCCGAGCCCGGCGGTGGCCAGCAACCCGAACAGTGTCCCGGCCAGCGCGGTCGTGGTCCGCGCGGAGAAGCCATGGGCGAGATAGAGGACGACGAACATGATCGCGGCGGCGCCGACCAGCCCCACCAACAACCCGGACTCGCCGACCAGCAGCGCGGGCAGCATGAACTTGATGATGACCAGGTACGCGAAACCGAGGCCCAGCAGCGCCTTCAGCCCCCGCATCCGGGCGACCGCGACCACGAGCAGGGCGAAAACCCCGGCGAGAATGCCGATCGGCAGCGTACGGGCGAAGTCGTAGAACGCGTACATCGCCGGCCCGGTCTGGTGGTTGAAGACGCGGACGACCTTGATCCGGTCGCCGGCCTCCAGCCCGCTGCGGTACGACTCCGCCGGCACCTCCACGGTGACGATCCCGCCGGTTTCCGGCCCGGTCTCCAGACGGGCCTGCACGGTCGCGCAGGTCACCATCCGGGGCCCCGCATCGGGGCCGTTGCGCTGACCCGGCGCGGGGCACTCGTACGGCGCCACGGTCTGCACCGTCGCCTCGGGGTGGCTGAGTTCCCGTCCGCTCGTACCGGGGGCCGCGCCGGTGACCTGTGCGCCGCCGGGCCAGAGCAGGAGCAGGCCGACCAGGGTCAGCACGGCCAGCGGGGCGAGGATCAGGGTCAGGAGTACCAGCGCCCGGCGTCGGGCCGCCGCGCTCGCGGCCTCGTCGACCGGCGGCGTCGTACCGGGCGTGTCCGTGGAAGGGATGTGCGAGTGCATCTGCCGCTCCGGCGTTCTCTGCTGGTCGGGTGGTCGGGGGTAGGCGCGTGGCCGCCGACCCGGAGGTCGACGGCCACGCAGAACTGCTGGTGATCAGCTCTTCGGTACGTTCAGGACCTTCTCCTGGACCGTGCCGAGGTTGCCGGCGATGTCGACGGCGAGCCAGCGGACGGTGGTCTTCGCGGTGATGGTGATCCGCTCCGGGCCCTCCCGGTAGCCGGCGAAGCCGAGCTTGAGCGACGAGGTGGTCGGCTCGGTGCCGTCCAGGGTGTAGTAGACGTTCGCCGCTTCGCTGGTGGCGAAGGTGAAGTCGGTCGTACCGGCACCCTTGCTCTTCACGACCAGTTCGGCGGTCGGCTTGGACTTGTCCGCCGCGTACGCCTTCGCCACCTCGAGGATCGCGATCTGGCCGCTGGAGAACTCCATCGCCTCCTCGTGGCCCTCGCTGAAGTCCGGCTGGAAGCCGACGGCTTCCCACTGGTTGGTGGCGGGGTTGTACTTGTCCGCGCCGACCTCGAAGTTCCAGGCGATGATGCCCTTGTTGTACCAGTGCGCGTCCGCGCTGTTACCGGCCGCCGAGTAGAGCACGTCGGTGGTCGGGCCGGTACGACCCGGCCAGATCGCCGTACCCCGGTGGGACTGGACCGCGTTGAGGATCTTCGACGAGGCGTTCCAGAAGAAGTTCTCGGTGCCGAAGTCGGTCCGGGGCAGGACCTCGCGGCCGGCGGTCTTGTACGCACCCGGAGCCCACATGAAGTACCCACCGTACGAGTGGGTGTTCATCGAGAACTTGATGTTCGGGTACGTGTTGATCAGCCAGTCCTCGTTCTTGGCCTCCGGCTCCGACTGCTCGCTCGGACCGGCGTAGGTGCCGCTGGTGCAGCTCGACGAGGCACCGTTGTAGCCGTCGTAGAACGAGCCCACGTTCTGGTTGCGGTTCAGGTCGACGCCCCACGAGTTGCGGTTCGCCGGGTCGCCCGTCGCGTCCGGGCAGTGGTTGGTCATGTTCTTACGCTGCGAGTTGAAGTCGTACATGCTGTAGTGCGCGCCGTCCGGGTTGACCACGGGCAGGATGAAGATGTCCAGTCCGTTGACCAGGTTCCGGGTCTTGGTGTCCTGCTCGTAGTTGCGCAGCAGCCGTTCGGCGGTCTCCAGACAGGTGATCGGCGTGACCCACTCCCGGGCGTGCTGCTGGCAGTAGAGGTAGACGCCCGGCTTGGAACCGTCCTTGGCCCGGCCGATCCGCAGCGCCTTCATCTGGAACGGCTCGCGGGAGATGCTCGGCGGCGCCTGGAGGTTGTCGCTGAGCCGGGTGGCTCCGGCGGTGGCGACCAGACCGGCACCGGCGTTGCCCCGGTAGGTGCTCGCGGTGAGGAGCGCGGACGAGGCGGCGTCGGCGTTCAGTGCCGCGACCACCTGGGCGGCGGTGCTGGTCAGCGCACCGGTGCCGTTGGTGGCGAGCGATACGATCACGGTCTTCCCGGCGACCAGTACGGTCAGCGGCTGGTTGGCCGCCCCCGGGTTGATCAGCGACACGCTGGTGTCGTTGCCGCCCTCGTGGCCCCACGCCTTGGTGGTGACGTAGATGGTGCTCGCCGCCGCCGTGCCGAACTGGGCCTGCGCCTTGCGGCGGTAGCCGTTGGTGAGGTTCGGCAGGTCGATGATCTGGGTGATCTTCGGGAACTCCGCCGCGAGCCCGACGATCCGTTCGGTGATCTCGGTCGGGTCCATGTAGTGGTCGACGAAGTCGGAGACGTAGTGCTCGTCGGGCGCCTCCTTCGGCTTGCCCAGCCACTGGGTGACCGACGCCTTGACGGTGCCGCCCTTGCTGCTGGTGAAGGTGACCCGGTTCGGCTCCGCCGTGGTCAGCGCGAGCGGTGAGGTGAACCGGTGGTACATGTACTGGCCGGCGTCGGTGAACCGGGACATGGTGGCGGTTCCGCCGGAGGCCGGCGGGGTGTCCATACCGGTGTCCCAGCTCGCGGTGATCACCGTGGCCGAGTCCGCTCCCGCGTCCGACTTGACCTCGAACGAGAGGAACCGGTTACCGTCGAGGCTCGTGAACCACTCGGCCCGGAGCACGGTGAGCTGGTCGTTGTCCAGGGCGGCGGCGTCAACGGCGGCGATGGCGGCCTTGCGCTCGGCGACGTTGGCACGGTAGTCGTCCTGGTCGGAGATCTTGCCCTGGACGTCGAAGCCCATGGCGCGCAGCGCCGTGGTCTCCTCCGGGCTCAGCACGGCGTGGACCTCGATGCCGTCTTCCAGTGGCTTGTTGTACTCGACGAGGTCGACGCCGAGGTCGGCGAGGCGGTCCACCTCGCCCTTGTCGGCGGCGACGATGCGCATGAGCGCGACGCCGTTCTGTTCGGTGCTGGATTTGCGGCTCGGCTCCACCTGCCCGTTCTCGGCGGGGCTGGCGAGAGTCGGCAGGGCGCCGAGGAGCAGCGCGGTCGGGACGGTGAGTAGGGCCACCAGACGACTTGCTCTGGTTGGTTTTCTGATACTCCTCATCAGAGGCATCCTTCGGTCGACGCGTGCACGGAGACCGCCCACGGCAGGTCGCTGCCGGGGCGGTCGTTGATGATCACGTTGGCCGAAGTGTGTTGTGTCCCGTGTCACCTTGTCAAGGATCATGAATGCGAGGCTGATCGATCAGTGTTTGATCTACGGCCGATCGTCGATCTTGGACTGTCCGTGCGCTGGAACCAGGTTCAGCCAAAGGTGTGGCGAGACCTGTCTGGCCAGCGTCGCGGCGAGGCTACCGACCGCCCTGACGGACCCGGCGTGCGTTCGGGGTGGGTAGGGCGGGATGGCAGGGGCAGGAGGGGGCGCGGCGGGCAAGGGTGGGGTTCGCGGCGGCGGCCTCCACGTCGGCGAGCATCCGGGCGCGCTGGGCGGACGTGATCAGGCGGCCCCGGCTGACCACGGCGTGGATCCGTCGGATGTTGCGGATGTCGGCCAGCGGATCGGCGTCGAGCAGCACCAGGTCGGCGACCCTGCCTCGCGCGACGGTCCCCGTGGTCTGCTCCTCGCCGAGGTAGCGCGCGGCGTTGCGGGTCACGCTCTGCAGCGCCTCCAACTCGCTCAGGCCAGCGTCGACCAGCAGGGACAGTTCGTCGTGCAGGCTGAACCCCGGGAAGCAGTACGGGTTGCCACAGTCGGTCCCACCGACGATCGCCACCCCGGTCCGCTGCGCGTGTCCCACCAGCCGTGACAGGAACTGGAAGAACTCCCGCTGCCGTACGGTCCGCTCCGGGGTGTTGGGCGCGAAGATCTTGACCCGTTCTGCCCAGGTCGCCCGGTACGACGCTGGCATGTATCTCATCCGGGGGTCGGCGGCGAACGTGTCGGCGGGTGAGTTCACCACCCGGTTGACCGCCAGCGTCGGCGAGAGCCAGGTCCCGTTGCGGGCCAGGCGACGGAACAGCCCCACCGCCCGGCGCAGGCTGAAGCTCTCCGTGGCCTCCCACTCCCACTCGCGCATCAGGTAGAAGTACGCGGTCGGGTCGGTGACCGGGGTGTCCGCGATCCGCTGGGTGAACTCCCGTTCGCGCAGCGAGGTCGCCACCGGGAGGCCGAACAGGTGCTCGAACGAGCGCTGCCCCAGGTCGCTCGCCTCGGCGGCGGTCACCCGGTAGGGCAGGTGCCCGGCGACCGGCAGCCGCTGGTGGCGGGCCTCGTCCATGATCGCGAAGTAGGCGTCCCGCCCGAGGTAGGAGTAGACCTTGACGAAGTCCGCGCCCTCGTCCTTGGACCGACGTACGGCGGCGCGTGCCTCGCTCGGCGTACGGACCAGGGCGGCCGGGGGACCGAGGATCGTCGGGGGCTCGTCGATGATCGGGCTCGCCACCCGCATCCGTGGCCCCAGGGTCTCCCCGGCGTCGATCCGTCGGCGCAGCGCCTGCACCTCCGGGTAGCCCCACATCTCCCGGATGCCGGTGACCCCGTTGGCGAGGTGCAGGGGCGGGAAGATCTGCTCGTCGACGGTGCCGTGCGCGTGCATGTCCCAGAGCCCGGGGATGACGAACTTGCCACGGGCGTCGACGATCCGTACGCCGTTGGTCCGGGGTGCCGGCCGGCCGCGAATCAGGCTGACAATCCGGTCACCGGCGATGACCACGCTCGTGTCGGGGCGGGGACGTGCGTTGGTGCCGTCGATGACCGTGGCGCCGGCGAGCACCATGATCGCGGCATCGGCCGGGTCTTCGGCCCAGACCTTCGGTGCGGCGGTGAGGAGTGCGCCGCCGGTGGCCGCGGCGCCGACGCCGCCGAGGGAGAGCCAACGCAGGAACTCCCGGCGGCTGGACTCCGTGGCGGTGGTGGTCGGGCCAGGTGCCGTGTCGGCCGACTCGGGGTGGGCTGCTTCGGACATTCCCTCTTCCCTTCGGCCTGGACGACAGGAGGGCGGCAGGAGGGTGCCGCGGCGGAGCGCGACCTTAATCTAACGGCGCCGGCAGCAGGGGCGACGACACCTGTCGGCATGCCGACCCACCGCGGCCGTCACTTTCCGGTGGCGGGCGCCCGGCGCGTCGGCTGGTTCACCGGCACGCCGATGCCGGCCGGGGGCGGAGAAAATCACTTGTGAGTGAGTCACTCACTCAGTTACTGTCGCTCGGTGCCTCCCACCCTGCCCCCTGACGCGTCCTCCGGGCCGGGCCAGTCGCCGCAGTGCGGACCGGGCTCGGGTCGGGCCAGACCGCTGCCCCCCGACGAGCGTCGCGCCGCACTGATCGCCGCCACACTGCCGCTGGTCGGTGAGCACGGAACCAAGGTCACCACCCGGCAGATCGCCGAGGCGGCGGGTGTGGCCGAGGGGACGATATTCCGCGTCTTTCCGGACAAGCAAGCCCTTATTCAGGCCGCTGTCGCCGCAGCACTGGATCCCGAGCCGGTCTGGGCCGAGTTCGCCGAAGTGGATCTCACGCTACCGCTGCGGGAGCGGCTGGTCGCGGCGACCACCATCATCCAACGACGCCTGATCAGGGTGCTCAACCTGCTCACCGCGGTCGGCCTGAACTCACCGCCGCCCGACCGGGAAACGCACCAGGCAAGGGTCCGACCCACCAACGAGCGGATCCAGGCGGAGGTCGCCCGGATCCTCGAACCCGACCGTGCCCAGTTTCGTTGCACCGTCCAGGAAGTGGCGCGGCTGCACCGGCTGCTGATCTTCACTGGTTCGCACCCGCTCATCAACGATGGCGACCCGCTCTCCTCGGAGCAGATCGTCTCCCTCCTGCTCGATGGCGTCCGCCACCCGGCGGAACCGTCATGACCGGCCGCCGCATCCCTGATTCGGGGGGTCACCGATGCTGACTCGTCTACTGCGTACCTATCTACAGCCGTACCGTCGGCCGCTGACGATCGTGGTGCTGCTGCAACTCGTCGGCACCATGGCGTCGCTCTACCTGCCGAGCCTCAACGCCGACATCATCGACCAGGGCATCGCCCGGGGCGACACCGGCTACATCGTCCGCATCGGCGGCTGGATGCTGCTGGTCAGCGCCCTGCAGATCGCCTGCTCGATCGCGGCCGTCTATTTCGGCGCCCGGACCGCGATGAGTTTCGGTCGGGACGTACGAGCGGCGATCTTCGGGCGGGTGATGAGCTTCTCCGCCCGCGAGGTCGGCCAGTTCGGCGCCCCCTCGCTGATCACGCGAAACACCAACGACGTACAACAGGTGCAGATGCTGGTCGTGGTGACCTGCACCCTGCTGGTCGCGGCGCCGATCACGTGTGTCGGCGGCGTGATCATGGCACTCCGTGAGGATGTCGGCCTCTCCTGGCTGATGCTGGTCTGCGTACCGGTGCTGGTGCTCGCCATCGGCCTGATCATCCGCAGGATGGTGCCCCAGTTCCGGCTGATGCAGACCCGGATCGACACGGTCAACCGGGTGCTGCGGGAGCAGATCTCCGGCATCCGCGTCGTGCGGGCGTTCGTCCGCGAGCCGTACGAGACCCGCCGGTTCGACGCCGCCAACGCCGACCTGACCGCGACCGCGCTGCGTACCGGTCGGTTGATGGCGTTGATCTTCCCGATCGTGATGCTGGTGCTCAACGCCTCCAGCGTCGCGGTGCTCTGGTTCGGCGCCTCCCGGGTCGACGCGGGACAGATCCAGATCGGCGCGCTGACCGCCTTCCTGAGCTACCTGATGCTGACCCTGATGTCGGTCATGATGGCGACTTTCATGTTGATGATGGTGCCTCGGGCAGCGGTCTGCGCCGAACGGATCGTCGAGGTGCTCGACACCGACTCCTCCGTCGTGCCGCCGCAGCGACCGGTCACCAAGGTTGACGTGCGCGGCGACCTGGAGCTGCGCGACGTCCGATTCCAGTACCCCGGTGCGGCGGCCCCGGTGCTGCGCGACATCTCGTTCCGCGCCCACGCGGGCCAGACGACGGCGATCATCGGCAGCACCGGGGCGGGAAAGACCACCCTGCTCGGCCTGGTACCCCGACTCTTCGACGCGACCGGCGGCACGGTGCTGGTGGACGGTGAGGACGTCCGGAACCTCTCCCCGGACATCCTGTGGCAGCGGATCGGCCTGGTGCCGCAGCGGCCGTACCTCTTCACCGGCACCGTGGCGAGCAATCTGCGGTACGGCAACCCGGACGCCACCGACGAGGAACTCTGGGCCAGCCTGGAGATCGCCCAGGCCCGGGACTTCGTCGAGGCGTTGCCGGAGGGACTGGAGGCACCGGTCACACAGGGCGGGACGAACCTCTCCGGTGGTCAACGTCAACGACTGGCGATCGCCCGCGCGCTGGTTCGCCGGCCGGAGATCTACCTCTTCGACGACTCCTTCTCCGCGCTCGACCTCGGCACCGACGCCCGGCTGCGGGCGGCTCTGCGACCGGTCACCGCGGAGGCTGCGGTGATCATCGTGGCCCAACGGGTCTCGACCATCGTCGACGCCGACCAGATCATCGTGCTGGAGGACGGGGCGATCGTCGGGATCGGCCGCCACCAGGAGCTGATCGAGACCTGCCCGACCTACGCCGAGATCGTGGAGTCCCAGCTGACCGTGGCGGCGGTGGCATGAGCGGCCAACCGGCGCCAGACCAGACCCGGGGTACGTCAGACCAGACACGGAGTACGGGGATGAGCCAGCAGACGACCGAAACGACCCCGGCGCGCTTACCCGCCGCCGCACGTCGTGGCGGCGGCCCACCCTGGATGGGTGCGGGCATGCCGACCGAGAAGTCGATGAACTTCATGCCGTCGGCCCGCCGGCTGATGGCACGGCTCCGGCCGCACCGGCTGCACCTGATCGGGGTGATCGCGCTCGCGCTCGCGAGCGTGGGACTCAGCGTCACCGGTCCGAAGATCCTCGGCCACGCCACCGACATCATCTTCTCCGGCGTCCTCGGCAAGCAGTTGCCGGCCGGGACCACCACGCAGCAGGCGGTCGACGCGGCACGGGCGGCCGGCAACGACTCGTTCGCCGACATCCTCGCCAGGGCGAACGTGGTGCCCGGGGTCGGCATCGACTTCGACCGGCTCGGTCGGGTGCTGCTCCTGGTGATGGTGCTTTTCCTCGCCGCCAGCCTGCTCGCCTGGTTACAGGGCTACATCCTCAACGGGGTGGTGCAGCGGACGATTCGCAAGCTCCGTTCCGACGTCGAGGAGAAGCTCAACCGGTTGCCGTTGCCGTACTTCGACAAACAGCCCAGAGGCGAGCTGCTCAGTCGGGTGACCAATGACATCGACAACATCTCGCAGAGTCTCCAGCAGACGCTGAGCCAGTTGCTCACCTCGCTGCTGACCGTGGTCGGCGTCGTGGTCCTGATGTTCGTGATCTCACCGCTGCTGGCGGTTGTCGCGCTGGTCGCGGTGCCGTTGTCGGTCTGGGTGACGAAGCAGATCGCCAAGCGGTCACAGAAGCAGTTCGTCGCCCAGTGGAAGCACACGGGCGCGTTGAACGGGCAGATCGAGGAGGCGTTCACCGGTCACGAACTGGTCAAGGTCTTCGGTCGGCAGCGCGAGATCGAGGCGTCCTTCGCGGCCAAGAACGACGAGTTGTTCAAGGCGAGCTTCGGCGCCCAGTTCGTCTCCGGCATCATCATGCCGTCGATGATGTTCATCGGAAACCTGAGCTACGTGGCGATCGCGGTGATCGGCGGCCTGCGGGTCGCCTCGGGTGCGATGAGCCTGGGTGACGTCCAGGCGTTCATCCAGTACTCGCGGCAGTTCACCCAGCCGCTGACCCAGGTGGCGTCGATGGCGAACCTGTTGCAGTCCGGGGTCGCCTCGGCGGAGCGCGTCTTCGCGGTTCTCGACGCCGACGAACAGACCCCGGACCCGGCCGCGCCGGCCTCGATCTCCGAGCGTCGTGGCCGGGTCGAGTTCGAGCAGGTCTCCTTCCGGTACGAGCACGACAAGCCGCTGATCGAGGATCTGTCGCTGGTCGCCGAGCCCGGTCACACGGTGGCGATCGTCGGCCCGACCGGGGCTGGCAAGACCACCCTGGTCAACCTGGTCATGCGCTTCTACGAACTGGACTCGGGCCGGATCACGCTCGACGGCGTCGATCTCACCGAGCTGCGTCGGGACACGCTCCGGTCGGAGATCGGCATGGTGCTCCAGGACACCTGGTTGTTCGGCGGCACGATCCGGGAGAACATCGCGTACGGCGACCCGGAGGCGAGCGAGGAGCAGATCCTCGCGGCGGCGAAGGCGACCTTCGTCGACCGCTTCGTACGCAGCCTGCCCGACGGTTACGACACGGTGATCGACGAGGAGGGGAGCAACGTCAGCGCGGGTGAACGGCAGTTGATCACGATTGCCCGTGCGTTCCTCTCCAACCCGTCGTTGCTGATCCTGGACGAGGCGACGAGTTCGGTCGACACCCGTACCGAGGTGCTGCTGCAACGGGCGATGGCCGCACTGCGGTCGGACCGGACCAGCTTCGTCATCGCGCACCGGCTCTCCACCATCCGGGACGCCCACCTCATCCTCGTGATGGAGAGTGGTCGCATCGTCGAGCAGGGTACGCACGCCGAACTGCTCGCCGCCGGGGGCGCGTACCACCGGCTGTACCACGCGCAGTTCTCCCAGCCGGCGATCGACGTGGACGAGGCGACGCCCCCTCCCGCCGTACCCGGCGCCCCACTGCTGCGCCAGCGCTAGAAGGTAAGGAGGGGCGGCGGGGGGGAGGGGGGGGGGGGGGGGGGGGGGGCGCCGCGGGGGGGGGGGGGCGGGGGGGGGGCCCCCCCGGGGGGGGGGGGGGGCGGGGCCGCGCCCC